>JAISAI010000087.1 GCA_031266795.1 Eubacteriales Family XIII. Incertae Sedis bacterium
ATATCGCTCGGCACATTCTTCCGCGACTACGTCTACATACCGCTCGGCGGCAACCGCGTCCGGCTGTACAGAAACCTGCTCATCGTGTGGGCGCTGACGGGCCTCTGGCACGGCGCGAGCTGGAACTTCGCGCTGTGGGGGCTCTACTGGTTCGCCTTCATCGCCCTCGAAAAATTCTGGCTCCGCGAGCGCATGGAGCGATGGCCGGCCGCCCTGCCGCACATCTACACCATATTCGTATTCCTCATAGGATGGGTGTTTTTTTACTTCACGGACATCGGCGACGCCGCGCTCTGCATCAGCCGGATGTTCGGCTCCGGCGCCCTATCCGACACCGGCGCGGAGCTGCTGCTCATGAACAACCTGCTCCTCATCATCGCCGCGGCCCTCGCGTGCGTCCCCATAGGCCGGGCCGTCTCGCGCCTGTACCGCATCGCCGGACGCCGAGGCGGCTCGCTCGCGACGTCGCTCTTCGCCCTCAGATGCGTCTGGCTCGGCGCCCTGCTCTTCGTGAGCACGATCATGCTCGTCGGCAACAGCTACAACCCGTTCATCTATTTCAGGTTTTGACGCGGCGGCGCGCCTGTAAGCTACTTCGCAGTATGGTAATTGGAATAATAACTCGTGTGGACAGAATGTGATGGTAAAGATAAAAGGTAGAGAAAAAGTTGGTTCAGGCGCGATAAGGACGGTGAGCCTCATCGGCGTCGATATGCCGCGCGGCGCGGGCAGGCGGAACGATGCGCCCTACGGGCCGGACGAACGCGCCAGGGACGACTGGCGCGGCGTGCTCACGCTGCTCGCCTTTATCGCGGCGCTCGCCGTATTTGGCGTACTGAGCTTCGCCATGCCAAAGCCCGACGTCTCGCAGATCGAAAACAGGCCGCTTGAAAAAGCCCCGGCCTTTTCGGCGGCGGCCCTGTTCGGCGGCAGCTTCACGGACGACTTCTCGCGCTATTACTCGGACACATTCCCGTGGCGCGAATGGATGATAGAGAAAGCCTCCGATTTCAAATCGAGCTTTGGCGTCAGCGGGGAGAACGGCGACAGTGTCAGTATCCACTACGGCGTAGACACGGCGGGAGGGCAGGACGACGCGCCCGCGGGCGACGCTTCGGCAGACGCCTCAGAGGCCGATCCGGCCGGCGCGGCGGCGGGCGTCGTGAGCCCGGGCGCCGCAGGAACGGACACGGTGGTGGCGGGCGCAGTGAGCCCGGGCGGAGCGGCCGCGACGACGGGCGGCGCTGTCCCGACGACAGACGAAACGGCAGCCGTGGACAAACTCGAAGGGGAGGGCAAACGCGAAGGCGGCGTTATCGTTATAGGGGACGCGGCCCTCGAATTTTACGGATTCGCGGAAAAGAACAACGCCAAGTACGCGGGCATCATCAACAGCTTCGACGAAAAATACAGAGGGGCCGTAAGGACGACCGCCCTCGTGGCGCCGACGAATATCGAGTTCAAACTCCCGGACAGGTACAAGGATCTGACGAGCGACCAACGCGCGGCCATTTCTTTTATATACGGAAAGCTCAACGACGACGTGGTGAAGGTGGACGTGTACGACAGCCTCAGGGACCACGCGAACGAGTACGTCTACTTCCGCACCGACCATCACTGGACCCAGCTCGGGGCCTACTACGCCTACCGCGACTACTGCAAAGCGCTCGGCCTGCCGCACACGCCCCTGCTCTCTTACGGGAGGATACGGCTCGACGGCTTTCTCGGCAGCTTCTACAATTCCATAGGCGGCAACAGCAAGATGAAGGCCAATCCCGACCATGTGCTCGCCTACGCGCCCGTCGTCCCCTACGAGATGACCGGCTACGAAAACTCGGACATGAAGGACGGCTTTGGGCTCAGCCTCATACGCGGGCCGGACGAGATACAGATCGCGAACAAATACGTCGCGTTTTCCGGCGGCGACCTACCGGTCATCCACATCAAAATGCAGAGCAACACGGGGCGCCGGCTCATCATATTCAAGGAGAGCTTCGCGAACGCGTTCATCCCGTTCCTGACGGAGAACTACGACGAGATCATCGTCGTCGACTTCCGCTACTACGAGGGCGACGTGGACGGCCTCATCGCGCAGTACGGGATCAACGAGGCGCTGTTCCTGAACTACGTCTCGGCCGCCGGCTCGGAAAAACAGGTGGATCGGCTCGCCGCGCTGTTCAAATAAAAAGCCATAACAGATGATATACTATTGATATGAACATACGGAATATACTCATCACTGCCGGCGGCAATACGGAAAAAATCGATGCGGTGCGCATGATACGGAATACGGGGACGGGGCGGCTCGGCGCGCTTATCGCGGAAAAACTTCTCGCGCGTGTGGCGGACGCCCGCGTCTTTTATATCTGCGACAGGCACGCCGTCGCGCCGCGCGACGGCGGCGCGACCGTCATACACGCGGACGACGTCACCGCGCTCGAGGCCGCCGTACGCAAGGTGTGCGCGGAGAACCGGATAGACGCCGTGATCCACAGCATGGCCGTGAGCGACTACCGCGTGAAGAACGTGACGACCGCGGCGAATGCGGCGGACGCGGCGAGCGGGGCAAGTGGAGCGAGCGTAGCGAGTGCGGCGAGTGCGGCGGACGCGGCAAGCGGAGCGCGCGCGGCGAAGCCCCTTCCGAATGAAGCCCTCGCGGAGCGCATCGCACACGCGAAAGACGTGAGGGAAGGCGGCAAAATCAGCTCTGACCTTGACGACGTGCTCGTCGTGCTCGAGCGCGCGCCCAAGGTGATTTCGCTCTACCGGGGCCTCGCGCCGGACGCCGTCATCGTGGGATTCAAGCTGCTCGCGGACGTAGGCGAGGATGAACTCATTGACGTGGGATACAAGCTGCTGAAAAAAAACGACTGCGACTACGTGCTCGCGAACGACACGAGATACCTGAGCCGAGGCGGCCACGTCGGTCATCTGATCGCGCGCGACGGCTCATACGCGACATACGACGGGAAAGACGCCATAGCCGGCGCGATAGCGGCGGCGGTCGGCGGCGGAATGGTGATATGAAGATGAAGAATATAGTGCTCGGCGTCACGGGTAGCATCGCGGCTTACAAGGCCGCCGACTTGGCGAACAGGCTCACGAAGGAGGGGCATACGGTCAACGTGGTCATGACGAAAAACGCGCGCGAGTTCGTCGCGCCCCTGACGTTCTCCACACTCACGAAGCGCCCCGTCTACACGGACAGCTTCGCCGACACGCCGGACTACGACGTGGAGCACATCGGCCTCGCGAAAGGCGCCGACATCGTCGTCGTCGCGCCCGCGACCGCGAACGTCATAGGGAAGATAGCCGGCGGCATAGCGGACGACCTTCTGACGACGGTCACGATGGCCGCGGCCGGATACGGCAAGCCCCTGCTCATCTGCCCCGCCATGAACACGGCGATGTACGAAAACCCCATAGTAAAGAAAAACATAGAGAAGCTCGCGGCCCTCGGCTACGGTTTCGCAGAGCCGCGCGAGTCAGTATTAGCCTGCGGAGACCTCGGCAAAGGAGCCCTCGCCGACACGGACGACATCATCAAAGCGATAGAGGCGAAGCTCACCTGATGTGTCATTGGAACGTATAAATCGTAGGGGGCGATGGCAATCGCCCCGTTCCCTGACACACATTACCGGTACGTCACTTTTATGTACTTCGCGTAGACGTACCTTGTCTTGCCCTTGTATTCGAACATGTACCAGCCGAAGGACTTGCCTGTGATCTTGAACTCCTGCCCCCGCTTCATGTGGCCGACTATCGCTGCCCGGTTCATGTGCGCCGACGGATAGCCGCGGACGTAGACCGCGGCCGCTCGCGCCACCTTGCCGTACTTGGCCTTCTCCTTCCAGTGCGCGTAGTACGTGACGTTTCTCCACGCCTTTGTCTGTGCGCTGACCTTCTTCCCGCCGGACTTCTTCGTGTACCAGCCTCTGAAGCTGTAGCCTTTGCGCGTAGGCGTCCTCAGCTTGCCGAGCTTCGAGCCCTTCTTTATGCTCTTCACGAACTTCGCCTTGCCTGACGCCTTGCCGCCGTTTGCGTTGAACGTGACCTTTACCTTGCCGCCTGTGGACTTCGCGACGCTTTTCCCGCCGCCCTTGCCTCCTGACGGCTTGCCTGTGGCGCCCTTGCCGCCACCGTCATTACCGTCGTCGTCCACAGGCCTGTCTATGGTGAAGTCCGCCTCTCCCTGGCTTGCCAGGTAGCGGTCTTCAAAGTGGTCCTCGAAGTAGGCTATGAGGGCGTACTCACCGTTTGGCAGCGTGTCGACGAATGAGCCGAACAGGTTCACCACGAGGCTGCCATACGATATGACGCCGGCGTCCACGCCGCCCATCATGACGACCCTCGCGTCGTTAGCATCGTACCCGCCCGGACTTGAAAGGGTGAAATCCTCTCCGTTCAGCGTCAGCCTTGTCACGGTCACATACGCGCCGTGTATTTTTATCGAGATGCTTTGGCCCTTCTGCTTCACGCCGCCTATCGCGGAGTTTGTGATCAGCGGGTGGCCGTTGTGGGCAAGGGCTTCTTTCGCCGCCTTGAGCTCCGCGAGCAGTCCCTCCGCCCTGCCTTGGGGCAGTAGGGCGCCGGACGACGCCGCCTCTTCCGCTGCGGCGAGCGCTTCCCTGAACCTCGCCAAGGACTCGTCCGTGTAGTTCTCCCACGCCTCGTCCAGGACTGGCAGCACTTTTGAAGCGTCGGCAGCCACCTCATCCTCGAGCCCTGTTTTGACATCCTCCTTGGCGCCCACTTCGATCTTCACAGGGAAGCTTATCGCTTTGTAGGCGCTACCGTAATTATTTGGGTCAGGCGTGAACACGGCCGTCGCGAAGTACACGCCGTCGTCAATGGCGCTGCGCGTGATCCCGTTCCCGTCCTGGCTCGTTTCATAGCCCTCCGCGCCCGGGACTATGTCCTTCGGGTCCACACCCTCTGTCTCCCACTCGAGCGAGCCGTCGAGATCCGCGTCGACCGCGGTCGCCCCATTGAAGACGTAGCCGGCGCCCGACAGGCCGGCCATGGCGAGCGCTTCGCCGTATGTGATGGACGGCGCTTTGACGCCTGAAAGGTCCGCCGTGACGCCCACCGGCTCCACGATTATATCAAGCCCTATCTCCGCCTTGATGTAGCCGGTCCCCGCTGCAAAATCCACAGGCTCGCCCGGCGTGAACACGGCCACGGCATTCTGCTTCCCGGCAATAGAGGTCAGGCGTACGCCCGGCTCTTTCCACGACCACGCGCCCGCCGTCGTGATATCCTTGCTTGGGTCGCCGAATGTCGCTGATGTCGCCACGACCTTTCCGGCGTCCATGAAAGAAATGCCGCCAACCGTGGCGCCGAATACCCCCGAGCTTATAGCCGGCGCCGCCACTATGTCCGTTCTTGGGGAGTAGACGGCAAACTCGGCCATTTCATCCAGTTCGTTCAGACGCCCGTCGTCCGGCGTGAAGATGGCTGCCCTCGATACCATACCTACATCCGGGAAGGCTTCCGCCACATCTACGGCATCCTCATCCCAGCCCCACAAGCCTGTGGCTATCTGTGGCTCGCCGCCCAGGTCGTAGACGACGTCGCCCGTGATCGTCGAGCCCGCGAGCGTGTCGCCCGACAGCCCACTTGTAAATATCGTAGAGCCCTGCGGATGCTTGCCCGCCCCGCCCGCCATGCGCGGCGTTGCCGGCGCCACGGCGATGTTCGCCGTTCCTGTAAGGACGTTGTAGTTCACGTCATCGTACGGCGTGAAGACGACGCCGTAGCTGTAGCCTGAAAGGCCCAGCTCCGTGTCGAAGCGCGCGGGGATCGTCTGCGCGTCTGACTCATCCCATGCTATGGAACCGGCGAGGGCCGAGCCCGTCACGCCGAGGGCGGCGCCGGTAAGCGCTGACTGGCCCACGTACTGCCCGAAGCTGATCCCCGTAGCCACCGGCTCTCCGCCCTCCCACAATGTTGGCGTCCGTTTCGTGACCGTCGCCGTGGTATCGGTATCCGAGGGCTGGGCTGTGAGATGGTACGAGTTCACCTTGGCGACAGCGCCGCCGAGCGTGAAGCCCGTGAAGCTCACCGGCTTGCCCTCTCCCGCGTTCGGATCCGCAAACAGCGCGGCGCCCTTGTTTACATTAACCGAATTTTCGTCGCCTGGCTTGAGATTATTGATCTTGTAGCTGCCGTGCAGATCAGCCGTGCGATCCCCATCGTAGACTTTTTCGTCGGGCCTCGACGGATCTTTCACGTAGCTGATCGTCACGTCGCGCGGGCTGATCGCGAGCGCTACGCGCACTTCGTCGGAGTCGCTGTAGTTGCCGTCGCCCAGTTTCTTAAGGTAGATATTGACATCGCCTACGGCGGTGACGCCCACCTCCCCGGTATCCCTGTCCACATTTGCGTATGAGGTGTTGGCGCTGCGCCACTCGTAGGCGCCCGTGCCGCTGCCGCCCGACGGGGTGAGCGTGAAGTCCACGTCGCCGTACTGCTTCGTGAGAGTGAGCGAGGTCACGACATCGCCGCCGGACTTGATCGCGACGGGCTTCTGCCCCGCCTGCTGCACGGTGTACGAAAGCGTGTAGTCCGTACCCGCGTAGTCGCCGTCTCCCGAGTAGACGGCCTTCAGGGTGTGGCCGCCAGCCGTGAGTGCGGGGGCCGTAAGGACGGCCTCCCCGACAGTCGCCACGCCTGACGCCGCCACGGGCACGATACCGATAGAGACGCCCCCGTCGAAGAACTCCACCGTGCCCGTCGGGTAGGCGGATGCGTTGAAGGGTGACGAGACGAGGTGGGTCACGCTCGCCGTCAGCCTGACGGGGTCTTCGTAGTGCGCGCCCGAGCCCGGGTCCGCGCCGAGTATGGCATAGCCGGCGGCCTTGCCCACGGCCAGCGCTATATCCGTCCCGTCCGGCGCGTCATTGCCCGCGTCGCCCACGTATGCCACGCCGCGCGGCGCATAGCTGACCGAGAGCCTGTAGGGCGTTTCGCCCGCGGCGAGCTTGTTCAAGTAATTTGCTGTGATATGCAATGCCCCCGCTGAAAGCGTATAGTCAGCGCCGGGGGCCAGCGTTTTGTAGCCGCTATCCGTAACCGTGCCCCTGTCGTTGGTGATGGAGGCTATCGTGTTGCCGTCCAGGGTGAGCGGCACAAC
>JAISAI010000017.1 GCA_031266795.1 Eubacteriales Family XIII. Incertae Sedis bacterium
GCGCGTCTTGGCGGCTATTTTGACGCCATACCGCACTGAAAAGCCTCGCCGTAGCACCACTACGCCTGCGTTTTTCAGCACGGTATGGCGCCAAAATATCTCGCCAATTCAACGCAACATTTAGTCGGCGGAGCAATATTAAAATAAAAATGACTGCCCCGTTTTTATTATTGGAATAATAAGGACTGTCCCGTTTTGTTAAAAAAATGAGGGCTGTCCCGTTTTTGTTGGAACAGCCCCCTGCTCAGAGCATGTGCGTTCAGGCTATGAACGAACTGATGATGACGTAGTCCAAGGAGTCAACGACGCCGCTGAGGTCAATGTCGTATTTCCTGTCCTCGGAAGCGTCCGACTGGTACTTGCCGAGGGCGAGCGACAGGTCTGCGAGTGTGACCTTGCCGTCCCCGTTTGTGTCGGCCGCTTTTTCATACGAGTAGAATGCGGTCGTGGCTTCGCCTTCTTGCAGCACGGCCGCGACGTCTTTCGAGTCCGTGAGCTTGCCGCCAGAGATCGTGCCCTTGACCGTGTCGGCCTTCACGAGCTTCACCGTGGCGCCGTCCGCGGTCACGGGCTTTTTCACCTTGAACGTGAACTCCGCGACATCCTGTTTGGCCGACTGCGCTATGACGTTCCGCAGGCCGGTGATGACGCGCACCTTGCCGTCCTTGTCTTTCACATCGCTGAACGCGATGTCGCTGCTGCTGCCGACGCTGCGCGCGCTGACGAACTCTAGCACATCCTCGTCATACTCGACCACGGTGTTGAAAGCGTTTGAGTTCACGATATTGCTGTAGGATACCGTGTAGGTGATCTCATCGTTTGTGTCCACGAGCGCGAGCTCTTGGCCGGCGATAGCCGCGCTGGGCGATATTTCGCGCGTCATGCGCGTCATGGTCATAGAGTCGTACAGGTACTTCGACGTCGTTATCTCGTCCTTGTCCGTGTCGTACTTGAACATATAGGTGTTGACTTCCACATCCTCTTCGGAGACTTCCATCTCGACGACGACCTGCTCCTCCTTGACGTCGCTGCCTCTCCCGTCGGAATTGTGGGTGGGATTAGCCGAGTCCACGTCGAGGAAGGAATATCCGAGTGCGATGGGGTCGCCTTGGGTGACGGTGTAGTTTTTTAACGAATACCATTTGAGGCCGCCCGCGTGGCCGCCCACCATGTAGAGCGGCGCATTGGCCGGCTTGTTGATGGAGCCGTCGCCATTGATAGTGCGGTCGGCCCTGCGGCCCGTCGCGTCGACGAAGCCGCGCGAGTATACGTGGTCGTGCCCTTGCAGCACCATGTCCACGTCGAGCTCGGCGAACTTCGGGATCCAGAACGTGCGCGCCTCTATGACGTCGCTGTCCGTGATGTGGGACGCGCCCGTCACGAGCGATTTGTGGAAGCCGACGGCCGTCCATTGGCCGCGCGCTTTCGCGTCGGCTACCGCTGCTCTGAGGTAGGTCTCCTGCTCCGCGCGCGCTGTGGCGTTCGAGCGCGCCGTTTCGAGGTTGAGCCCGATGAACGTGAGTGGGCCGTAGTCGTAAGAGTACACGACGCGGTTCTCGACGCCGCCCGAATTCAGTGTCGGGGCGTTGATGTGGCGGTTGAACGTATTGTTGTCGTGGTTGCCCTGTATGGCCGAGATGAGGTAGTTGCGGAACATGGTTTCGCCGCCGGCCGGGAACGAGCCGCTGTTGTAAAACATCTGCTCCCACTGCGATTCGCTCGTGGCGTTGTCCGTGATGTCGCCTGCGAGGTACACGAAGTCGGGATCCATGCTCGCCACTTCATTCAGCGTCGCGCCGAGGGCCTTTGCGTTCGCCGCGTTTGATACCTGCGTGTCAGCCAGATAGATGAAGCGGATGGGGTCGTCGCTGCCTTTGGCCGGCGCCGTCTTGAACGCCCCCTCGAACAGCACTTCGTTCCCTACCAAATACTCGTACTCCGTGTCAGCGTCCAGACCGTTGACGGCGATCTTGTGGACGTACTTGCCGCCCTGCTCGCCGCTCCCTACGGACGCTTCGCCGTTAAACGTGAGCGCTTGGCCTTGACCGTCGGCTTTCTCGATCACGATCTTCGTGTCGTCCGAAGCCACGGTCGTGTAAGTAACGTTCACCGCGTCCGACGGGTCGTCGCCCATATGGACGTTCACCTGCTTCGGCGTCTTGTTGACGTCCGTGGGGGGCGCCGCTGTTTCGTATGTCGCGTCAAGGCTCATGCCCCAGTAGATGTCCGAGCTGGTATTGTCCCTGTTGTGGATGTCGACCGATATAGTGTTTTCACCCTCGACGAGATACTGCTTGTACGCCGTCAGGTTGAGGGTCACGTTCGCCCTGTCCTCTATCGCTTCCCACACGCCGGGCGCTTCGGTGCTGTGGCTGACCGTACCGTCCGGTACATTCGTGCGCGCGACCTCTTGGCCGTTGAGATACATCACGAAGCCGTCGTCTATGCCGACCTTAGCGGTAAGCCCTGTGATGGCCGCGATGTCCGTAGCGTTGAAGTCTTTGCGCAGATAGTAGGTGAGGTAGGCCGAGCTGCTCGAAGCCCCACCTACCCCTTTGCTCATGAGCGTGCCGCCGTCCGAAATCAGGCCGAACAGGTTTGAGCGCTCGCTCGCCGGGTATCCGAGGGGCGACGCCCCGCTCTCCCACGCGCTGTCGTCATAGTCCTTGCTGCGAAAATCCGTCGCCGCGTCGCCAAATCTATCCGTGTTCGTGTCGTCGTACTTCCATACGTCGTGGTTCGCGATCAGCGATACCGGCTCATCCTCCGCGAGCGCGCTGCCCGGAAAGGAACACGCGATGACCGTGATGGCCATGGCCGCCGCCAATGCGATAGCCAGCCTTTTCCTTGCCTTACTGCTCCAAATGCTTTTTTCCATTGTTACATTGCCTCCTTAATTTCATCCCTTTTCTTCATTCTGTTCTTTTCGTCCTTACGTCTTTTTATGAATAAAAACCCCGAAAATGCGAAAGCCGCGAGGCAAGCCAGCGCCATTATCATTGCCGCCGTGCTCATCGCCGCCGCGTCGCCGCTCGGGGTCATAGTATTTGTGTTCCCCCCGGCGCGGGGAACGATGGAGGAAGAGATTGAGGTTTGTTGTGTATCCTCTGTATCGCCGGATGTGATTTGCTCATTTTGTATAATTGACGCGCTGCCCGGATTGTCCGCGCTGCCCGCGCTGTCCGCTAAGGCGTTTGTGATGACGGCCGGTATCGCCGTGGGCGCGCTGTCAGAAACCTCGGTCGCCCTCCCCGGCTGCGTGTTGCGGTCTGTCGTCGTGCCCGTGGGCGAATCGCCGCTTTCCTCGGCGTCGTTTCCATTCCCGGAGGCGCCGCCATTCACTTCCGCGCCGCTCGGCGGGTTGCCGGCGCCCGGAGGGTTGCCCGTGTTCGGCGGCTCCAAGGGCGGCGGCGTGTGGGCGGCGCCTTCCTTCGTTATCTCGACGGTCTTTCGCAGCGGCATGTTCTCCGTGCGGAACGAGGATCCGTCTATCGTGTAGAACGCGGCGTGGTCGATCACGAGCGACGTGTTGGCCTTGCCTTCATAGGTAGCGTGGATCGTCGCGGTCAGCCTCCCTGCGAGCTCGTTGCTTCCCGAAAACGTGGCGAACCATACGAGCCCGCGCGCCTCGGCCGGGCCGGCGTACGACATATTCTTGCTGCTGTAGTCCACTGACTCGATGGTCACGCCGTCGCCGCATTGGACGGCCAGCTCCACGCCCGCGAACGCGTCTGCGTGGTCTATCGACAGCGGCAGCGTGAAGTCCGTCTGCGTCGCCGAGAGAGTGACCTTCGACGCGGAGTCCACCGCCACGCCCGCGCCCGTCTCCGCGAACGAAGTGAACGCCGTGCAGGACAGCAGGACTGCACAGGCGACCGGGATCACGAGCGCCGACCTCCGCGCCCCGTTATTATTATTCCTCAAAACTTTCAATTCCATCTCTTGCTTCAATCCTCCTTTTTATTTTTGATTGTGTTCTCCGATTGCGTTTGATTCTCCCTACAACGATTACGATAATCGTTCCATGTAAAATCCGAATCACGGTGAGGAAAATTGTAAGTTAAACTGTGGTAAAGGATGGGGCGTGGTAAAATAGTGGTATGTGTGTTGCTTATCCGGGAAAGGTGCTTGATATTGACGGCCGCGTGGCGAGGGTCGACTTCGCCGGCAATGTCGTGCGCGTGAATATAGGGGTCGTGGATACGAGCCCCGGCGAGTACGTCCTCGTGCACGCGGGCTGCGCGATCGAATCCATGCCGGAGGCCAAGGCGATGGAGATACTCGAGATATTCGGGGAGATGGAGGCGCGGTGAGGCCCGGCGCCGGCATCGCGGAGATCGAGGCGAGGGTGCGCGGCCACGAGCCGCGGCCGATCGGGCGTTACGGGTATTCGTCCGTCCTGATCCCGCTCGTGGACAGGGGCGGCGGGCTGCATGTGCTCTACGAGGTGCGTTCGGACGAGCTCAGGAAGCAGCCGGGGGAGATCTCTTTTCCGGGCGGCAAGATGGAGTGCGGGGAGACGCCGGAGCAGACCGCGGTGCGGGAGACCTGCGAGGAGCTCCTCGTGCCCGAAAGCTCGGTCAGGCTCATCGCGCAGCTCGACTATATCATTTCGTACAGCAATTTCACGATGTACTCGTGCCTCGGCGAGATCGAGGCCGGCGCGCTGACGGCGGAGCCAAACAGGGCGGAGGTCAAGGAGACGTTTCTCGTCCCGCTGGATTTTTTACTCGAAAACGAACCGGAGATGTATGTGAACCGCGTCGCGCCCGTCGTCGCGGAGGATTTCCCGCTCGAGAAGGTGCACTTCAAGGGGGGCTACTCGTGGCGGGAAGGCCGAGCCGTCGTGCCGATGTACACGTGGCCGGATCCGGACGCGGGCGTGGACAGGGTCATATGGGGTTTGACGGCGAGGCTGACGAAGAGCTTTGTCGATCTTATTGCGTGAGCGCGGTGCGGGGCCACGGATGGGAAATATGCGGGAAAAAATCGAATACTTGAAACATTACGACGGGCGCGCTTTGCGGCTCATGGAGGTGTGCGGGACGCACACGGCGGGGATTTTCAAGAGCGGGCTCAGGAGCGTGCTGCCTGAGAGCATACGGCTCATCTCGGGGCCGGGCTGCCCCGTCTGCGTGACGCCGACATCGTATATCGACAAGTGTGTGGAGTACGCGCTCGCGCCGGGCTTCGCGCTCGTCAGCTTCGGGGATATGATGAAGGTCCCGGGCGGCGCGGCGGGCGGCGCGGCGGAGGGCGGCGCAGCTGTGAGCGGCGGCGCGGTGGGCGGCTCGACGGAGGGTGGCGTGACGAATGGCGGCGCGGTGGGCGGCGCAGCGAACGGCGGCACGGATGACGTGCCCGTCAGCCTTGACCGGGCTAAGGGATTTGGCGCGCGCGTCGAACTGGCGTATTCTCCCTTTGACGCTATCGGCATGGCTGGGCGCGAGCCGGACACGATGTTCGTCGTCGCGGCCGTAGGCTTCGAGACGACGGCGCCCGCCTACGCCCTGCTCATGGACGAGATCGTGGGCCGCGGTATAAAGAACCTCTCGCTGTTGACGGCGCTCAAGTCGGCCATCCCCGCGATCGAGTGGGTGTGCGAAAATTCGCCGTCCCCCATCGACGGATTCCTGTGCCCCGGGCACGTCAGCGTCGTTACAGGCAGCCGCGCGTACGAACCGCTCGCCGAAAAGTACGGCAAGCCCTTCGTGGTCGGGGGCTTTGAAGAGGCGCACCTCGTGGACGCCGTCTATGAGCTCGTCAGATTGGCGAGCCGGGAGGGCGGCGGCGGAACGGTCGTCAACAGATACGCCGAAGCCGTGAGCGAGCAAGGCAACGTCAAAGCGCGCGAAGCCACGGATCGGTATTTCGATCTCGACGCGGCCGTGTGGCGCGGGCTCGGCCCTATCGACGCCTCGGGGATGTATTTGAAACCTCAGTACAGGGAGTTTGACGCCGGAAGCCGAGGCCTCACCGGGGGAGCGGCCCCGCCCGAAGGCTGCCGCTGCGCCGACATCATCACAGGGGGTATCGACCCGCCCGAATGCCCCCTGTTCGGCAAGTCCTGCACGCCCGAAAACGCGCAAGGCCCCTGCATGGTGTCAGCCGAGGGGGCCTGCGGCGTTTGGTATCAGAATGTGGTATGATATAATTTAGCGGAATAAAGAGTAGGGAACACGCATCACCGGATGCGGGCTCATTGTTCTGCGAAAACTTTAGATCTTAAATCGTCAACAGACGACAGATTGTTCATACCACGGAGGAGAAAGGGTGACAATATGATTCGTTCCATTGGACTACATACCTACGAGATAGACGACGCCGAGGCCGCCGTCGCCGAAATCAACGCCGAGCTCGAAGGGTTTTCTCTCATGGAAAACACCGTCGGCGTCATCATGTGCGACCCGGACTATCTCGATTCCGGGGTCTATACTGCCGTTTGCGAGGCATTGCCGTTCCCTGTCGCCGGCGTGACGACGACGACCCAGGCCGTGAACGGCGAGGTTGACATCCTGATACTGACCGTACTGGTGATGACGAGCGACGACGTATTCTTTTCGGTCGGCGTGACCGAAGAGATCGCCGTGGACAACGACGCGCTCAATCCGACGCGGGCCTCATTTGAAGAGGCCGTAAAGGCGCTTCCCTCCGAGCCGAAATTGATCCTCACGTTCCCGCCCCAGATCGAGGGGAACGCGGGGGATACCTACGTCGAGGCCCTCGGGGAGCTGTGCCCCGGCGTCCCGCTGTTCGGCACCTCCGCGATCAATGACACCGTAGACGCAGAGCATTTCTTCACCCTCTTCAACGGCGACACGTCGCGCAACAGGATGGCGTTCATCCTCATCGCGGGCAACATCAAGCCGCGTTTCCTCGTTTCGGTCATAAACGACCGCAACAAGACGCAGTTTAGCGGTGAGATCACGAAGAGCAAGGACAATATCGTGCAGGAAATCAACGGGATACCCGCCTATGATTATTTCGAGAGTATCGGCGTCGTGAAAGACGGCAAGCTCGACGAAGGGTTTCAGTTCATCCCCATGCTCACCGAGTTCAAAAAGCGTGACGACTACGACGGCGTCCCCACCGTGCGCGTCATCGTCTATGTGGACAAAGACGGCGACGCGGTCTGCCGCGGGAACATGTACCAAAATTCCATTTTCACTATCACCACCCCCGCGATGGACGAAGTGCTGCAAAGCTCTACCGAATTTATAGACAAGATCGTAGCCATGCCCGACCGCCAGGCGACATTGATTTTCTCCTGCATCATAAGGCGCATGACGCTCGGCACGACGCCGCTCACGGAGGCGGAGATGGTAGACGGGAAGCTGGGCGGCGGCTCTCCGTATATGTTCGCATACGCCGGAGGGGAGATCTGCCCGACATCCATCCGAGACGGGAAAGCCGTCAACCGCTACCACAACTATTCCATCATTGCATGCATACTGTAACTATTATTATATGGCCATTAATATAAAGGGGAAGAACTATGTCTGACCAAGGGATCATATCCAGGCAGGAATATGATGAATTGCTTGAGGAACTGAAAGCGGCCAAGTCCGAAGCCCGGAAGCTGAGCCGCCAGTTGCGCACGAATGAAAGGCTGATGGAAACCTCCCGCCTGAACACGGTGATGCAGGAAAATACCCTGAACGCGATGCGCAAGGACATTCAGGCCACGCTTGAGTACAACAGGCAGCTTCTTATCAATTGCCCAGACATCATTTTCCTGCTCGACTCCGCCCGCAAGTATCGCCTCGGCACATACGCGGCGGCCGCGTTCGTCGGCGTGGACCCGGAAAATCAGAGCGTCCTCATAGGGCGCGACTTCAACGAGGTCAGCCGCAAGAATCTATCAGGGGAATTGTCCGATAATATCCTAAGCGCGGTGGGCCTGGCCGAGGGAGGGGAAACGCAGCTCGCGAATATCGTCAATGGGGATTTTCGCTATGAAATGATGGCCACGCCTTTTTACGACGGCAAGTCGGAGTTTCTCGGCGTGCTCGTGCTCATGCACGATGTGACCGTGCTGACCGAGGCAAAGGAACTGGCGGAGACAGCCTCAAACGTCAAGAGCGATTTTCTTTCCAACATGAGCCACGAGATCCGTACGCCTATGAACGCCATCATCGGCATGACGTCCATCGGCAATTCGTCCTCGGACATAAAGCGCAAGGATTACGCCCTGGGGAAGATTTCGGAGGCGTCGCAGCACCTGCTCGGCATCATCAATGACATTCTGGATATGTCCAAGATCGAAGCCAACAAGTTCGATCTCGCGCCGGATGAATTTGATTTTGAGAAAATGCTTCAACGCGTCGTGAGCGTCATCAACTTCCGCATTGACGAAAAACATCAGAAGCTGACCGTGCACGTCGACAAGAATATCCCGCATACGATGTTTGGCGATGACCAGAGGCTGATTCAGGTCATTACAAATCTGATGGGAAACGCGGT
This sequence comes from Eubacteriales Family XIII. Incertae Sedis bacterium, assembly GCA_031266795.1. Taxonomy (GTDB): domain Bacteria; phylum Bacillota; class Clostridia; order Peptostreptococcales; family Anaerovoracaceae; genus JAIRPC01. The sequence goes on from JAISAI010000017.1 coordinate 8,464, forward strand.
GAAGTTCACGCCGGAAGAGGGCCTCATCACCCTGAGCACACAGCTGCTCAGCGAGGAGAAGGGCGACTGCATCATCCGGATCGATGTGACCGACACAGGCATCGGCGTCACGGACGAACAAAAGTCGCGCCTGTTCCATTCGTTCCAACAGGCCGAGAGCAGCACTTCGCGCAAATTCGGCGGCACGGGCCTGGGGCTCGCGATCTCAAAGAACATTGTGGAAATGATGGGGGGCGAGATCTGGGTGGAATCGAAGGTAGGCGAAGGTTCCACGTTCTCCTTTACTGTTCGCCTGCAGAGGCGCGTGACGACGAAGCGGGAGCTCTTGGGGCCGGGCGTGAACTGGAAGAATGTCCGCATTCTCGTCGTGGACGACGACCCGGATATCCTCGAGTATTTCATGGACGTGATGCAACGCATAGGCCTGCCGTGCGACACCGCGGCCTCCGCAGGCGACGCGCTTCGCCTCGTCGAACAAAACGGCGCGTACGACATATGCTTCGTGGACTGGAAAATGCCGGGCATGAACGGCATTGATCTGACAAATGAGCTCAAGTCCCAAAAATCGGATCACGTCATCGTGGTAATGATCTCAGCCACGGAATGGAGCGACATCGAGAAAGACGCAAAAAAAGCCGGCGTGGACAAGTTTCTGGCCAAGCCCCTCTTCCCGTCGTCTATTGCGGATGTGATCAACGAATGCTTTGGTTCCGGCAGACAGCAGAAGAGCGAATCGGAAACGGAGGGCATCCCGTGTCTGGAAGGGCATTGCGTTCTTCTGGCGGAGGATGTCGAGATCAACAGGGAGATCATATCCATACTGCTAGGGCCGACGCTGCTCGATATAGACTTCGCCGAAAACGGAGAGGAAGCCGTCAACATGTTCCGCGAAAATCCGGAAAAATACGACATCATCTTTATGGATGTGCAGATGCCGGAGATGGACGGGTACGAGGCGACGCGCAGGATTCGCGGGCTGGATGTCCCGAACGCGAAGAGCATCCCGATAGTCGCCATGACCGCAAACGTGTTCAAGGAAGATATAGAAAAATGCAGGGCGGTCGGGATGAACGAGCACCTCGGCAAACCCCTGGATATGGACGGAGTATTCGCGATATTGAAGATGTATCTGACGGATTGCGGGCAGAGCTAGCCGGGATCCAACATCCGATACAGCGCGTTTGAGCGTACAAAAAACAGGCAAAACAAAAGCGGCCCCCCGCTTCCTGATTCAAGGACGCGGGGGCCGGCTCTTTTTTATATAATAATAACATCCGCTTTATTCTTCATCTAAAACCATCCCAAACCCCCACCCGAAAATCATCCCCCTCCGAAAAAAAAATCAAAAAATTCCTCCACGCGAGTTTAAATTGGTTTAAAATGGGTGTAGACGCCACATGTAAGTAATGCCTATAGATTGCCGTAAGTAATCATTGTGATGTCCGGGATTTCGGTTGAGCGATTTGGGCTTGTGCTTGTGGTGGGCCCCGAAAGTGCATAGGTAAGGGGTAATGGATGGGAAAACCATGGAGAGAAGCGCGGGGCTTTAAGGAGTGACTCGAATGGCTAAAACAACAAACTTGAGCATTAGAATAGACCGCGATCTGAAAGAAGAAGCGGATATGGTTTTCAACGCCCTCGGCATGAACCTCACCACGGCTATTACCGTGTTCGTGCGCCAGGCTGTAAGGCAGAAGAAAATCCCGTTCGAGATCACTCTGAACGTGGCGGGCAGCGAGCGCAGAACGACGACGACAGAGGCGATGGTAGCTCCCGAGTACGCCTGGCAGGCATCCGCCCAGAATGAAACAGACAAAAAGACGGCGAGCGATTAAAACAATCCGAACCCCCCACCGAACACGGCTTCCGCATGAAAGACAATGTCAAGAAGCGATTTAACCGAGCGCGTTTTTTCAAAAACAGCGGTATTGCGGTATCACAATGCTTTTCATATACGCCTTGTCATATTTTTGTATC
>JAISAI010000126.1 GCA_031266795.1 Eubacteriales Family XIII. Incertae Sedis bacterium
CTTATCCAAGAACGCCCGCATACCTATACGCCTGTCGTCCGACGCCGCCGTGCTCATCGCGGCCTCCGTCTCTATGACGAGCCCGGTCTTGAGATCGGTTTCGAGGCCGCGCCCTATCGCGAGCAGGGACCGGCTCACGCCTATCGGCGATTTGCTGAGGATGAGGCGCGCGAGCTTGTCGGCTTCCGCGAGCAGCTCGTCCGCAGGGTACACCTTTTCGACGAGGCCGATACGCAGCGCTTCGTCCGCGCCGATGATCTCCGCCGTTATCGTCAGATAGTTCGCCATGCCCTTGCCGACGAGGCGCGGCAGACGCTGCGTGCCTCCGGCGGCGGGCATGATGCCGAGATTGACTTCCGGCTGGCCGAACTTAGCCTTGTCCGACGCGAGCCGTATGTCGCAAGCCATCGCGAGCTCGCAGCCGCCGCCGAGCGCGAAGCCATTCACCGCCGCGATGACGGGCTTGGCGAAGTCGTCTATGATATTCATGACTTCGACGCATTTGAGGAAATAGCCGCGCAGAGCCATCGCGTCAAGCCCTTCCATCTGCGCTATGTCCGCGCCGGCGACGAAGGCCCGGCCCTCGCCCGTCAGTATGACGACCCTCACGGCGTCGTCAGAGCCCATCGCCTCAAACGCATCCCGCAGCTCATCCAAAACCACCGTGTTCAAAGCGTTCAGAGCCTCAGGCCGATTCACCTTCACAAGCGCCACGCCATCTATTACTTCACAAATTAACGTCTCGTATTTTTGTTCACATTTGCTCATCATGACCTCTTTCAAATAAGCTATTGTATCCAATTTGTTTCATCATAGCATTGAAACAAGGGAATATCAACGACTCACATCTGGCAAAGTAAGAAAATTGTCGCTGCTCAGGGGTTAAATCAACAATATTTTCATACAATATGTACTAAGTTTTGCGTGGAAATCGCTCCAACTGTCCGATTGCAAGCGCGCCGCTCCGACTTTAGGATATAGTAATAGAAAGCATTTGCTTTCGCGCCGACGCCCGCGTGGTTGAAATGACATAAGGAGGTAGAATATGGCGAACACTCAGGAACTGTATGACGCAAGGTTGAAGAGAGTCTCTGACGCGGTCAAGCTCATTGAGCCCGACAGAGTGCCTATCGTGCCCGTTTTTCAAGCCTTCCCCGTGTATTACGCGCGGGAAAGAACAAACGTGAAGTACACGATCAAGGACTTGCTCGAGGATTGGAACAAAGCCGGCGAAGTCTACGACGTGTTTTACGAGCACTTCAAACCCGACCTCGGCTGGAATCCCATCCTGTTTTTCCCGACGCCGTACATGGAGAGCTGCGGCATCACGTGGTTCAGGTGGCCGGGCAAACACTTTGACGACACTATGACGATGTATCAGTATATCGAAGGCGACTATATGAAAGCCGACGAGTACCCCGAGGCGACGCGCGATCTCACGAAATTCATGATGAACAAATGGATGCCGCGCAGCTTCGCGAACCTTCAGGGCTTGGCAAAAGTCGACTTCCGCAACGCCATGTGGTTCGGCCACATGGGGGAGATTGCCGCATTCTCCGATCCGGAGGTCATCGCTACGTTCGAAACATTAGCAAAGACCGGCAAGATACTCATGGACTGGTTCATATACCTCGGCCAGTATGAAGCCCATATGAAGGAGAAGTTCGGGATACCGCCGCTGTGCGCGGGCTTCGCGTATGCGCCTTTCGACATGATCGGCGACAGCATGCGCGGCACGACCGAGATACTCATGGATATGTACGACCGCCCCGACGAACTGCTCGCGATGATCGACGTCGTCACCGAGAACACGATAGCGGATACGATCGCCGGCTGCCAAGGCCAGGCCGTGCCCTACGTATACTGGTGGCTGCACAAAGGCGTCGACGACTTCATGTCGAACGCGCAGTTCGAGAAATTCTACTGGCCTTCCCTGAAAAAGACCATCCTCGGAGTGATAGACGCGGGGCTCACGCCCGTCATCTACGTCGAAGGCGCTTACAACAGCCGGCTCGAATACCTGAAGGAGATCCCGCCGAAAAAGGTGATATTCAACTTCGAGTATACGGACATGGCGGCGGCAAAGAAGGTGCTCGGCGGCCATTCGTGCATAGCCGGCAACGTGAAGGCCTTCACGCTCAGCTACGGCTCGAAGGAGGACACGGTCAACGAGGTCAAGCAGCTCATAGACACCTGCGCGCCCGGCGGCGGATACATCCTCGACACGGGAACGATGGTGGACGACGCGAAGGTCGAAAACATCGAAGCTATGTTTGAGACGGTTGAAACATACGGCAGAAGATGACGCGGCGTAGCGGTCACGATCCATTTACAGCATTTTTATTAAAGGAGTAATAATATGGACTTTCAAACACTGATTGACGCGGTAAAGAAGGGCGACGTCGCGGTAGTCACTACTCTGGTGGAACAGGGGCTCGCGGAAGGGGCCGATCCCCAGCTTATCCTCGACGACGGGCTGCTGAAAGCCATGAACGAGGTAGGCGTGAGGTTCAAAAACAACGAGGTCTTCGTTCCCGAGGTGCTGATAGCGGCGCGCGCCTTGAACGCCGGCACGGCCGTGCTCAAGGAGAAGATAGGGGACAACGCGTCGAAGATCGGCAAAGTCGTCATAGCGACGGTATCCGGAGACCTGCACGACATAGGCAAGAACCTCGTGAAAATGATGATGGAGAGCGTAGGCTTCAATGTCATCGACCTCGGCGTCGACGTGACGGCCGACAAGATAGTCGAAGCGGTCAAAACGAACGAGGCCGATATAGTGGCGCTGTCGGCGTTGCTGACGACCACGATGGCCTATCAGCGGACGGTGGTGGACGCGCTCAAGGAAGCAGGCATACGCGACAAGGTCAAAGTGATGATAGGCGGAGCGCCGACGACGCAGGCGTTTTGCGACGATATAGGGGCGGACGGCTACACGGCGGACGCGCCGAGCGCGGCGGACAAAGCTAGGGAGCTCCTCGCATAGGGAGCTCCTCGCGTGAAAAAATATTGATGTCGTGATAGAATATCTCAAGAGAGAGTATCGCTCGAACTTGGAGATATGGATATGGACATCATCAAAAGAGGATTTCTCGACCTGTCGGAGGATGAAGTCGTCGGCGAGGTCAGGGCGCAGATGGACGCCGGGGTTCCCGCCGAGGATATACTCCTTGAATGCCAAGAAGGCATCACGTCGGTCGGAGACGCCTTCGGCGAGGGGAGAATGTTCGTGTCAGACCTCATGGTGTCGGCCTCGATTTTCAAAAAAGCCGTCGGTATCGTGATGCCCGACAAGGATTTCCGCGCGTTCACGGGCAACAAGGGCAAGGTCGTGATCGGCACGGTAAAAGAGGATGTACATAATATAGGAAAAGATCTGACGTCAAACCTACTCAAGGTCGCGGGATACGACGTCATAGACATAGGCGTGGACTGCGCGCCCGAGGACTTCGTCAAGGCCGCAAAAGAGAGCGGCGCGAAGATCGTCGCGCTGTCATGCCTGCTCACGTCAAGCTATCCGTTCATCATCAAAACCATCGAAGCGCTGAAAACAGCGGGCCTCAGACGAAAAGT
>JAISAI010000040.1 GCA_031266795.1 Eubacteriales Family XIII. Incertae Sedis bacterium
GCCCTCGTCTCAGATCGGACAGAGAGCCGGGCCCGCAGGCCCGGCTCTCTGCACCATTTTGATCTCCTTTGGTGATTGGCTCAATTTCGATTTACGTGGGATAGGGAGTGAACAGTAACTGAATAACTAATATTTTGTAACACAATTGTAACTTTACAGTACGGTGCAAAATGATTTATGCTATTCTTGCAAAAGGTGACTCCGGATATGTGTCTGGGGTCGCTTTTTTTCTCCTCCCTCGACGGTTGTAGCCCGGGTACTTTCCTGCCCGGGCTACGTAAAGAAAACCAGGAAATATTTCATACGTTCCAGACACCAAAAAAAGACGATGGATGTGAAAATATGGCAAAAGGGAAATTTGAAAAATGGCTTTTGCCTGAGAACCTCATACGCATCGAGGGGTGGGCGAAGGACGGGCTGATAGACGAGCAGATCGCGGCCAACCTCGGAGTGCGCCGATGCACCCTCTATGACTGGAAGAAACGGTTCCCGGAGATCGCGGAAGCCCTCAGCAAGGGCAAGGACAGCGCGGACCGCGAGGTCGAGAACGCGCTGTTCAAGAGCGCGCTCGGGTATGAGTACGACGAGGAGACCTACGAGCTCGACCGCAAGACAGGCGAGATGGTTCTGGTAAAGACGGTGACGAAGCGGGTCCCCCCCAATCCGACATCCTGTATCTTCTGGACGAAAAACCGCAAGCCGGACGAGTGGCGCGACAAACAGCTCGTCGACATTGCAAGCGATGTCGAGCTGTTTGTCCGCATTGATGACGGCGACGGTGATGGCGTAGGGTAGCGCGCGCCGTATGGACATCAGCGTACAGCGCAACCCGGTATTCAGGCCGGTGTGGCAGTCGCAGCGTCGGTACGTCGTGATGAAGGGCTCTGCCGGCAGCGGCAAGAGCGCCGACACGGCGCAGCGGCTCATCCTGCGGCTATTACACGACAAAGGGCGCAACCTCCTGTGTGTACGCAAGACGGAGATCACCCACCGCCTGAGCACGTACAACGAGCTGAGGGGCGCGATCAGCCGGCTCGGCGTCGGGGGGTATTTCATGTGCACGGAGTCCCCTCTGCGTATCCGGTGCATCAACGGCAACGAGATCGCTTTTCGGGGCGTCAAGCACGAGGCCGAGAGGGAGAAGCTGAAGTCGATCACCTTCGAGAAAGGCGGCCTGACGGATGTCTGGATCGAGGAGGCGACGGAGATCACGAGGAGCGATTTCGACATCATCGACGACCGCCTCCGCGGGGTATTGCCCGACGGGCAGTTCTACCAGATCGTGATGACTTTCAATCCGGTGTCGGCCCTGCACTGGATCAAGGCGGTGTTTTTCGATCGGCCAAGCACCGGTGTGCTGACACACCACTCGACATACCTCGACAACCGCTTTTGCGACGAGGCGTACAGACAGCGCATGGCGCGCCGTAAAGAGCTCGACCCAAGCGGGTACGTCGTGTACGGCTTGGGCGAATGGGGCACGATCTCGGAGGGGCTGATCCTCTCCGGATGGGAAGCGTCGGAGATCAGCCAGGATACGGCCGACTACGACGACTGCGCGATCGGGCAGGACTTTGGTTTCCGTCACGCGAACGCCATCTTATTGCTCGGCTGGCGTGACGGCGACGTCTACATCCTGCGTGAGATATACGCGCATGAGAAAACCTCCGGCGAGCTCATAGCTATAGCCGATGCGAAGAGCTGGCCAAAGACTTTGCAGATGTACTGCGATGCGGCCGAGCCCGACCGGATCAAGATGTGGCGAGGGGCGGGATACCAAGCGCGCCCGGTAAAAAAGACAAAGGGCGCGAAGGACAAAAGCTATGTGCTCGGCCAGATCGACTGGCTGAAGCAGCGGCGGATACACATACATCCGTCATGCGTGCACACGATAGCCGAGATACGGCAATGGAGTTGGAAAAAAGATGAGCAGATGGACGCTTATGTGGACGAGCCGGTACCGTTCATGGACGACGCGATGGCCGCGCTTAGGTATGGCGTGGAGGCATGGCGCAAGCCGCCGGCCATCGAGGTGATGAAGCCGGTGGGTGAGGATGACTACGAGGATGATTATTACTGATACGCAGCTTACGGTAGCAAATATCAAAAACAACTCCGGCATGACGACCGACGAGATCATCAAGAGCGAGACCGATCTCTGGCTGTCGAGCCGGGCACGGGAGAACCAGCTGCTCGGGGAGGCGTATTACCGCGTCAACGGCGAAGGCGTCGAGATCCTGAAAAAGGAGCAGAAGCTACCCAAGCGGTCGAACATCAAGCGGGTACACCCTTTCGTCCGCGAGCTTACGGACCAGAAAGTGGGATACCTGCTCGCGAACGATCCGGAAGTGGCCACGGATAATGCGCGGTACAAAGAGGCCCTTGACAAGGTCATGGACAAGCGCTTCATGCGTCTGCTCATGCGCACAGTCAAGGATGTCGTGAAGTGCGGGATGGCCTACTGGCAGCCATATTTCAACTCGGAGGGCGGGCTCGCTTTCAAGCGTCTGAAGCCGTGGGAGGTGAAGCCGCTGTGGCTTGATGACGACCACGAAAAGCTCGGCGGGTTCATCCGCGTATGGGAGCGCGAGGAGTATGTTTCCCGCCAGAAAAAGGCCGTACGGTATGTGACCTACGGGGATGACAAATGCTTCAGGCACTACAGGTACGAGGAGGGGGGCACACGCTTTGAGCCGATTGGCACAGAGCCGCACTTCTGCCTCGTCACGCAAAAGGGAGGGAAAGAGGCAAAAGCGCCTTATAAGTGGGGGCGGGCGCCCTTGGTGTACTGGAAGGCCAATGCCGAAGAGCAAGGGATTGTAGAGCAGCTTAAGAGCCTCGTAGACGACTATGACCGCCAGGCGAGCAAAAACAGCGATCTGCTGGCTGACCTCGCACAACTCGTGTGGATAATTAAGGGCTACGGTGGCCAGAACCTCGGCAGCTTTATGGATGACCTCCTCAGGTATATGGCGCTGAAGGTGGACGGCGACGGCGGCGTTGACACCATCAAGATGGAGCCCGACACGGACGCGGTCGCCGAGCTGCTCGCGCGGACCCGGCAGGACCTGTACCAGTTCGGCCGCGGCGTCGACACGCAGAATGAGGACCTCGGCAATGCGTCCGGACAGGCGATCCGGTTCAGGTACGGCAACCTCGATCTGGACAGCTCCATCATTGAGAGCGAGCTGCAAGCAAGTTTTGAGATTGTCGAGTGGTTTATCCAGCAGGCATTGCTGCTTACAGGGCAGGGCGACTTCACATCCGAGGATGCGCAGATCGTATTCCACCGCGACACTATCATCAACGAGAAGGAGATTGTCGAGATATGCGCCAAATCCAAAGGGGTCATATCCGATAAGACAATAATGGAGCACCACCCGTGGGCGGCCGAGGATGAAGGGGAGCGCCTCGCGGAGCAGGAAGCTGATGCCATGAAGCGGGCCGAAGAGTATCAAAACGCATTCGGCCTAAAGGCAGCGGATGGTGACGGCGCCGGCGCTGCGGCAGGGCAGACTCAGGCAGCATGAAGAACGCGGAATACTGGAAGAAGCGGGCCGAGATACTCGAGGACGCGCGCCATGGCGAGGCTGAGGCCTACGCCGCGCAGATCGCGAGGGAATATGATAAATACTCGGCGCGCACAAGGGCCGACATCGAAAGGTGGTACCAGCGCCTTGCCGACAACAACGGCCTCTCGCTTGCCGGCGCGCACAAGCTCCTGAAAGCTGGTGAGCTTGACGAGTTCCATTGGGATGTCGAGGAGTACCAGAAGCGCGGCCGCGAGAACGCGATAGACCAGCGGTGGATGAAGCAGCTCGAGAACGCTTCCGCAAAGGTCCATATCAGCCGCCTTGAGGCCGCGCAGACGGAAATGCAGCAGCAGGTCGAGATGCTCGCGGCCGGGCAGGAACGCGGCATGACGCGGCTGCTTGGTGATACGTTCAAAAAAGCCTACGGGCAGACGGCGTTTGAGTTACAGAAGGGCATAGGCGTCGGTTTCGGCATCTATGGTGTTGACCCGCGCGCCGTGGCCGACATCATCCGGAAGCCGTGGACGACAGATCGGCGCTCGTTCTCTGACCGGATATGGACGAACAAGGTTGAGCTGCTCGCGCGGCTACAGACCGACCTGACGCAGGCGGTCATGCGCGGGGACAACCCCAAGACGCTGGCGGCTGGCATAGCAAAAGATTTCGGGACATCGAAGTACAAGGCCGAGCGTCTTGTGCTCACGGAGGCGGCCTATTTCTCCGCTCAGGGGCAGAAAGACGCATATAAGGAGCTGGGGGTCGAAGCGGTCGAATTCGTAGCCACGCTTGACCACAGGACGTCGGCGGAATGCCGCAGTATGGACGGGCAGATCATCGCAATGAAAGACTACGAGCCGGGCGTGACCGTGCCGCCGCTTCACCCTTTTTGCCGAAGCACGACGGCGCCATGGTTTGATGACGACTTCACGGAAGTGGACTACCGCGCCTCGCGGGATGAGGCCGGCAAGACCGTGTATGAGGTTCCCTCGGATATGACGTATCCGGAGTGGGCGGAGACGTTCATGGGCGGCGAGAAAGGTGTTGCAAGTACGGGGAAAGGGAGTATAATAAAAGCAGGGCAGGAGGAATCATTATTGAAAAAGTTGCCGAACGCAGTATCTGCGTCAACGACACAGGAAAAGCTACAAGGGTATTTACTAAACAGTAATCATCCCGTCGGTGGTAACAAAGCGAGAGTGATTCGGTCCGTTCTGGGGTATCATTATCAGAACTGGGACGTGCTTGCCGATAAAATATACATAGCAGTTCAGGATGCATCGGTTGTGCGTATCATGAAAACACGCTACGGTGTGAAGTACGAAACACATTTGCTGATAGAAGGCGAAAAGGGTAAGAGTTTACTTATGAGAACGATATGGCAAATAGATAATGAGTCAGACATCCCACGTCTTGTAACCATAACTTTTGATCGGCGAAAGGGTGTGAAATAATGAATAGGTTCAAAGAACTTGATATAGTTCGGCTGAAAACGTCACGTCCTGATTTAGGTATTGATACTCGTCATCAAGGAGCAATTGTCGATGTGCTGAACAACGGAGAGGCTTTTACCGTTGAATTTATTGATGACAATCACGAAACTATCGAGGACAGCCTATGGGCCGAATTTAAGCCAGAAGAACTGATATTTGTAATGTCTGATAAGATAGAGCGTGTGAATGTCGCCTGAAAGATGAAATACTTTAACGAGAATATGTATATTGAAGATGCTCGGAGGGCAATGTTTAAATATGCGTCAGAGACGAAAGACGATGATAAAAGGTTTAACGCTATCGTGAATGAGTATGATGAAATCATGCCGATTCTGTATGAGAAAGAAGCGTCTGACCCGAACGTGACGAATATGCTGACGTCTTAGCATAGCGGTCGTTTAATAGACAACCAAGCCGCCTCCGGGCGGTTTTTTATTGGAGGTTACAATGGTTCAAGAAAATGAAATAGACTTCGTAGCGGCTGTAGGCAATATCCGAATCACAAAAGAAGCCGCAGACAAAATAGCGGACTCTGTGTGGATCAGCCATTACAATCAGGATGTTTACACACTATTACAACAGGCGCTTGAGGCAGCTTGGAAACATGAAGCCGAATATATAGTGTCGAAGTACCAAGGGATGGATAAATCTCTTATTGATGAGTTCGCTCACAATGTGAACAGCAGTAAACACTCCCCAGTTCTTTTGGATGGGCAATCGTGTTCTTCTGAACAATAGACTTCGGTCTTGTACTGTTTGCTTAATGATCCAAGTATTTTGACCTCGGTCTTGCGTTTTGTAATATCAATGTTCTTATCAACGACTTCGCAATAAAGCGTGGTTGTGGTTTCACTCATAGATAATCACCTCTCTTCCAAGAGTGATTATAGCACGCATAGGCGCGTTCTTCCGGGAGCGCGCCGTTTGCGTGCGTTATAGATTTGCTATCCGGCAAGCGTAAAAGGGCCGGCAGACGTGAGGGGCGACCTCGTAAAAAAGCGTAGAAAGGACGAAACAATGAAGCGGGATTTTCTGAAGAACCTCGGACTTGAAGAGGACGTGATCGATAAGATCATGGCGGAGAACGGTAAAGACATCGAGGGCCTGAAAGGGCAGGTTGACACGCTGAAGGCGTCGGAGACCGGGCTGAAAAGCCAGCTCACGCAGCGCGACAAGGACCTCGCGGACCTCAAGAAGAACGCCGGTGACAGCGAGGATCTGAAGGCCAAGTATGAGGATCTGCAAACCACATACAAGGCCGAAAAGAAGGCCCTCGAGGACCAGGTCAAGGATACGCAGATTTCGGCGGCGATCAAGGTCGCTGTCGCGTCGTCGGCCCATGACCCTGACCTCGTCGTATCGCAGATCGACAAGGCCAAGATCACGCTGGGCGACGACGGCAGCGTGAAGATGGGGCTTGACGAACAGGTCAAGGAGCTCCAGAAGTCGAAGGCGTTCCTTTTCAAGGACGAAGGGAAGGTCACATTCACGGGCGCGAGCCCTGCCGAGTCAGGCGATGGGGATACTCTGGGCGATGACCTGAGCGAGGCCGACCTAAACGCCGCTTTCGGTATAGTAGCAACAACGTAGAAAGGACAATACTATGGCAGATAATGTAGTGAATTACGCGACTAAGTTTGAGAAGACGCTCAAACAGAAGTACACGCAGGAGCTCAAGACGACGGACCTCACGACTCCGGTAGGCAGTCAAGGGCTTCGTTTCGGCGATGCGAAGCATATCAAGATTCCGTATCTCAACGTCGGCGGGTACAAGGACCATGGCCGTGCCGGCGGGTTCAACCGCCAGGCGGTGGAAAACGAGTGGATGGAGAAGGCATTGGCTTTCGACCGCGATGTCGAGTTCTTTGTCGATGTGATGGATGTGGAGGAAACCAATCAGGTCCTTGCCGCGGCGAACCTGACGAACACGTTCTTGACGGAACAGGCTATCCCCGAGACGGACTGTTACCGTATCTCGAAGCTGTACGCTGACTTTGTCTCCCTCGGTGGCGTAGCCGATACGGTGGCGATTACCGCCGCGAACATCCTCTCGAAGTTCGACGACCTCATGGAGGCGCTCGACGAGGATCAGGTACCGGAAGAGGGCAGGATGGTCTATGCCACTCCGGCGATCCACAAGATACTCAAGTCGGCGCAGGGCATTTCCCGCTCCGTAAAGAACGGCGAGAAGGCCATCGCCCGCGAAGTCACGCGCCTTGACGACGTCAATATCGTGAAGGTTCCGTCCGCGCGCATGAAGACGGCGTACAACTTCACGGACGGCTGCGTTCCCGGCACTACTGCCGGCCAGATCAATATGCTGCTCTTGCATCCGTCGGCCGTAATCGCCGCAGACAGGCACGCTTACATCAAGCTGTGGCCTCCGGGTACACACACGACGGGCGATGGGTACCTGTACCAGAACCGCAAGTACGGCGACCTCTTCGTGATCGACACCCGCGTGAAGGCGATCAAGGCGAACATCACACCGTATACCCCGCCCTCCCAAGGGTAGCAGGAAAGGAGCAGAATATGTATATAGCAAAGAAGGCCAATAGGGAATACTCCATAAGCGCGCGCGACAAATCGAAGTACGCGGATATGGGGTATCAGATCATCGAGGTCGATGACAAAGGCAGGGTCAAACCGACGCCCGAGCCTGAGACACCCAAGGCGCCCAAAGCGCCCGAGACGCCCGCGAAGTAGCCATGGACATCAATCAGCTGGCAAAAGACCGCCTTGCGGCGCTTGGGTATGGTGAGGGGCTCGACGAGGGGCTCCTCGCTTATCTCGTGGAGAAGGTGAAGTGCGACATCCTGAACTTCACGAATCTCGAGAAGATACCCGCCGGGCTCAATTATGTAGGGGTCGATATGGTCGCCGGGGAATACCTCAGGGCGACCCTGCTATCGGAGGATTCGCCCGGATCAGCGGCCGCGGCGGTAAGCTCGATCACCGAGGGCGACACGAAGGTCGACTTTGCGTCGTCCCGGTGGGTAAGCGAAGCGCTCGTATCGAAGCTGACGTCCACGGCGCCGCTCGTGGCATACAGGAGGCTCAGATGGTGATCCCCAGTAAGATGCGCGAAAAACAGCGCGCGGCGATTGAATCGCTTTATGAGGATACCTGTAAAGTCACGGTGACGGCCTACACCAAAGACCCGGTCACAAAAAAAGAGGTACCCCATGACGACGTCGTTGTAGAGGGTCAGCCGTGCCGGTTGTCCTTCAGTTCGGTCGCGGTGACGAGCGCGGAGGATAGCACTGCGGTGGTCGTGCAAGCGGCCAAACTGTTTGTGTCTCCGGATGTGGATATACCGCCCGGCTCCCACGTCATGGTGATGCGGCCAGGCGGCGCTGTCTATCACTATAAGATGTCCGGGCTCCCCGCGTCGCGCCCGTCGTGTCAGGTGATACCGCTCGTAGCGGACGAGGGCCGGGCATGAAGTGGGGCAAGGTGGAGTTTGATGACTGGGAGCGCCTTGAGCGTAATTTGAGTAAGATCGCGGCGATAGATTTTGATAAGTTTTGCCGGGACGTTGCCAAAGAGCTCGCGGCGCGGCTCATCCGTAACCTCATCAAGACAACGCCCGTAGACACGGGTACGCTCCGGCGGGGATGGACGGGCGGCGTGGACGCAAATGCGGCCGCATATGCAAACGGACTCAAAGTACACCGCTTGGGTGATACATATCAAATTCTCATAATGAACCCTGAAAAATATGGCGCGTACGTGAACTACGGGCACCGGACACGCGATCATAAGGGCTTCGTGGAGGGCTATCACTTCCTCGAAGTGTCCGTCGATGCCGTCCAGCGCGGCGCCGATAAGGTTATCGAGAAGAAACTGCGGAAGCTGCTGGAGGACGCATTCAGATGACGACAGACGACATCACCACAGGGATCTCGTGCAGGCTTGACGCCCTGTACCCTGCCAGCCATATCTACACTGACAAGAATGTGGAACAGGGGCTTGAGACGCCGGCTTTTTACATCAAAAGCCCGAGCGGCAGCATCGGCCCCGGCTATATGCAGGGCAGGAAGGTCCACCGCCTGTTCATTATCGAATACTATCCGGAGAGCGAGGGCAGCCGGGACGAGTGCGCGAGCGTCGCCGACATACTCATGATCGAGCTCGCACTGATAACCTTGCCGGATGGCCACAAGATACGCGGGACGGACATCGACTACACGGTACAGGACGGCGTGTTGCATATGACCGTGGGCTACGACTGCATGGTCGCGTATACGCAAGATACCGAAGCCATGGAAACGCTTGATACGTCCATCGGAACGAAAGGAGCATAGAGCAATGTCAGAAGCTGATAAGAAAGCCGAAAAGAAGCCCGAGCCGAAAGCGGCGGAGGCTAAATATACGGTCGCCCAGATCGTGGCGTCGCAGCGGTACAAGCCGCAGCGCGACATCATCACGGCGATACTCGATAAGGATAAGGAATACACCTTGGGCGACGTCGACAGGCGCGTCAAGGCGTATCTCGAAAGGAAGGTGGTCTAAATGGGTCTTGGTGGTGGAGTATGGACTGGTCAGGATAAAATCCTGCCGGGCGCATACATCAATTTTGTCGCGGCGGCTCGCCCCGGCAGCGGGATAGGCGAGCGCGGAGTCGTTGCGCTCCCTATGGCGCTCGACTGGGGGGCTGTCGGTGAGGTCGTTACGGTCACGCAGCAGGAGTTCTATCGGTATGCTGAGCGCCTGTTCGGCTATACGTATGACGCGCCACAGATGATCAATCTGCGGGAGGTTTTCAAGAACGCCCTCAAGGTGCTGGTCTATCGCTTGGCAAACGGCGCTATGGCCGCATCGAACGACTATGCTACGGCGAAGTATCCGGGGGCGCGGGGCAATGACATAAAGATCGTCGTCGCCCCGAACATCGACCTTGCGAACCAGTTTGACGTCAGCACGGTCGTGGGGAAGAAGATCGTGGACACGCAAACAATACAGGCCGCGTCGGGGCTTATAGCGAACGACTGGGTTGTCTTCGATCCGGAGGCGCCACTTACGCCGACCGCTGGGACCCCGCTCACGGGCGGGAGCAACGGAGACGCCCCGACGGGAGCGGAGTACCAGGGCGCGCTCGACGCATTCGAGAACTGTTACTTCAACGTGCTTGCCCTGCCGATTGAAGAGGATGCGTATACCCAGTCCGTCAAATCGGTCTATACGGCGTATACGCGGCGTCTGCGCGACGAGGAGGGCATCAAGTTCCAGCTTGTTTGCTACCGGTACGCCGAGGCCGACTACGAGGCTGTGGCCAGCGTCGAGAATGCCGTGGTAGGCACGAACCCCGCAGCGGCCGTATACTGGACGGCGGGGGCGCTTTCGAACGCGGCCGTGAACACGTCGCTCTCAAATACCCCGTACAACGGGGAGTACGAGGTAGGTACGGCCTACACGCAGTTCCAGCTTGAAGAGGGCATACTCGCCGGGAAGTTCCTGTTCCATAAGGTCGGCGACGAGGTGCGCGTCCTCACGGACATCAATACCTTGACGACGATCACTGAGGGCAAGAACGAGGATTTCAAGTCGAACCAAACGTGCCGGATCATCGACGAGATCGGCACGAGCATTGCGCGGATCTTCAACAACGACTTTTTCGGCAAAGTCCCCAATGATTCGGCGGGGCGTGTAGCGCTATGGTCACGTATCGTCGAGCACCACAAGACGCTCGAGACTATGCGGGCGCTTGAAAACTTCAATCCGGACGACGTGGCCGTGGCCGCCGGCGAGAGCAAGAAAAGCGTTGTGGTGAACGATGCGATAACCGTTGTCGGAATCATGGAAAAACTGTACATGACGGTCGTCGTGCAGTAGGAAGGAGATCACAATGGCAAAGACTATGGATGTCCACGAGATCGTATCCGGGGCCGAGGCCGAGTGCTTTATCACGATAGCCGGACGCCGGTACAATTTCGCGAACGCGAAGTCCCTCGAGGCAACTGTTGAAAAAACAAAGACGCAGCTCCCTATTCTCGGTAAGCGATCGAAGGCGAACAAGACGACAAGCCTTGAGTACAAAGGGAGCGCAACACTGTACTACAACACGTCCGTCTTGCGCGAGGCGATGTATACCTACAAGATGACGGGCGTAGACCTCTATGCGGAGGTACAGGTCACAAACTACGACCCGACGACGAACATCGGGCGCCAGACCGTGACTCTGCTCGGTGTCAACTTCAACTCGGTCGTGCTTGCGAAGTTCGACATAGACAGCGACGATGCGCTTAGCGAGGATGTCGAGTTCACTTTCGAAGATTTTGAAATGCCCGAGAAGTTCGCGCTTCTGCAGAGCATGTAGGGAGGTAAGGAAAATGTCTAATTTCAGTTCTTTCTTTAAGGATTCAGCGCTGAAGCTGGAAAACAAGAAAATCGTAGTTTCGGAGCGTTTCAAGGACAGCAAAGGCAAACCCGAAAAGTGGGAAATCCGCCCGTTGTCGTTCCGTGAGGTGACACAGCTCCGCGCGGAGTCGCAGAAAAAGACGTCTATCAAAGCCGGAAAGCGGAGCGCGTCTATCGACATTCCTGATGACGACAAGTTTCGCCTGAAGTTCGCCGCCGCCGCGACCGTATACCCCGACCTGCACGACAAGGCGCTACAGGACTCATATGGGGCAAAAGGCGCAGAGGCCCTGCTTACCGAGATGCTGACTTCCGCGGAGATGGACGACTATACAGATATAGTACAGCAGGTCAGCGGCTACGATATGGGCCTTGAGGACAAGGTGGCGGAAGCAAAAAACTGATCGGTGGGGAGGATGTTGACGCGGTTTACGCGCACTGTTTTCTCCACCGATTTCACATCATGCCATGGGAATGGCTCGATATGGCGCCCGAAAGACGGGCGTTTTTGATTGCGTCGCTTGAAGTATACGCCGAAGACGAAAAAGAAGCTGAGAAGAACGCTAAAGGATAGATAAGATGGCCACTGGTGTTGTAAGGGCAGGGATAAAACTGAATGACGGTGTGTCGCCCGTACTGAAGCAGATGGTCTCATCTGTCCGCGGCGTGATCAAGGCTTTCGACAAGCTGGACCAAGGCGTGGCTAAGGGCGTCGACGTAAAGGCGCTGCGCAAGGCCGACAACGAGCTGTTGAAGATACAGAACCATCTCAACAATATGAATGGCGCAAGTGCAGGCGGTGGCGGTGGCCTTGGCGGTGTCACGAAAGGCTTCGGCAAGCTCGGCGGCGCGGTAGTCGTCGCGAATCAGGCTCTGCAATTTCTCGATGCGACGGCCGGGCGCGCTGTCCGCGCGGTTGGAAGCGCGATCGGCGCGGTGCTCTCCATGGGCAATGAGCGCGCCGGCGCGATAGAGGGCGCGGAGGCTACTCTTAACGGTTTGCATCATAGCGCGGAAGAGATTGCGGCCATCATGGAAAACGCGAAGCAGTCTGTCCTTGGTACAAAGTTCGGGCTCGGTAACGCAGCCGAGATTGCAGCAAGTGCTGTTGCGGCTAACATACAGCCCGGCAAAGACCTTGAGCGGTATCTGACCCTTATAGGAGACGCAGCGTCGATCGCGAAAGTCGATATGTCTGAGATGGGTGCGGTCTTTAACAAAGTCGCAGCTGGCGAGAAGATGACAGCTCAGGAGCTGAATCAACTCACTGACAAGGGAATTCCTGCTCTAAGCCTGCTGGCAGACAGTATGGGAACATCTACCGGTGCAGTGCGCGACATGGTATCTGCCGGCAAGATCGGGATTGTAGAGCTCCAGAACGCGATCGAGCTTGGCATGGGCGGCGCGGCCAAGTCTGTAACTACTTTTGAATCGGCCGTTGAAAACACTAAAGCGGCGCTCAGCCGTTTCAGTGAGGGCTTAATGGTGCCGCTGCGTGGCATCGGCAAGGAGGTACTTATAAACGTCATTCCGGCGATCAATAAACTTGCTGGGATAACGGAGCCTGTGTTTGAAGGGATGGCAGACCGGATAGGTACAGTAGTAAATTTCTTGGCAGACGAGTTGTTGCCGTACCTTGAACGTATTGGCCCAATCATCGAGAAAGCCGGAAATTTCGCCATTGACATATTTGAACAGATAGCTCCTTATATAGTAGCCGTCACTGATATGGTTTTAGACATGATAGAGCAATTTCAGGATTTGACAAGTGGATTAGCCAACAACGAAGAAGCGTTTAAGCAACTGGAGATTGCTCTCATTGCTATTGCAGGCGGTGCAATGCTTGCGTTTCTTGAAGTCATTTTAGCTATAAACACCGCATGTTACGGGGTTGCAACCGCAGTCTGGGCGGTTATAGGTGCGATACAGAGAATTGCCGCAGCATTTATTGATGCCGCGAGAATTATTATGCAGTACGTCGTTGGCAATGAAGAGGCAGCAAAGAAGTTGTCGGATGCGGCAGCAGCAATGGCAGATAATGCCACAGGGTCATTCGAGGAGATGAGGAAATCCGCGCTCGCAACCGGGGACGCCGGTAAACTTATGGCCGACATGATGGTTGGTGGCATTGAGTCGATTGCGAATGCAATGAACGGTATTGATGGATTACGTTCTACTTTACACATTGATATATTGAGGCGTGGGTTTGGCGCGGGCGCGCAAGGGTCCGCCAATAGCACAGGGCAAGCAATCACAAAAATTCATCCTGGCACAAATAGAATCACGGGCGCGGACACACTCACGAGCGGAAGCGGCGCCGCCAAGCAGACGGCCAAAAACACAAAGCAGACGGCCGACAATACAGCCAAGTCCAAGGAGGATTTGAAGTACCTCCGCGACGTGGCCACGAGAAAGGCGGTCAACCGCTTCACAACCGCTTCGCTGCATCTTACTTACACGGCAAACAACAAAGTGGACGGCAATATGGATATAGACGGGATGAACCAAGACTTCTTCGGGCGGCTCGTCGAGGGCGTGAACGCGATAGCGGAGGCGTAGCATGGCGTACAGGATATATATAGACGGCATGCTGCTGCCCATCGCGCCGGCGAAGATCAGTATGCAGATCAGCAACCGGAACGAAACGATCACCCTCATCAACGAGGGTGAGGTGAACCTGCTCAAGTCGCCGGGGCTTACGATGATCACGATGGAGGCGCTGCTTCCGGCTGACAATGCGCCGTTTTGCGACTATGTGGCCGGCTTTATCCCCGTGCACGATTTCCTGCAGCTCTTCGAGCGCCTGAAGGTCGAGAAATCGAATTTCCCGCTCGTGGTCTCCCGCATGTATGAGAACGGGGTCGGGCTGCATGGCACGAGCATGACGGTCACGCTCGAGGACTATGAGAGCGTCGACGATGCAGAGGCCGGGTTTGACACGACCGTGGCGCTGTCTTTCAAGAAATACGTCTCCTACGGCACGCAGAAGGCGAATCTGCTCCCGGCGACGTACACCACAAAGAAAGGCGACACGCTCGCCAAGATAGCTACCCTGTACTACGGCAACAGCAAGAATTGGGCGAAAATATATAACGCCAACAAGTCGAAAATCAGCAAGAGCCAGAAGAAATCACTTAACAAAGGGATCAAGCTCACGATACCAAAATGACGGAAAGGACGGCGTATGTACGAGCTCGTGATACAGTCGGGCCCCAAGACCATCATAAAGCCGTCTGTCGAAGACGGGGTGGCGTGGGAGACCGAGCGGAGGGATATGCCGGGCAAGCTGACGTTCACCGTCCTCGCTGACAGCGCGAATAAATTCAAGGAGGGCAACCCCGTCCGCTTCAAGGCGAACGGCAAGAATGTCTTTTACGGTTTTGTTTTCCAGAAGTCGCGCAGCGCGGACGGCAGGATAAAGGTATTGGCTTATGACCAGATCAGGTATCTGAAGAACAAGGACACCTACGTGTTCAGGAATAAGACCGCGGCGCAGATCGTCAAGAAACTGGCCAAGGACTACGGGCTGAACCTCGGGGGTATCTCGGGTACCAAGAAGAAGATAAAGTCGCTCGTAGAGGACAATAAGACGCTTCTCGACATGATACAGGACGCCCTCGACCTGACGATGGACTCGCGGAAAGAGCTCTACGTCCTGTTCGACCAGTTCGGCAAGCTGCGGCTCAAGGCGGCGGCCGCCATGCGGATTGACAAGCTGCTCATAAACCATGACGCCGCGCAGGACTTTGAGTACAACAGCAGCATAGACGAGGACACGTACAACGTCGTCAAGCTCATCTACAACAACAGCAAAAAAAAGACGCGCGACGTGTACATGGCGAAGTCAAGCAAGGCGATCAACAACTGGGGCCGGCTCCAATACTTCGAGAACCTGAACGATAAGAAAAACGGCAAGAAGAAGGCGAAGGCCCTGCTCAAACTCAAAAACCGGGTGACGAGGACGCTATCCATCAAGGGCGCTTTCGGGGACATCAGGGTGAGGGCGGGGTGCAGTATCCTCGTCGCGGTCAAGACCGACGATATAAAGCAATCGGGCTATCTGCTTGTGGAGCGGGTGGCCCACACGTTTGGCAAGGACACCCACACGATGGATCTGACGCTCAAAGGAGGAAAGTATTTCGATGGCTAACGAGACGGACGCCATACGTGCGATAAAGACCCTTGCCAAGAATGTGATCGAATCAGCGAAGCTCGGGGACCTCATTTTCGGAAGCGTGAAAAAGCTCTCGCCATTGCGGGTGCAGATCGACCAGAAGCTGGTCGTCGAGGGCGAGGAGCTGCTGCTCACGGATAATATGCGCTCGTCGCTCCAGTCCGGTGACGAGCTGCTGCTCATACGCCAGTCGGGCGGGCAGCTCTTTTTCATCGCCGAAAACCTCACGCATGACGCGTCAGGAGGCGACGGGCCCCAAGGCCCGCCGGGGCCGAAAGGCGATACCGGCGATAAAGGCCCGAAAGGCGACAAAGGCGATAAGGGAGACCAGGGCAACAAAGGGGACGCCGGGGATACTGGCCCGGTGGGGGCGACTGGCGCCGTCGGGCCCGCCGGGCCAACAGGACAGGCCGGAGCGACAGGTGAGCCGGGTCCGGCCGGGGCAACCGGCGCTCCGGGGCCGAAGGGCAATAAGGGCGATAAAGGAGACCAAGGGCCGTCAGGCAGCCTGACGCTGCCGATGAAATGGGGTGATCTGATTGGCTGATATGGTGCCAAACTATGACAACTTGGACGAGTCCGAAATCTTCGGCGACGAGGACGACTACACCGACGAGGATGATGTAGCTGAAGAGGCCGAACAGCAGCCCTCGTATACGTACCGGATCAAAGACGACGGCACGGTGTCCGGCATGGTCGACGGCCTTGACGCGGTCAAACAGGCTATACGCCTCATCCTCAGCATCGAGAGATACGACTACACGATCTATTCGTGGGACTATGGCTCGGAGATCAAGCATCTCTATGGGATGCCGATCGACTACTGCATCCCCGAGCTCGAAAGGGTGGTCACGGAAGGCCTGTTGCGCGACGACAGGATAAAAGCCGTAGGCGGGTTTGGCTTTGGGTCGGACAAAAGGTCAATCACCATTACTTTTACGGCACACACAATTTTTGGAGACATTGAATTGGAGCACGAGGCGAATGTTTGAAAATGTAACAGGCGACTTGATAATGGAGCGTATGCTCGCGCGCGTACCTGAACACATACGCGGTAAGTCCATAGATAAGCGGGAGGGCTCTATCATCTATGACGCGCTTGCCCCGGCCGCGCAGGAGCTCTTTGTGATGTACACCTGCCTTGACGACATATTCGACGAGGCGTTCGCCGATACGGCGGCCCGCGAGTACCTCGTGCGCAGGGCGTCCGAGCGGGGCTTGGCGCCGTTTCCCGCAACATACGCTATATGGCGCGGGGAATTTAATATGGACGTGCCGATCGGCAGCAGGTTCTCGATCGAGGACCTCGACTACGTCGTGATCGGCAAGATCGAGGATTTTGTTTTCGAGCTCCAGTGCGAGACGGTGGGCGCCGTCGGCAATGACTACGCCGGGGACCTCATCCCCGTGGAGTACATCGATGGCCTCGAGTATGCGGAGCTGACGCAGCTCCTGATACCGGGCGACGATGAAGAGGATACGGAGAAGTTCCGGGCGCGGTATTTTGAGTCGTTCAAGTACCAGTCATTCGGCGGGAATATCGCGGACTACAAAAGCAAGGTGCTTGCGATCCCCGGCGTCGGCGCCGTGAACGTCGTGCCTGTGTGGGACGGCGGCGGCACCGTCAAGATCGTGGTCTCGGACTCGCAGTACCACGCCCCCACGCAAACGCTTATTGACCGGGTACAGTCCGAGATCGATCCAGGTCAAACGGGCCTTGGCTACGGCCTTGCGCCCATCGGGCATGTGGTGACTGTAGAGGGCGTAGAAACGACGGTCGTAAACCTCGCGGCGCTCATCGAGTATGAAACCGAGTATGACTGGCCGGCGGTGCAAGTGGAGGCCTGCGCGAAGCTGGATGACTATTATAACGAGCTGTCGCGGAACTTCGGGTCGTCCCAGCAGATCATCATCCGCATATCGCAGATCGAAATCAGGTTGCTCACGGTCAAGGGCATAGCGGATATTGCGGATACGCAGATAAACGGGATAGCGGCCAACTTGGTCTTGCAGAACAATAGATTGCCGCTTAGAGGTACTTTTAATGGATCGTAAACTTGCGGGCTATTTACCACAGCCCCTCGCCGAGCTACGCGAGTTTCAGCTGCTCACGGCCGCAGAGGATCCCGAATTTGATCTTCTATGGGATGCGTACGATCGGGTGCTTGACAGCGCCTACATCGAGACAGCCGACGAAGCCGCGATCGAAAGGTACGAGAAGATGTTCGAGGTCATACCCGGCGAGTTCGATTCGCTCGAAGACCGGCGCGCCTACATCAGCGTCCTGCTGTCGACCATAGCCCCCTATACGTATCCGTGGTTTGCCGCCCTGCTGAAGGGGATGTACGGCGATGAAAATATCGATATTACTTTGGACGCGAACCACTACAAACTTTCGCTCGATCTAAAGATCGGTTCCAAGTTTTTTTCGAGGGTGGTGAGGGAACTCGCCCGAAAGTGCGTCCCGGCGAACATCCTCGTCAATATCGTGCTCGATTTCAACCGGTGGGAAGATATTCGGCCGCGTACGTGGAGTGAAGTGTATGCAAGCAAATGGTATGAGGTCAAGGAGGTAAAAGAGCAATGAGGTATGCCCCAAATTATAACTTAAAGATACCGGAGTACGACGATAATGCGGACATCTCCGATATTGATGATAACTTCGATGCGATCGACGCAATCCTGAAAACCAAGACTGAAATCGATGAAGTCGAAATCACCCTCGCAGCGTCCGCGTGGTCGTCGGGCGTGGCGACGATAAGTAATGAGGCGATACCAACTAACCCCGACGGAGATGTGGTCGTGACACTGCAAGAGGGCGCGACGGACGCACAGGAGAAAGCGGCGGGCAACGCAACAATAAAGCCTGTGCTCGGGAGCCAGCAGGCCGGCAGCCTGCAAATACGGGCACAGGGGGTTGTCCCGGCGATCGCCTTGCCGATACTGCTCAAGATCGTTAAGAAATAAGGAGGACAGACTTATGGCAATACTATCAGGTATAGACTCTTCGCCGCTGGGCGTAGCGGTGGCGATGGGGCTCGCGGACGGCAACGGGAAGGTCAACCCGAAGCGGGAACAGAGCGGGACAGTGACCGGGATGTCGTTTATAGTCAATACATATTCGACGAAGACGGTGACATTTCCTAAAGCCTTTGACCATGTACCGAATGTAAAGGCATGGTGTAGTGGGGGGAACTGCGGCATAGTAAACGCTTCGTGGCCAAGTAAAACAGGCTTTACGTTGCGCACATTCGGGTTAGGAGCAGTAAATTACACCGATCAAGTGGACTGGGAAGCCAAAGACCTAGAATATATGTTCGGGGGGGGGCTAACGCATGTTCGCTATCCCGTGGCGGTGGCCGCGGCTATCTCCGATGGGAGGTGGCGGCATGAGCGTGCTGACACATTTCCCGGCCCCCGGCCCGGACTACTCGAAAGAGACGAGCGACAGTTTCACTTACGATCGGGTACGACTGACAGGAGACTACTACAAGGTGACGATGTCCGGCAGCAAGAATTTCGCGTCACTCGCGGTGTCAGGACTCATAACTACAGTCCCCGAGAAATATCGTCCGACGATGACAGTGAATATGGGTGTGGGCGTCACAAACACGCCTGTATCCAACTATTACGCAAATGTGGCCACAAACGGCAAAGTGTCTTTGGGCGGCACGGCACTTTCGGGCGGCTCCTGCTGGATACTCTTTTCGGGCAGCTGGATACACAAGGGCGATTAAGAAGGCGGCTGGCCACCACCGAGAGGGGGTGGGCGGCATGAGCGTGTTTACACATTTCCCAAGCGGCGGGATCAGCATCGTAGAGCATATAAGCTCTGGCGGATGGGAGATAGACAAGTACTCGGACGGGCGGTGGCGGGGTGAGTATACAAAAACCGGCCAAATAACATACACGGCATCGAACATAGGGGTTTTTGACGGCAGCGGCAACGCATCAAACTCGCCCACACGCACAATACCTATCCCTGTGGGCTATGGACTGAAAGTATCAGCGGTGCTACTTGCCAACTGTTCGTTGCGAGGGGGCATCTATGATGCTACCGCAAGCTCTGTAAGCAAGACGGATACGACAATTTCTGTCGTATGGAGAGTACTGACCTTATACACACAGGAGACGTTAAACAGCCAAGAATCAATTATAGCAATAGGGACGTGGGCATAAAAGTCACCTTGGCGTAACGGCACACATAGCCGGCGCAGTAAGCCGCGAGCCATGAGCCGCGCCACACGGCTATTATGAATAAAGCGCGAGGGCCCAGAGATTCGACGGCAACCTTGCCATGATGGGGGCGGCAGTGTGTACCGCCCCTCAAAAAGAAAGGAACATAGAATGAACAGACAAGCAATTACCCAAATAGTCATCCTCGCGGTGACAATCATCGCGGCGATCGGCGGCCTGTTCGGCGCGGATATGTCTGCGCTCGACCCGGACCAGATCGGCGTGGTCGCCGGCGGCCTCATCACGGTCATAGCGCCGATCTGGCTTGCATGGAAGGATACGCCGCTCACGAACCCGGCGCAGAAAGCGCAAGCGCTCATCAAGGCGTACAAGCAGGGCGTCGCTAATCTCACGGACGAAGAGGTGGCCGAGCTCATGGCCGCATACAAATTTATTGGAGACCATTTTGTGGATAATAGCGACACGCCGGCCGGCTTCGATAAATTCAGCCATGAGGCGGAGTTTCCGGAAGCAGGATGTGGCCACGCCGTGGCCGACGACTTAGATGACGACGAAGAGGAGGATGGAGACGATGGGCTATAAGCAGTACAGCCAGGCACAGTTACTGAAGACCTACGGCAAGTCTGCCGACAAGGTGCGCGCGCAGCTGGTCAGCGCCAAGATCAATCTCGGTGTGGCCGGCAACACGATCTCGTTGCCCGTGCACAAATCGATCAAGACGTCGCTCGAGGCGGCCTGCAAAAATTACCGGAACAAAGTCAAAAGGGGCGAAGCCCCGGCCTACAAGCTCCTGCCGAAATACTGCGGTAGCTTTAACTGGCGCAACATCAAGCGCCCGGACGGGAGCACGGGCTCGACGCTATCCATGCACAGCTTCGGGATCGCGATCGACCTGAACTCATGGAATCCGAACGGACAAGGCAAGAATGCAAAGTCCGACATCCCCAATCCTGAGCTTGTCAAGAGCTTCGAGCGCTACGGCTTTTTCTGGGGCGGCAAGTGGTCGGGCGGTTCACGCGACCCCATGCACTTTGAGTACGCGCCGCTTTCCTTTGCGGAAGTCGTGGAGGTCTTTAAGGTCACTCGCAAGGGCGGCACCGGCATCTACGCCAAGGCGTCAGCCAAGGCCGCGAAGCCCGGCGTCTACGCATACAATAAGACGATAGAGGCCAAGCGGCAAAGCGGTAGCTGGGTCAAGACCGGCAAGGGGTATGTGCAGACGAAATTTTTGAAGGCGTCGTGATGGAGCATATACAGATAGCAGGAACAATCATCGGGCTGATTGTCGGCTCCCTTACGGTCGTACCAGAATTCAATCTTAGCGTCGTAATTATGGTGGTTATTGAATTTATCATTTTAGCGTCCGCCTTTACGGGCGCTATTCTTGCACTCGATAAATTCAGCTCGCGCTTCCGGATCGGCCGGAAAGTAAGATCGCTTATGACCGCTGATACCGACAAAAAGATCGAGGTGATGCAGTCAGAGATCGGTACAAAGATAGACGATCTGCATACTGACATCGTAGAGATGCGGCGCGACTATGACATGAGGCTCGATACTATAAGCGATAGTGTGGGAGGCACAGCGATCCGGATATCGGCCATAGAAATGGATCACATAAAGCAGATCATAGTGGATAGGCGGATGCCCCTCGAGGAAAGGATCAGCGCCGGCGACAAGTATATCACCGCAGGCGGCAACAGTGACATCGCGCTCATGGTAGAGGTTCTCAAAGAAAAGCGCAAGGACGGGCTACACCGATATGAGTCCGGTGACATAACGGAGGCCGAGGGTTAACCCGGCCTCAATCGCCTCATAATTTTAACCATCTTTTAACCACCAGTAAGGCCAAAACGGTTTAGTTGTGTATATCGGTTTATATGCCAGTGTGGTTGAAAAATTGCGATACATTCACGTTGTATAGTACCATATATTATTGGATGTTAGAATATTTTGGAAACAGTAGGATTAATACATAGCCTTAACGCACACCCCAGGATAGGCGATATTGTACCACATCCAATTTTTTTTAGCCACTATTTAGCCACTTTTTTTTAAGAACTGATTTCAACTGATTTCAAATTTGCTTTGTCGCGCTCGTTTAGGTATCCTATTATTTATGAATGTGGTGGACTTCTTCGGGCAAACCGTTAATAGGAATTTTCGGCGGCATCCGCGCTTTACGCGCGGCTTCGTCAGGCTCGGCTACGCGGCGCAGCAGCGCATGCTGCGCGGGAAGCGCGGCGACAGGCGGCTCCCGTCGCAGATACTGCTTGAGCAGCTTTCCATGCGCGCGATGCGCGCTCCGCTTTCTGATCCATCCCGGACGGCCATCGTGAATATGTTCGCCCCCGCAGAGCTGCTGCACGCCATGGGGCTGCACCCGCTCTGCGCGGAGGGTTTCTCGTCGTATCTGTCGGGCGGCAGGTGCGAGCGCGGCTTTCTCGACTACGCCTCGGAGCGCGGCGTGCCGGAGACCTTCTGCTCGTATCATCGGGCGCTCATCGGCGCCGTCCTCGCTGATCTCGTACCGAAACCGCGCTTTATCATCTCTTCGAGCTCCGTGTGCGACGCGAACACGAGCACGTTCCGGACGGTGGCCGCGCACTACGGCATGGACGCGTTCTACATCGACGTGCCCCACGAAGAGAGCGGGGATGCGGTAGCGTACGTGCGGGGGCAGCTCGAGGACTTGGTGCGCCTGCTCGAGGACGGCATGGGCAAAAGGATGGATGAGGAGGCGCTCGGGCGCGCGGTCAGGAATACAAACGCTTCCGTCAGGTATCAGCTGAAATTTATAGAGGAACTCTCGCGCAGGGATTTTTACACGTATATAGCGGCTGAGATGCACCGGATCATCGCAGGGCACAATCTGCTCGGGACGGACGAGGCGCTCGCGTTTTTTCGCGCGCAGTACGAGGATATACTCGGGTCGCCGCCGCTGGGTGGCGGCGCGGGGGCGGGGCGGCGAAAGCGCGTCATATGGTGCCATGTGCTGCCTTACTATGTGGCGCCGCTCAAGGAGGCGTTCAACTTTTCCGACAGGTATCAGCTCCTCATGAGCGACCTGAACTACGATCAGCTCATAGGGCTCGACGCGGGGGACGTGCTCGGCTCTATGGCGCGCCGGCTCATCACGAACCATTTCAACGGGAGCGCGGAGCGCCGCGCGGCGTCCGTGACGGATATGGCGAGGAAGCTCGGGGCGGACGGGGCCGTGATATTCTGCCACTGGGGCTGCAAGCACTCGAACGGCGGCGCGTTCATGCTGCGCGACGCGCTGAAGGACGCCGGCGTGCACACGCTCGTTCTCGACGGCGACGCGTGCGACCGGCGCAACACGAACGAGGGGCAGTTCGCCACGCGCTTGCAGGCTTTTCTCGAGATTTTGGACGGGCGACAGGGCGGGGCGGCATGGTAGGCTACGTATGCAAGTACACGCCCATCGAGGTGTTCGCGGGCTTCGGCGAGGCGCCCTCGTTCTTGTTGCCGGAGGAGGCGTCGTACGACTGCGCCGACAGCCTGATGTGGCCGGCCGTGTGCGGCTACGCCAAGTCCGTGCTTCAATGCCTGCACGAGGGCGACGGCGGCGCTTGCGCTTGCGGCGCTGCGGTGTTCACGGACTGCTGCGACGCGATGAAGCGGGTGTACGACATACTGTCGCGCGGCGCGGTTCAGGCGGGCGGCGCTACGGACATCGGCGCTTCTGCGGAACATGCGGGATCGGCGTATGCCGGCGCTCCCCCGGAGTCCGCCGGCGCGGTGGCCGCGCCGTTCATGGTATGGCTTCCCCGCGTGATAACGGACGCTTCTATCCGCGAATACGCGCGCGGCGTCGGCTCGTTCATCGAGCGGTATGAGGCGTACTGCGGACGGCGTTTCGATGTCCCGGCGTTTCTCCGCGCGTGTGCCCGCGCGAATGCGGGCAATGGCCCGGCGCGTGACGGCGAGGGCTATGTCGCGCTCATGGGGGCGCGCGCGCCGGCCTCGCTCATGAACGCGGCGCAGGGGCTCTGTGCGCTTCCCGTGCGCAATCTCACGTGCGGCTCGGGCGAGCGGAAATTTTCCGGTATTCCGGACGCCGACAGGGTGAACAACGCCGGGGTGGGCAATGGCGGGGTGAGCGCCGGACGCGCGGGTCTCACGGACGAGTTGCTGATTTGGTACGCGGGCGAGCTGCTCGCGCAGACGCCGTGCATGCGCATGAACGACAGCGGCGCGCGGAGCGCATTGACGGGCGACCCCAGTCTTAAAGCGGTCGTCTACCATACGATACAGTTCTGCGATTTTTACGGGTTTGAGTACGCGCGCCTGCCGCAGGGTGTCCCCGCGCTGAAGCTCGAGACGGACTATACGCCGGCGTCCTCGGGACAGCTCGCCACGCGCCTGCAGGCGTTTTTCGAGAGCAACGGCATGCTCCTCGCGGACGCGCGCGCCCGGGCGCCCGAGAGCGCCGGGCCGTCGCACACCGGACGCGGCCCCGCGGACTATGGGGCGTTCCGTATTACGGGCAACGACAGGAGGGACGACATGCCAAACAGATACTATGCGGGCGTGGACAGCGGCTCCACGTCCACGAACGCCGTCGTCATAGACGCGGACGCGGAGATCGTCGCGTCTTCGACCGTGCCCACGGGAGCGGACAGCGCCGCGGCCGCGAGGATGGCCTTGAGCGAGGCGCTCGCGGAAGCGCATAGTACCGAAGGCGAACTCGCGGCCATCGTCGCCACGGGCTACGGCAGGGTCTCCGTCCCGTTCGCGGCCCAAGACGTGACGGAGATCACCTGTCACGCCAAGGGCGCGCACCGGCTCGCTCCGGGGGCGCGCACGGTGATAGACATCGGCGGGCAGGACAGCAAGGTCATCCGGCTAAGCCCCGACGGGAGCGTGACGGAGTTTTCGATGAACGACAAATGCGCGGCCGGCACGGGGCGCTTCCTTGAGCTCATGGCCGCCACGCTCGGCATGGATATGGACGAGATGGCCCGCGCGGGATTGCGCCCGGGCGAGACGGTGGATATTTCGAGCATGTGCGCCGTGTTCGCCGAGTCGGAGGTGATTTCCCTCATCGCGCGGGGCAAGAGCATCGAGGATATAGTGTGGGGCGTCGATCTCGCCATAGCGGGCCGCGTCGCGAGCATGGCCACGCGCCTCGGCGCGGAGGCGCCGTACGTGATGACGGGCGGCGTCGCGAACAACGCGGGCGTCGTCAAAGCGCTTGGCGAAAAGCTGCGCGAAAGGAGCGGGCGGCATGGCGGCCTGACCGTGCCCGGCTCACCGCAGATATGCGGCGCCCTCGGCGCGGCGCTCATCGCGCGTGATACCGCGTAAGCGTGACCGTTGAGTAGTAACTCCTACGCGCAGAGCCGCCCCACATCATATATAATAGTAGAATAATTGGAGGATGACGAGCGGGGCGCCCGCCGGTCAGGCGGCTGTGGACTGAGCCGACAAAAAAGGCGACAGGGATCATTACATGGAAAAGATATTGAAACCGGATGAAATACTGAACGTGAGCTTGGACGTCGCGGAGACGAAGGCAGGCGGCGGCTTCGTGAAGCTGCTCGTGCTCGCGGTACTCGCGGGCGCGTTCATCGCGTTCGGCGCGGAGGGCTCGAGCATCGCGGCGTACAGCCTCCTCGCCGAGCCCTCCACCTACGGGCTCGGCAGGGCGCTCGCCGGCGCGATATTCCCCGTGGGGCTCATCCTCGTCGTCATCGCCGGCGCGGAGCTCTTCACGGGCAACGTGCTCATAGTCGGAGCGGTGGCGGCGAGGCGCGTGAGCCCCGGCGCGCTGCTGCGCAACTGGGGCATAGTCTACCTCGGCAACTTCATCGGCGCTCTGCTCATCGTGTGGCTCATCGCCGCGGGCGGCCAGCTTCACGGCGGCGCGGATATGCTCGGCGCGGTCACGATCAAGATCGCTGCGGGCAAGGCAGGCCTGAGCTTTTCGTCGGCGCTCGCGCTCGGCGTCATGTGCAACTGGCTCGTGTGCCTCGCGGTCTGGCTCGCCTACGCCTCGAGCACCGTGCAGGGCAAGATCGCGGGCATATTCTTTCCCGTCATGCTCTTTGTGCTTTCCGGCTTCGAGCACAGCATCGCGAATATGTATTACATTCCCGCCGGCATCCTCGCGAAGTCCAATCCCTCGTTTGCCCGCGCCGCGCTCGACATCGGCGTGACGCAGCAGCAGATCGACGGCCTGACGTGGGCGTCGTTCTTCGGAGGCAACCTGCCGCCCGTCACGCTCGGCAACATCATCGGCGGCGCGGTATTCGTGTCCTTAGCCTACCTCGCGGCCTATGGCTTGAAGAAAAAAAACGCCGGCCCGAGGGTGGTAGACGCGGATAGCCTGCGCGACGAGATAAGGAAGGAATGGTAGGGCAGGCACGGATGGCTTTGGAGGTTAAAATAATAATAACAACGTATGAATATTTCCAGTATAAACATAAGTGAGATAGAGGGATTTTTGTTTGGAAGCGCGGAGGACGAGGCGGGCGCTACGGGATGTAGCGTCGTCGTGTGCCCCGGCGGCGCGGTGGCCGGCGTGGACGTGCGCGGCGGCGGCCCCGCTACGCGCGAGACGGATCTGCTCTCACCCGAAAGAAGGATAGAGCGCGTGCACGCCGTCGTGCTGTCCGGAGGGAGCGCCTTCGGGCTCGATGCGGCATCCGGCGTCGTGGCGTATCTCGAATCAAAAGGCATAGGCTATGAAACCCTCGTTGCGAACGTACCCATCGTGTGCGGCGCGTCCCTGTTCGATCTGCTCGTAGGCGACCCGGCGGCGAGGCCCGATAAGGATATGGGGCGTAGGGCCTGTGAGGAAGCGTTCGCGGGAGCGCCGCCGCGCGAGGGCAATTGCGGCGCCGGTACGGGCGCGACCGTCGGTAAGTACCTCGGCCCGGCGCGCATGATGAAGTCCGGCCTCGGCTTCGCGGCCGTACGCGTAGGCGATGTCAAGGTCGGCGCCGTGGCCGCGGTCAACGCCATAGGGGACGTACGCGACCCTGATACCGGAGAGCTCGTCGCGGGTATGCTGTCGGAGGGCGGCGGCGCCATCGTCGGCGCATCAGACGCTCTGTACGCGGCTATCGAACAGGGCCGCGACGTGTTGACTCAGGGCGGCCCCGGAACGAACGCCGGCGGCGTATCCGAGAACACGACCTTGCTGTGCGTCGTCACGAACGCTATCATGACGAAGGCGCAGGCCAGTAGGATGGCGACGCTCGCTCACGACGGCATGGCGCGGGCTGTGCGCCCCGTCCACACATCGGCTGACGGCGACGCGGCTTTCGCGCTCGCGTCGTGCGTGGCGCGCGCGGACGCCGACGCCGTGTCGTGCCTCGCGGCGGACATGGCGGCGGCCGCGATAAAGCGGGCCGCGCTCGCCGCGAAGCCCGCGTACGGCCTGAAAGCGGCGGAGGACTTCCGTTGAATTTGAAAGAACGCCCCTATACGGAAACCAAAATTTATACGACGAGTGCGGGAGTGGAGCCCGTGAGCGCCTTGCTCTCGACGTTCGGCGTCACGCAGCTGAGCGTCGAGGATAGCGGCGACCTCCGAGCCATCATCGAGGCTAAGGACTGGCTCGGTTGGGACTATATAGATGAAGGCTTAGCGGACGAAGCGCGTAGCGGCGAGGGTGAGGCCGTGCTGACGTTTTATACGGAGGGCACGGACGAGGGCGCGGCGCTGCTCACGCGGATAAAGACCGGGCTCATGATGCTGAAAGCGGACGAGCAGTACGGCGAATACGGCGCCGCCGCCGACTTCGGCAGGCTCTACGCGGAGTCGGGGCCTCTGCCTGACGAATGGAAAGACAAGTGGAAAGAGGGGTTCAAGGCGTTTCGCGCTACGGGCCGCATCGTCGTCCGCCCCTCGTGGGACACGGACGACCTCGCGGGCGAGGGTGAAATAGTCGTAAGCATAGATCCGGGGATGGCCTTCGGCACGGGGACCCATGAGACGACGGCCATGTGCCTGACGGCGCTCGAACGCTTCGTGAGGCCGGGCATGAGCGTACTCGACATAGGGACGGGCTCGGGCATACTCGCGATCACCGCGTCCCTGCTCGGCGCGGAGCGCGTGACGGCTATCGAGTACGATGCGGACGCCGCCGCGTCAGCGTCCGCAAATTTCGGGCTCAACGGCGTGGCGGGCCGCGTGAAGCTGATCGAGGGCGACATCCGGGAGCTCGCCGGGAGTATCGGGGCGTACGACGTGGTAGTCGCGAATATCACGAGCGGGCTCGTGCATCGTATCGCGGCGACGCTCCCGGCGCTCACTGCGCGCGGCGGCAAGCTCATAGTTTCCGGCCTGCTCGCGGAGGAAGAAACAAGGATGAAAGACGCGCTCACGGGAGCGGGATTTATTATTGCTTCAACAGAAACGAGAGGGGAGTGGCTCACGTTATGCGCAGATTTTTTGTAGATGCGGACGCCGTCAGGGACGGCAAGATATATATCGAGGATGAGGGCGACGTGCGGCACATACGCGACTCGCTGCGCATGAAGCCGGGCGACGTTCTCTCCTTATGCGACGGCGCGGGGCGTGAGTACGAGGGCGGGATAGACGAGATAGGCGAGGCCGTGACGCTTTCGATCAGCGACATCACTCACGCCGTGGAGCCGCGAACGAAGATCACGCTGTACCAGTGCGTACCCAAGCAGGGCAAGATGGAGACCGTGATACAGAAGTCGACGGAGCTCGGCGCGATTCGCTTCGTCCCGGTTTTTTCAGAGCGCAGCGTACCGAGGCCGAGTGACGGCGGGCGCAAGATGGAGCGCTGGAGGCGCGTGGCGGAGTCGGCGTCGAAGCAGTCGGGGCGCGGGCTCGTGCCGGTCGTGGATGTTCCGCTCACGCTCGCGGAGGCCGTGGGGACATTTGGCGAGTACGACCTGACTATCTTCCCGTATGAGAACGAGGATCGCGACACGATCAAGGACGTCCTGCGCGGCCACGCAGCGGCGCTCGGGGACGCTGGCGCCGCAGGCGGGTCGCCCGACAGGGGCGCGCGCGTCGCGGTCGTCATAGGCCCCGAGGGTGGATTCACGGACGCGGAAGCGTTCGCGATAGAGAGCGCGGGCGCGTCGCCGTGCTCGCTCGGCGCCACGATACTGAGGACAGAAACAGCCGGGCCGGCAGTAGTGGCTATGATCTTGTACGAATTGGAATTGTAGAAAGGTGACTATTCAGACATGCTTGTCTTTTTTCCGCATAGCACGCGCTTTTACACAGAACCCGTGCTCGCGTACCTCAAAGTACGCTCCGCGCGGAACCTGTGCAAAAGCACGCACTCTGCGAAAAAAATCCTAAGCATGTCTGAATAGTTATGATATAAATGAAAATCGCATTCTATACGCTCGGCTGCAAGGTCAATCAGTACGAAACGCAGGCGCTTTCCGAACGCTTCGCGGCGCTCGGCTTCGAGGTCGTGGGGACGGAGGAAAAAGCTGACGTCTACGTCGTCAATTCGTGCACCGTCACGGGCATAGCGGACCGGAAGTCGCGCAAGCTCGCGCGCCGCTCGAAACGCATGAGCCCGGACGCGCTGACCGTGCTGACGGGATGCTACGCCGAGGTGGGCGCGGACGACCTGAAAGGCGTGGAAGAGATAGACATGGTCGTGGGGAACGGCGACAAGGAGAGCTTGCCGGAACTGATTGCGGACGCGGTCGGCGCGCGCGGGGGAAGCTCGTCCGCATCCGCCTGCGCCGCGCCGGGAGACCGTGATCTGCCGGACGGCGTGACGGGGCTCGCCGACCGCGCGAGGGCGTACATCAAGATCGAGGACGGCTGCGACAGGAGCTGCTCGTACTGCATAGTGCCGGCCGCGCGCGGCAAAGTCAGGAGCAGGGAGCTCAGCGACATTCAGGCGGAGGCGCGCGCATTGGTCGCGAACGGATACAAGGAGATTGTGCTCACGGGAGTGAACGCCGCGCTGTACGGAGGCGCCGGCGGACGCGGGATCATCGACGCGGTCGACGCCGTATCGAAGATAGGCGGCGACTTCCGCGTGAGGCTGAGCAGCCTCGAACCCACGGTCATAGACGCCGCCTACGCGGCCGAGCTCATAAAGCGCGAGATACTGTGCCCGCATCTCCACCTGTCGCTGCAGAGCGGCTCGGACGCCGTGCTGTCCGCCATGAACAGGGGCTACGCCATGCGCGGCTATCTTCGCATAGCGGAGGTACTCAAGCGCCACGACCCGCTGTTTTCGATAACGACGGACATCATAGCCGGCTTCCCCGGCGAAACGGAAGCGGATCACGAGGCGTCGATGAAAGCGATAAATGACGTAGGCTTTTCGCGTATCCACGTGTTCAGGTATTCGCGTAGGCCCGGTACGCCGGCCGCAGGCATGCCGGGCCAGATACCGTCAAAGCTAAAGGCGGAGCGCAGCCGCGCGCTCATCGCGGAGGGAGAGAAGTCGGCGAATCTATTTTTGAATAAAAATACCGGAACCCGGCGCAGGACGCTGTTCTACGGTTCGGATGGGAGTGGGATGTACCGAGGCGTCACGGACAACGGCATAGAGGTGAGGCAAAAATCCGCCGAAGATATTTCAAACGAGTTCAGGGATATAAGGCTCGATAGTCTATATATATAATTACGCCGCAAAATACACGGTGTATTTGTTATAATTTATGGCGGGACTTCAATTTGCTATTTGGTGCACAGACGGAGGAGACGGAATGCCAAACAACACTCAAAGCGACATAGAGCTGATTGTGAGCGTCGTAAGGAAATACTATGAGATGGGGATGACGCAGGACCAGATTTCAAGCGAGGAATTTATCTCCAAGTCTACAGTCAGCAGATTGCTCAAGAAAGCTACAGAGAATGGCATCGTCCAGTTTCAACTGAATTACCCTGTTGATTCGATCAAAGATATCAAGAGGGAGTTCAGGAAATATTTTAGCTTTTCAAATTTGCATATTGCCCCTACATTCACGGACAATCCGGAGACAAAACTCCGGGACACCTGCCGGCTGGCCGCAAACGATATTTGCAATATGTTAGAGAAGGACGACATATTGGGGATAGGGTGGGGGCTGTCAATGGAGCAGCTCACGGAGATATTATCGACTGAAATCATTATTAAAGTCAAATGCGATAAAGTCGTGATGATCGACGGTTCCATTGCAAGCGATATCAATTCGATGCAATCCACTTCTATCATAAAAAAACTCGCGGATTTCTTTTCAGCGGACGGCTATCTCATGCCGGTGCCCATGATAGTTGACTGCAAAGAAACGGCGGATATCCTCAAGGAAGACTCCCATGTGAGATATGTTATGGACTACGCGCGAAAAGCGCGCATAGCGGTGTTCAGTATCGGGTACGCCTCCCACGATTCCGTGCTGAGAAAGCGGGGGGCGTATTCGAAAAAGGAATACGACGAAGCCCTGTCAAACGGGGCGGTAGGTGATATCCTCGGGCATTGCTTCAATATCGCGGGCCGTTCAGTCAGCAAAGAGACGGAAGAACGCATTATCGCGCTGAGCCTGGATGAGGTGAGGGAAAAGGAACACCGGATCGGTATAGCCGTAGGCCCGAATAAGGCAAAAGCAATTATCGGGGCGTTGCGCGGCAACATCGTAAACCATCTCTACACGGACGGCGATACGGCGAAAGAAGTTATCCGCATTATCCGAAAGACGTTCAATTAAAGCTGTTAAGAAAAGGCGAAAGAGCGCGGTTTGTGGAACACAGTCTGACGTCCCTCTATGCTCTCCCCTATTTTTTGTTACTCGCAAGCTGCGCACGAAGCTCCGCGATGGTCGCTTCCTTGTCCGCGATGGTCGCGTCCTTGTCCGCAACAACTTTCCGCCATTTCTCGCGTTCGCGCCGCTCCGCATTTTTCAGCGCGCCCGCCTCGTCATGCCGGGCCTTTGCGCGTAGCCGCTCCAGTTCCTTGAACTCGTCTCTTGCCGTGATTGACCTGTACGCCGCAACCGCCTGTGCCACTTCGCTCACCTCCAATTTCTCAAGCTCTTCGAGCTCTTCTTCCGTTTGCGCGTCAAGCACCTTGAGCCAAAGCTGCATCTTGTCGTCCATGTCAATCTTCTTCGGAATCTTTGGCAGCTCGAAAAAATGCAGCTCCATCCTGTCAGTCAGCAGTTCCTGTCGCGACTGTTCCAAGAAAGCAAACTTCGAATGCAACGCTTCGCAGTCAAACAGTTCAAAATCCAAAATACTGATCAGCACCGCCCGTGGCAAATCCCGGTAATCCTCGCCCGCTTTCAACGCAGAAACGAACAGT
>JAISAI010000048.1 GCA_031266795.1 Eubacteriales Family XIII. Incertae Sedis bacterium
TACATAGGCGACAGGGTCAACGCGCTCGAGGCCGACGGCGGCGCGGATCGCTTCATCTTCGGCTTCGAGGAGAGCTGCGGCTACTGCGCCCACACGCTCGCGCGCGACAAGGACGGCGTTGGCACGGCCATGCTTCTCTGCGAGATGGCCGGATACTACAAGGGCGCCGGCAAGACGCTGCTCGACCGGCTCGCGGAGCTCAGCGGGCTCTACGGGCATTACATAGACGCGGTGGACGAGTTCGTCAGGCCCGGCAAGACGGGCATGGACGAGATACAGGCGGCCATGGGCAAGGCCCGCGCCGTCACGCCCGGCGCGGCGCGCGGCATAGCGGCCGTGACCGACTACCTGCCCGGCGGGGCCCTGCCCTCGTCGAACGTCATGCAGTACGACATGGCCGACGGCGGCCGGATCATGCTCAGGCCCTCGGGCACCGAGCCAAAGCTCAAGGTCTACTACTCGGCGCGCGGCGCGTCGGAGCGCGAGGCTGGGGAAGCGCTCGAACGCCTGAAAAAGACGGTGGCCGATATAGGTATAGAGTAGAATAATATAATTGCAGCTGAGCATTATTAATGATAATAAGAGGAGGAAATGTATGTTGTTTATAATAGTTGAGGAGGCCTCATGAAGTATTTGATCGTAGTCCCCGACGGGGCGGCGGACAGGCCGTACGGGCCGTTCGGAGAGAATACCCCGCTTGAGTTGGCCGACATGCCGTACACGGACGGACTGGCCCGTCGCGGCATTGTCGGGCAGGTGCAGACGATACCGCTCGGCGTGAAGCCCGGCAGCGACGCCGCAAACCTCGCCGTCATAGGCTACGACCCGGCGAAGGATCTGACGGGGAGATCGCCGCTCGAAGCCGTGAGCATGGGGGTCGGCATGTCAAATACGGACGTCTCGTTCCGCGCGAACTTAGTCACGCTCATGACCGCGGACGGGGGGACGCCCTCCGCGGGCGATGCGTTCGAGGATCTCGTGATCATCGACCACTCGGCCGGCGACATCTCCTCGGAGGAGGGCGGCGCCCTCATAGAGTATTTGGACGACGCCATCGGTTCGGGCGACCCCGCGAATGAGGACAGGGCGCGTTTTTACCCCGGCATCAGCTACCGCCACGCGCTCATAGTGAGGGACGGCGAGATGACGAGGTCGGGCATAGGCGATGTGGTGAGCGAAGCGCCGGGCTACGACCTGACGCCGCCGCACGACGTCCTCGATATGAAGATAGGCCCAAACCTCCCGTCGGGCGACGGCAGCGGTTTTATTTTGAATATGATGAAAGAGAGCTTCGATCTGCTCGCGGGCCATCCCGTCAACGCCGCGCGGCGCGAGGCCGGGCTGCGCACGGCCGACGCCATATGGATATGGGGGCAGGGCCGCCATCCGAAGCTCACGCCCATAGCCGAGAAGTACGGCGTCAGCGGGACAGTCGTCGCCGCCGTCGATCTGATAAAGGGCATAGGCATATGCGCGGGGCTCGAAGCGCCCGAGGTCAAGGGCGCGACGGGGACCATAGACACCGACTTCGGCGCGAAGGCAAACGTCGCGACGGACGCGTACGAGGCCGGCAGCGACTTCGTGTTCATACACGTGGAAGCCCCCGACGAATGCTCGCATCAGGGCGACGCGGACGGCAAAGTGCGCTCCCTCGGGCTCATAGATGCAGAGGTGATTGCGCCCGTCGTGGATTGGCTCGAGGCCAACAGGGGGAAGACGGGGGAGGGCTATCGCGTGCTGATAGTCCCCGACCACCGTACGCCGCTTTCACTCAGGACGCACAGCTCCGAGTCCGTGCCTTTCGTCTATTTCGACAGCGGCGCGCCGGCGG
The DNA here is from genome assembly GCA_031266795.1 of Eubacteriales Family XIII. Incertae Sedis bacterium. Lineage (GTDB taxonomy): Bacteria > Bacillota > Clostridia > Peptostreptococcales > Anaerovoracaceae > JAIRPC01. The sequence continues at coordinate 1,832 of JAISAI010000048.1, forward strand.
GGGACGACGGCGCGGGCCGCGCGTTCACGGAGCGGTCCGGCAAGACCGGGATCAGGTTCGACTCGGGGGTGGAGCTCGCCGACAGCTTCTTCGGCGCGGGGATAGAGGTCTGACGGCAGAGGCCGTAAAGGGGTTTGTAGGAGGATAACGGTTTGAAGTCGGGGTGTTATGTAATAAGTATAGAGGCGCGTAGGACGGCGGGAATGATACTTCTCGTCGTCGCGCTGCTTTTTGCCACCGTCACGTTCGCGCACGCCGAGCCGGGGGACGCGGCCGCGACGGACGAATACGCCGAGGGCGAGGGCGAAGCCGCGACGGACGCGGCCGTGACGGGCGCGGCCGCGGAGGGCGCCGGCGAAACGGATAAGTACGCGAAGCCGCCAAAGCTCACCGCCAAGTCGGCCATACTCATAGACGCCAAGACCGGCAGTGTGTTATACGAAAAAAAAGCCGACGCCAAGCATTCCCCGGCGAGCTGCACGAAGATAGTGACGGCGCTGCTCGCCATAGAGAACCTCGGCCCGGACGCGATAGTCACCGTGGCGCCGGAGGCTTACGGCGTGGAGGGGTCGAGCGTGGGCCTCGTGCCGGATGAGGAGATACGGGCGGAGGATCTCTTCTACGCGGCCCTGCTCGAATCCGGCAACGACGCGGCGACGGCCCTCGCGATAGGCGTCGACGGCAGCGTCGAGAAGTTCGCGGATCGCATGAACGAGCGCGTGGCGCAGCTCGGGCTCTCCAACTCCCATTTCAAAAACCCGCATGGCCTCGACGATCCCGAGCACTACACGACGGCGCGCGACCTCGCGTTCATAGCGCGCGACGCCATGCAAAACGAGAATTTCCGAAAATACGTCAGCACATACGAATACGTCATGCCGAAGACAAATCTGCAGCCGAAGAGGATACTGCACAATTCGAACCGCCTGCTCTACGAGGAGGGCCGCGTCGTCAACGTCTACGGCGAGGAGGTCAAGATCAAATACCCGGACACGACGGGCATCAAGACGGGCTACACGAGCAAATCCGGCAACTGCTTGGTTTCCGGCGTGAACAGGGATGGGATGGAGCTCATATCCGTCATACTGAAAAGCCAAGGGATGGATCAATACGCGGATACGATGAACCTGCTCGAGTACGGGCTCCACAATTTCAAGGAAGTCACGTACATGAAGAAAGGCGAAAGCATGTTTGAGCGCCCCGTTCCCAACGCGGGCGAAAATCACGTGAACCTCGTGCTCGCCGACGACCTCATGGCCACGGTCAACAACCACGACAGCGCGGCGTATCAGGTGGACGGGGAGATCACGGGCGAGACGACGGGGGGCGGGCTCATGGCGCCGATCAAGGCCGGCGACGTACTCGGCACGGCGTGGGTGAAGAACGCGGAGGGGCTGACGCTCTCGACCGTGGATATAGTGGCCGCGAACTCCATAGAGCCGACGATTGCGGCCGGGGACGCCGAGGCCGTCGGCGACGATGGCGTCGGCGCGCTGTCGCTCGTGCTGAGGGTAGTCGGCCTCGTCTGCCTCATCGCGGTTTTGATCGTCGTGCTCACGGTCATCAAGAACGCGGTCAAGAGGCGCAGACGGCGGCGCAACCGCATGTACGGGGCCAAGCTGAACAATTCCGTCGACCCCCGCGAGGTGCGCCGCATCAAAAATCTCAACAAGACGAACAGGCGAAGAAGGTAATGAAGCGAACGGCCGACAGAAGGTTTCTCGCGGTCGTCTGCGCCATGCTGCTCATGACGGCGCTCGCGTCGTGCGGCCTTTTGCTCGCGAACGGGGCGGGCGCTTCGGGCGCGGGGGCGGACGACGAGGACTACGATTTCAGCGTCTTCTTCGGCCACGCGGAAGACCCCATCACCGTGGGCCGTATCGTGCTTCGCTACAAGGCGGAGACCGGCGTTTCCATCCGTCCGATAACGACGGACGAGGACGCGGCTGACGGGCGTCTTCTCGCGCGCTACCTCGGCGGCGCAAACCCGCCCGCGGCTTTCGCCATGCCTTCCGAGGTGGCCGGCATCGCGTCCGGCGCCGGTATCGGATGGCGGTTTCACGGCCGCGGGTTCGCCGCGGACAGGCGCGTGCTCGCCGATCTCATAGGCGCGGCGGACGCGGGCGCGCCCGAGGTGGACGCGTTCGTCGAAGATCTACGGATGGCGGGCTACGGCGAGTGGAGGGGGTTCATAGATAAATTAGACGCCTACATAGACGGCGCCGGCTACGCCGCAGGGACGCTGAACGGCAAAGCGTACACGTTCGCCGGCACAAAGGGAAGGTTCTCGTCACAGCTGAACGGCATATTTGCCGTCAGCGGTGCGGAGCCCTCGTTCGTAGGCGTGACGCTCATGGATCTGGCCTCCGCGACCTCGAACAACGACGCACTGGGCCTTTCCCGCCTGTCGCCCACGCCGCAGGCTTTTACCTCAGTCGCGCCTGTGCTGGACACGTACGCGGCGGCCTTGGAAGTCTACACCTCCCACATAGCCGGGCGCTACGCGTCGGGCGTGAGGGGCGACGACTTCATATCCCCGGATATATACAGCCCCGAGTACACGGGAACGGTGTTCGCGGAGCACAGGGCCGTGTTCATGCCTTTCGACAGCGAGGACTACGCCGTCAGCGACGCGGCCGACGCGACGCAGGCGGGGCACATCGCCATCCTGCCCGTGAAGATGCCGTACGCCGAGCACTGGCTCAGCGGCTATCTCGGCGCTGTTGGCGCGAACAAATCCATACAGCTCAGGACGGAGTATTCGCTCTGCGTGAACGAGCAGTCTTCGCCCTCTGACACGGAAGCCGCCCGCGCGTTCATAGCGTGGCTTCTGGCCGATACGGAGTCCACCGACGCCGTGCAGCTGGGCATGACCGCCTACCACGAGAGCGGTTCGGAGCTGCCCTTACTCACGGGCGACGAGAGGGACGACGAGGGCGGCATGGCGGCATTCGGCGAGGAAGCGTACGACGGCCTGCTCCCGATGCTGTCCGACCCGGAGTGGCTGCCGGACGAGATAAAGGAGCTGAGGGGCGCCGTCTTCGAGCGATGGCTTTCGTCGGGATGACGCCACGGGTATACCGCGATGTTTAATAGAGAAGAAAACCTGAAACAACTCCCCTCGTCGCCCGGCGTATATCTCCACAAGGACGCCGCCGGCGAAATTATCTATGTGGGCAAGGCCTCGTCCTTGAGGAACAGGGTCAGGCAATATTTCCGTCCGGGCGGGCGCGACGAAAAGACGACGGCGCTCGCGTCGCACATCGCCGAGTTTGAGTATATAGTAACGAACACGGAGGCCGAGGCGCTCCTGCTCGAGAACACGCTCATAAAGCGCTACCGCCCGCGCTACAACGTCATGCTGCGCGACGACAAGACCTATCCGTATATTAAAATAACGCTCGGCGAGGAGTGGCCGCGGCTGTTGAAGACGCGTGTGCTTGCGGCGGACGGCAGCAAATACTTCGGCCCCTACGCGGACGTCGGCGCCGTCAACCGCATCATCGCCCTCCTGAACGACGTGTACCGGCTCAAGCGCTGCGCGAAGCGCACGTTTCCGAAAGGGCACAGGCCGTGCCTGCACGGGCACATAGACCGCTGTCGGCGCGTCTGCCTGTACACGGGCGGCGCGGGGGGCGGCCCGGACGGCGCGGGCGACGCGCGGGAGTTCGAAACCCTCCATGACGACTACATGGACGACGTCAAAAAGATACTACGCTTTCTCAAAGGCGACAGCGCGGAGGTCGAGGGCTACATCACCGCGCGCATGAACGAAGCGTCGGAGCGCATGGACTACGAGGAAGCCGCGAGGTGGCGCGACTACCTGTCGTCCGCAAGGGCCGTCACGGAAAAACAGCGCGTCGAGCTCCTGTCGTCGGGGAGCATGGACGTCGTGCTCGCCTCCCCCGGCGCCTCGGGCGACGGCTCGTCCGTCGTCACGGTGTTCTTCGTGCGCGACGGCAAATTGGCCGGACGGGAGCGGCACATCATAGACTCGGGAGACGACTCGCAGGACGCCGGCGCGCCGCAGACCGACGCCGATACCGTCGCGGCCTTCATCTCGCAATACTACGTGAACCAATCCTCGCCGCCCAAGGAGATACTGACGGACGGGCGCATCCCCGACGAGCAGTTCATCGCTGACGCCCTGTCCGAAAGCTG
>JAISAI010000062.1 GCA_031266795.1 Eubacteriales Family XIII. Incertae Sedis bacterium
AATTTTGCTTTTTGCCCTTATTCGCACGACTTTTCACTGCTCAAGGGGGCGTTCGCCAATTTCTATGCAACTCCCTTCTCTTGAGTTTTCAATCCTTTCGTTACAAACGAATTGATTCAAGATACGCCAGCACGGCGTTTGCCGGTATCGCCGCCTCTTCTTTCACGAAATACTCGTCCGTCGTCCCCTCTTTGTACACGGACACGCCTATGCAAAGGATCGTGGCCGCTTCCTCAGGCAGGCCGAGCGGGCTCGGCGCTGTGAGCGCGTCCGACATCACGTTGTCCCCCGATGCCTCGCTATACGCCCGCTCGAAAGCCGCCGCCTCGTCTTTCGGCGTCTCCCCGCTCGCGCCCGCGTCAACGTCAGCGCTCTCAAATCCGAAGCCGGGTATCTCACCGGTTTTTTCCACGGGTATCCCGCTGAGCCGCCCTATAGTGGACTGCTCGTCCACCACCCTCTCCGCGTCCTCCGAGCCGTATGCCGTGACCGATATGCCGCACGAGAACGAGGACGGCGTCAGCGCGACCTTGCCTATATTGATGGACGCGGACGATTCGTCCTCCTCGGACACCCTGATGCTCATCAGCCCATAGATATAGCTCAGCGCCTTGGAGACGTACTCCTCGTCCACGGCCAAGGCCGGGCGCGCGGTCTCCACCATGCTGACGCTCATCCCCGCGTCGCCCATGGCCGACTCGGCCACCGAGTCGAACACCCGGCGAAACTGCCGCTCCTCGTAATCGCCGAGTATCACCGTAGCCTGCGCCTCCGAGGGCGACGAGCAAGCGTCCGTCCCGCCCGTGAAGTCCGACAGCCCGTATACGCAGCCCGCGCTCTTCGCCTCGGACAGTATCCTCGCCACGACGGAGACCGGGTTCACATAGCCCTCTCCCGAACCGCCCGAGTCGCCCGATGGAGAGCCCGTCGCGGCGACGACATACGCCCGCCCGTTGCCTGTGACTACCGCCCTCGTCGTCGTCCCGGCGCTGAGAAGCGCGGCCATCGGCGCGCCCGTCGCGATGCGTCCCGTCCCCTCTCCGCCTATCTCTATCAATAATGGGTTTCCCGTAATATCAAGCGCCGGAGCCAGCAATCCGCTTTCTATAGGCGCGTTTCCGAGATCAGTTTTTGATGAGCCTGACACGTCCGCGTTTTCCGGATGAGCCGACCCGTCCCCCTTCGCGAATACCGCCGTGATGTCCCCGTGAATTTCCGACCGCTCCAGAATCGCGAGTATCGTGGCCGCCCCGAGAGCGCCGCTCGCCCCCATCGACGTGCCCTCCGCCCTGACATTTTCGTCCGACGGGAGCAGCCACACGCCGTCTATGTACGGGTCGAAGGCCTCGGTGCGGTCGTTCACAATATCCGCCCCCGTATACGCCACGAGCACGACGGGCCGCGACCCCTCCTTGCCTGCCGTCGCGGGCGTGTGCATGACGACGTTGCCCTGCTCGTCCTGCCGCGCGTCCACGCCGAGTATATCGGCCTGCCCGATGAGATACGCGTTGACGCCCTCCGGGTACGACGGGCCGGAGCGCGGGAACGAGAGTATGCTCTGATAGTATTCAAGGATCTCCCGCGAGGATATTTTGGAAACGTCCTCCTCAATAGCGCCACCGCCCGCGCAGGTGGAGAGAATACAGGACGCGAAAAGGAAGAAAGCCGTCAGGACGGCGAGCCTTTTATTACATAAATATTTTTCTCGGTCGTCGCGCCTTTTACAAGTTCGGCGAGATTGAAACGAATCCCTTATATCAATAGCAGCGAATATCATTACATAGAGTATTATATATTTTTCGCCTTGTGATTGTCTACTCTATGAGCATGGCGTCGCCGTAGCTGAAGACGTGAAGACGTGACCGTCTCTCAACATGAGGGATCAGCGGGCAAACAGCGCGTCCATCGTAATCTGCGAGCTCACTATCCCGGAATGCGCGTTTTGCTTCAATCCGTATGTCGTGACCATAGTGAGGTGCAGTGTCTTGCGGGTATTTGATTCCCGCGCAAAAACCGCGAGCTTGTTGCGTAGATTCTTCTCATAGTCCTTGTCGATTATATATTCATGCCGTGAAAACTTCATCTCACATAAATTGATCACATTATCCCCACGCTCAAGAACAAGATCTATCTGTGCGCCGGCGTCGGAATGCCGGCTACGCCATGAAGAAATGCTGATGAGCACTCCATCAATGCCGAGCCCACGCCGAATTTGCTCTATGTGCCTAAGACAGGCAAGCTCGAACGCGTATCCACGCCACGCGTTTAGGCGGGGCGTGTCGCGCAAATTTGTCCAGTAACGGTTGTCCGTAGGCCGCGCCTTTTGTATGAATGAGAAATGGAAAAGCGAAAAACTATCCACCAACTGATACAGAGCTCCGTTCACTTTGTTTGGAAACGCGAGATACTTCCTTATGAAACCGCTGAGTTCAAGGTCTTCGAGGATTTTTGTCAGCGTGCCGCCGTTGCTGAACCCGGTAGACGCAATCAACTCGTCCCGTGTCATCCCTCTCATCTTTCGGCTCAACGCGGCGACGACCTCCGTATACAGTTCGGAATGTCTAAACAGTGAAGCATACAGGTCATTGAACTCTTCTTTAAGGGGAGCGCCTTCCTCGAATACAATATTGTCCACATTGCCCGAAAGGCTGTAATTCCTTTCGAAATATCTCAGGTAATACGGGACTCCCCCGAAGATCATATATGCTTCTATAATATCGTACCTGCTGAGCGTGATCCCTTTCGCTTTCAGATACGCTTCACATTCGTACAGATCAAAAGGCCGCAGATGAATTTTGCCCGTAACGCGATTGTGCAGCCCTCCGCGATTTCGGAACAGCTTTCGAGTGATCCACGACGTCGCCGAACCGCAGACTATGAAAAGCACGTCATTTCGTGCGGAAGCGAAAGAGTTCCAAAAATAATCAAAGGCCATGAGAAACTTTGATTTCGGATTGTCGAGCCACGGGATTTCATCAAAAAATATAATCTTCTTCGCCCTGCTCTTTGAATCACTGACCAAATCCGCAAGCAAATCGAACGCCTGCATCCACGACTCGATTTCGCCCGGGTATGTCTTCCCATATATGGCCAAGGCCTTTGAAAAACGATCCAGCTGCTCGCTCTTTGACGCGCCGATCACTCCCGTATAATAAAAAAAGAAATCGTCAGCAAACGTCTCCCTGATCAAATACGTCTTGCCGACACGTCGTCTGCCGTATACTGCAACCAGTTCCGACTCATTTGAGCGATGATACCCTCGCAGCAATTCGATCTCCCGTTCGCGTCCTATCAGCATCAATCCTTCCTTTTCTTCTATACATTATAAGCTTAAATAGCATAAAATACATAAGTTTAAGCTGATTATATATTTGCCAAATCAATTATAATATAGTATTTGCATGGTGTAAAGCGATTTATTGAAATAAATAGTCAGCTTAAACTTCGCAATAATACTCGATTTAAGCTGATTATTTATTTCAGTCTTGCGGTCGGCAATAATAGCTACTCTATGAGCATGGCGTCGCCGTAGCTGAAGAAGCGGTAGCGCTGCTTTACTGCTTCGGCGTAGGCTGTGAGGATTCGCTCGCGGCCTGCGAACGCGCTGACGAGCATGAGCAGCGTGGACTTTGGCAGATGGAAATTTGTGATGAGCGCGTCGCAGACCCGGAACTCGTAGCCGGGGTAGATGAATATATCCGTCTCGCCGCGGCCGGGCTTCACGGATACCTCGTGGCCTGACGCCGCGCTTTCAAGCGTACGCACGGCCGTCGTGCCGACGCACACCACCCTGCGCCCCTCCGCTTTCGCCGCGTTTATCTCTCGCGCGGAAGCGTCGGGCACGTCGTAGCGCTCCGCGTGCATGCGGTGTTCCTCCACGACGTCCGTCTTCACGGGCATGAACGTGCCGAGCCCGACGTCGAGCGTGACGGGCGCTACTACTACGCCTTTCATGCGGAGCATGTCGAGCAGGCCCTCCGTGAAATGCAGCCCGGCCGTGGGCGCCGCGACGCTGCCCGGCTCTCGCGCGTAGACCGTCTGGTAGCGTTCGGCATCCTCCGGCTCGTCCTCGCGCCCGAGGTACGGCGGCAGCGGCACGTGGCCTATGCTCTCAACTAAATCCGCGAAACGCCCCTTGAACGTAAAGCGGGCGAGCCGCGTTCCGTCCGGCAGCGCACCGAGTATCTCTGCGGACAAACCGTAGCCGAAGACGACGCGCTGGCCTCTCTTCAGACGCTTCGCGGGGCGCGCGAGCACCACCCAGTCCTCGGAATAGTGGTTTGGCATGCCCTCCTTGCGCACGAGGAACAGCTCAACGCGCGCGCCGCCGCCCTCTTTCTCGCCGACGAGCCTCGCGCGTATGACCCTCGTGTCGTTCGTGACGAGGACGTCGCCGGGGTGCAAGTAGTCCAGTATATCCGAAAACCGCCGGTGCTCCGTCTCCCCCGTATCGCGGTGCAGGACAAAAAGCCGCGAGTCGTCGCGCCGCGGAAGCGGGCGCTTCGCCACGAGCGACTTTGGCAATTCGTAATCAAATAAAGAAGTGTTCATCGCGCATTATTATACATAATAATGAAAGAAAGACAAAGGGGGAATTTACCGCCTACTCCGTGTCTGTTCGTGTGATATAATTTCCTTGCCAAAATCACAGCCCTACGGGGCGAACCGAATAACCCGGAAAAGGGCATTTGCTCGTCAAGGGCTATTTGGTTCTTGTGGTTTTTGCGAACCGAGCAGGTGTCCTTTTGTGTTCTGAAAAACATCCTGCTCACTATCATTAAAGGGGAAACGCACACAGGAGGTAACGCGCGATGGATTTTATGATATAATTTTCTTGCCAAAATCGTAGCCTTTCGGGGCAACCACACGTGTCTGTACAAGGGCATCTGCTCATACAGGGACACATGTGGTCTTTGCGGTTTTGGCGACCGAGCGGGTGTCCTTTTGTATTCCGTACAAACCCTGCTCAATATATACATACGTGATACTCTGGGGAATGCGGAATAGGGGTGATATTTAAATGAAAACTACTGTAATGAAACGCCGTTTAACGCTCTTTGTCGCGGTAATAATAGCGTTGGCGCTGTGGGTCGGTCTGTCGCTTGTGGCAAGCGCGGCTAGCACAACTGTTTCCATCTCGGAAAGCGACACTGTTTCAACTATCGAATCCAACATCAAAAACGCCATAGACAGCGCGGGCAGCGGCAACACCGTTACCGTTAACGGCAGCAAAACCAACGCGACTAGCACTCTTCATCTGAGTATCCCGCAGGGCGTTACGGTGGACTGGAAAGCCACATATAAAGGAACTACCACCATTCTGATTCAACCGTCCGGCGCCGGCGCGTTCAAGATCAGCGGAGGGGAGGTCAGCACCACGAGCGACGAAACTAACGCCACCATTTCCGTTCCCGAAGGCGCAAGCATTGCCGTGACGGTAAGCGGCGGCATAGTCAGCGCCGGAGTGGACGGCAGTAATGTAAACAGCTATGCCATTCGTACCCGCGCGGGTTCCACTGTTACGGTAAGCGGCGGCACGGTCAGCGCGAAGGGGAACAATGGCTACGCCATCATTGCAGTCGACGGAGCATCAATCACAGGCGGCACGGTCAGCGCGCAGGCAGGCTACGGCATTTATGCCAACGGCGAAAGCGCCACCGTGACGGTCAGCGGAACGGGCAAGGTGCAGGCGACAGAAGCGAACGGCTACGCCATCTATACAAGTGGCAATGTATCAGTCACAGGCGGCACGGTGAGCGCCACGTCAGGCAGCGCCATCTGGGTAATGGGCAGCGTATCGGTTACAGGCGGCACGGTCAGCGCTACGACAGGCAAAGCTATTTACGCTACCGGCGCAAATCTTACTGTTACGGTCAGCGGGACGGGCACGGTGGAGGCGACGGGAGCGGGCGGCTACGCCATCAGTACATTCGGCAATGTGTCAGTTACAGGCGGAAAGGTCAAAGCGCAGGCGGGCCGGGCCATTTTCGCCGAGGGCGCAAGTTCCAAAGTTACGGTCAGCGGCGGCGAGGTAAGCGTTATGGAAAATGGCGGTTATGCTGTTTACGCCAGCGGCGCAAGCGCCGAAATTACGATCAGCGGCGGCTCAGTCATTGCCACAGGGGGGAACACCGGCTATGGCATTTACGCCACCGGCTCGTCCGCTAAAGTTACGGTAAGCGGCGGAACGGTGAGCGCTGTGGGGACCAATGGCAGAGCGGTTACCACCAACGGCACGGGTTCTACTGTTACAGTGAACAACAGCGGTATGGTCATCGTCCAAGGAAGTAACGGCTACGCCATCCAGGCGTCCGGCAACGTGGAAGTCACCGGCAGTTCGGCTAAGGTCAATGCTCAGACGGGCTACTGCATTCTCTCTAATGGCACAAATTCCAGAATTGCGGTCAGCAGCGGCGAGGTCAAAGCCACAACGGGTATAGTCATTTCTGCCTCCGGCGCAAGCGCTGCCATTACGGTGAGCGGGACGGGAAAAGTGGAGACGGGAGACGGCGGCTACGCTATTTGGGCCACCGGAGAAAGTCCTACTGTCACGGTCAGCGGCGGCACGGTCAAAGCGACGACGAGCTACGGCATTTACGCCACCGGCACAAGCTCCACCGTTACGGTCAGCGGAACGGGAACGGTGCAGGCGACGGCAGCTGGCGGCTACGCTATCCGGACAAACGGCAATGTGTCAGTCGAGGGTGGAACGATCAGCGCGCAGACGGGCAGAGCGATTTCCGCCGAGGGCGCAAGCTCCGCTGTTACAGTCAGCGCGGGAACAGTGTCAAATTCAGGTACAACGGACGCCAATCCGGTTATCTATATGAGTAATACCGGCAACACCGGCCAGAATGTGACGGTCAGCGGGACGGGAAAGGTGCAGACGACGGGAACGGGCGGCCACGCCATCCGTACATCCGGCAGCGTATCGGTTTCCGGCGCTACATCCGAAGTGAGCGCGAGGGCGGGCATAGCCATTCGCGCCGATGCCGGCGTATCAGTTTCCGGTGGCACGGTGCAGGCGGCGGAAGCGGGCGGCGCCGCCATCCAGACATCCGGTAATGTATCAGTCACGGGCGGCACAGTCAAAGCCACGACAGGCAATGCCATTCGCGCCACCGGCGCAAGCTCCGCCGTCACGGTCAGCGGCGGCTTGGTGTTCGCCTACGGCAGCGCTATCACCGGTTCCAACAATGTGGTCTATCTCTCGCAAAATTCCTCGGGCTTTACCGATGCGAGCGGCACGGGCGTGGTGGTCGCGTGGAATCAGGGCGCGGGCCGGACGACGTATATCTATGACGCGGCGACGGATATTTCCCTTTCGCCCACTACCGGCGCGACGGCGGTGTGGGACAGACAGAGCAGCCAATACGGTATCGCGTATAAAAATGGCTCAAATGAAGGCTTTATCCCGCTGAATGTTACGCTGGAAGTCGAAGCCGCCATAAGCGGCGCGACCATCAGCGGCAAGACAGGCACGGCGCTCACGACGCAGACCGCCGCCATCACGCTTGCCGGAGATACGGTGAAAAACGCGCTTACAAATACAAATGCCGCCGATTGGTTCAGTAATGTGCCCACAGGCGTAACGGTGAACGCCACAGCAGAGGCGGGAAGCAAGACTATCACGCTCAGTTTCGGCGGCACGCCTACAGCGGCAAGCGACGCGGCGTTTAACATTACTATCCCCAATACGACCCTCACGAGCAATACGGCGCGGACCGTAACGGCGAATTCCGGCGCGAAGTTCGCTATCCTGCAAACATACGCCTTGACGGTAATAGGCGGCGCAGCCATGCCGGAGAAGGACTTGTATTTAGAGAATGAGCAGGTGACCATTACCGCCGGCGCGGCGCCGGACGGGCAGGTGTTCGACAAATGGACGATGAGCGGCGTAACGCTTTCAGACGCAACCAAAAGCCCGGTCACCTTCGACATGCCGCAGGACGCGGTAACGGTCACGGCGACGTACCGCTACGCTACGCCTGACGCGCCAACCGTGAACGGCGAACCGGCAGCGACGAGCATCACGCTGGCCCAGGTAGCGAACGCGCAATACAGCATAAAGAGCATTGGCGGCACAGACCAAGGCGAGCCCCAATGGAAAGATTCCGCGACTTTCAATGACCTCACGCCGAACACCGCGTACACCTTCGTCGCGCAGATAAAAGCAAACGGCTCGGTTCTCGCCTCGCTGCCAAGCGTCGCGAGCGGGAGCATACGCACCGCCAAAGCCGCACTTTCCGGTACGGTTTCAATTTCAGGCGCACAAACTTATGGTGAAACATTAGCAGCAGATACAGACGGGCTGGAAGATAGCGCGGAAATAATCGGCGCAGACAAGCTCGGCGTTCTATCTTACCAATGGAAGCGCGGCGAAGACAACATACAAAGCGCAACCGCCTCTACCTACACGCTCACATCAGACGACATCGGTCAAGCAATCTCAGTCACCGTCACAGCCACAAACTGCACAGGAAGCCTCACTGCGGCTAAGACTGCGAACATTACGCAGGCCGAGCCGCAGACCATCGAGTGGCCTACGGCGGCGGCGATTACCTATGGCGCCGAACTGTCAACATCTCAGCTTGACGGCGGCGGTGGCGACGGTACTTTCGCGTGGACGGACGGCACGATCGTCCCGACCGTCGCAAACAATGGCTACGAGGTGACGTTTACGCCAAGCGACGCGGAGAATTACGATTATAGTAATGTAGAGTTGACGCGTATTACCGAGATAAAGGTAAACCCGGCGGCGGGAAGTTTCGGCGCTCCGGCCGCGATAAACACGACCTACGCGAGCGGGATGACGCTTGCCGATCTGAACGACAGGCTTGCGAGCGGCTACGCGTGGCTCGCGCCGGAAACGGCGCTCTTCACGGGCAGCGGCCAGACTTTCGCGGCGACTTACACGGACCCGAGCGGGAACTACACTCCCACGAGCGGGGATATTACGGTCAACGTGGCGAAAAGCGAAACCGATATCCCGCCGTACAAAGCGGACGACGGACGCGCCCCGGAAGAGCAGGATGGCGGCGGCGTGATCGTCCCGCGCATCCCCGACGAAGCGCCCCGTGACGCTCTGATCGTGACTGACGACGGCCACGTAATCCCCTCATACACGCAGGCCGACGAGTTCCCGAAAAATTCCGAAGAACTAAGTGCGCAGAAGGATACGTTTCCGTCGCTCGCCTTGGTCGCGAAAGACAACACGACTATTTATCTCGAGAGCAAAGACGCGGGCATCCCGTTCGACTTCAGCGAATGGATCGGTTCGTGGGCCGACTTCTTCGCGTACAGCGACGCCACGTACCTCGGCCGCTACTTCATCGAAGCCGACGAAAATAATAAGCCATACTTTACCGGCAGCGACCTCGCCCGGCTGGCCTATGGAGGGCACGAATTGGCGCTTTTCGCAATCGACGGATCCAGAGAAGCGTATGGGGCATGGCAACACGAGCCGCCCGTCACTTCGCCGTCGTCCGTCGTTGTGGCACAGGGCAAAACGCAGGGCAAAACGACGGGCGAAACGCAGCCCCAGGCCGTGAAGATCACCTTCGACGCGAACGGCGGCAAGGCGTCCGGCAAGGCGAAGCTCGTGAAGAGCGTGAAGCGCGGTGAGAAGCTCGGCAAGCTCAAGACCCCCACACGCAAAAATTACACATTCAAAGGCTGGTACACGAAGAAGGCCGGCGGCAAGAAGATCAGCGCTGGAAAGCGGGCATGGGAAAACGTGACCTACTATGCGCACTGGCGGAAAGAGAAAAAGGCCCGGTACGGTAAGGTCGTGAACGCGGGCGCGGCCTACGTGCGTACATACCCGTCGCTCCACGTGAATCTGGCGCCGACCGTCGGCGTCCTGGAAAAGGGCCGGACGTTCAAGATCGGGGGATTCATCGACAATCCCGGCAAGTCGGACGACTGGTACAAGCTAAAGTACAAGGGCAAGACGAGGTATATTTTCGCGAAGTATGTGAAAGTGTTATACGAATAGCAGACACATGACATTCCCTTTAGTAGATTGGAATACGCTAACAAACGTAGACAAGCCTTATCCGAGAAAAGATCAATCGGCGGAGCCTTCCGTGTCCGCGACATCGTCCGCTATGTCGTCGATAAAAGACATCTGCGCTTCGGCCCGCTCGGGCGGCTTCAGGCCGAGGTGGATCCATGCGTCGTGCGACGCTACGCGCCCCTGCTTTGTCCTGTGTAAAAATCCCGCTTGCATGAGGTAGGGCTCGTAGACGTCTTCTATCGTGACGCGTTCCTCCCCTATCGCGGCTGCTATCGTATCTATGCCCACGGGCCCGCCCGCGAACTTGTCGATGATGAGCCTGAGTATCTCGCGGTCGAGGCCTTCAAGCCCTTTCTTGTCTATCGCGAGTGAATCCAAGGCTTCGTTCGTTATGGCCATGTCTATGCGGCCGTCCCCCCTCACCTGAGCGAAGTCGCGTACGCGTTTCAGCAGCCGGTTCGCGACGCGCGGCGTACCGCGCGATCTCTTCGCGAGCTCCGCGAGCGAGTCGCCGTCTATCTCCGTGCCGAGCAGCGCGGCCGATCTCCTTATGATCTCCGCGAGCTCGCGCGGCGTGTACAGCTCGAACTTGCTGATGATGCCGAAGCGGTCGCGGAGCGGCGCGGACAGGTTTCCGGCCCTCGTCGTCGCTCCGATGAGCGTGAACCTTTTCAGGTCTATGCGGTATGAGCGCGCGGACGGGCCCTTGCCGACTATCATGTCTATCTCGTAGTCCTCCATGGCCGAGTACAGTATCTCCTCCGCGCTGCGGTTCAGCCGGTGTATCTCGTCGATGAAAAGGACGTCGTTGTCGTTCAGGTTCGTGAGAAGCGCCGCGAGGTCGCCGGCGCGCTCTATCGCCGGGCCGGACGTGATGCGCAGATCCACGCCGAGCTCGTTCGCTATGATGCCGGCGAGCGTCGTCTTGCCGAGGCCGGGCGGCCCATAGAACAGCACGTGGTCGAGGGCGTCGCCGCGCGATACCGCCGCGTCGATAAAGACTTTAAGGTTTTCCGTCACGTTTTTCTGGCCGATGTATTCGTTCAGCCTCTTGGGGCGCAGGCTCGCGTCCGCGTATTCCTCGCCTACGCCTATGTTCGCCGCGCTCACTATCCTGTCGTTACCGCTCATCTATCCCATGCTCCTGAGCGCCAAAGTCACGTATTCCTCGGTCGCCAGCCCTTCGTCGCCTATGCCCATGACGGCCGCGCCCGCTTCCGAACGCGTATACCCGAGCGTCATGAGTACCTCGATGGCCTCGGCTTTCGGGTCGCCCTCGCCCGCCCTAATACCCGTCGCCGAAACGCTCTGCGCGACGCCGGGCGCCTTGCCGACCTTGTCCGCGAGATCGAGTATGATGCGCTCGGCCGACTTCTTGCCGACGCCCTGCGCCCTTGTCAGCAGCGTGGCGTCGCCGAACGTGATCGCCCTGACGACCTCCGGCGCGGGCAGCGCGGACAGTATGGCCATGGCGGCCTTCGCCCCCACGCCGCTCACGGTCATGAGCAAGCGAAACAGATTCACGGACTCCCTATCGGGAAACCCGTACAGGCTCATATCGTCTTCCTTTACGATCATGACCGTGAATATGCGCACGTCCTCACCCTCGTTCGAGAGAAAGACGGGGGAGTTGTCGGGGATGTATATCTCGTAGCCGACGCCACCCGTGTCTACGACGATGGAACTTTCGAGCTTATATGCGAGTTTTCCATGAATGTAGCTTATCACACTTCCGCTTCCTTACCTGACTCCAGCGCCTCCTGACGGGATTTCCGGTTTCGGAGCGCGACAGTTTTTTTTACACTATTATTTATACTGGTAATATAAGCGGCCGAGTTGCCGTGGCAGATGGCCGCCGCCACGGCGTCGGCCGCGTCGTCGGGCTTCGGTACGTCTTTCAGCCCGCACACGCGCCGCACGATCTCCTGCATCTGGCGCTTGTCGGCCCGGCCGTAGCCCGCGAGGGCCTGCTTGATCTGCAGCGGCGTGTACTCGTAGACGGGCAGGCCCGAGTTCGCGCAGGCGAGTATGGCAGCGCCGCGCGCCTCGCCTACCTTGATGGCCGTCTTCGCGTTGCTGTTGAAATACAGCTCCTCGACGGACGCCGTATCGGGCGCGAACTCCGCGATGACGTCCATGAGCAGAGAGTAGACGCGCTTGAGGCGCTCGGGCATCGGCGCGTCCTTGTCCGTCGTCAGCACGCCGCACTCCACCAAGGAGTATTTGTTCGGCGCGCTGTCGACGATACCGTAGCCGAGTATCGCGTATCCGGGGTCTATGCCGATGATCCTCATGTCATTTGTAGCTCTGCTCCACGGCGACGGCCACGGCGACGGACGCGCCGACCATGGGATTGTTGCCCATGCCGAGGAAGCCCATCATCTCTACGTGCGCGGGCACGGAGCTCGACCCCGCGAACTGCGCGTCTGAGTGCATGCGCCCCATCGTGTCCGTCATGCCGTACGAAGCGGGGCCGGCCGCCATATTGTCGGGGTGCAGCGTCCTGCCCGTGCCGCCGCCCGAGGCGACGGAGAAATACTTCTTGCCTTTTTCAACGCACTCTTTCTTGTACGTGCCGGCCACGGGATGCTGGAAGCGCGTCGGATTCGTCGAATTTCCGGTAATGGAGACGTCGACGCCCTCCGCGTGCATGATAGCCACGCCCTCGCGCACGTCGTCCGCGCCGTAGCAGCGCACCTTGCCGCGCTCGCCGTCGGAGTAGGCGATCTCCTCAGTGACGTGCAAGGCGCCGGAGTGATAGTCGAAGCCCGTCTTGACGTACGTGAAGCCGTTGATGCGCGAAATGATCTGCGCCGCGTCCTTGCCGAGCCCGTTCAGGATGACCCTCAGCGGGCTTTTGCGGCTCTTGTTCGCGTTGCGCGCGATGCCTATCGCGCCCTCGGCGGCCGCGAAGCTCTCGTGCCCCGCGAGGAACGCGAAGCACTGCGTATCCTCCGTAAGCAGCATGGCCGCGAGGTTGCCGTGCCCTATGCCGACCTTGCGGTCGTCAGCGACGCTGCCGGGGATGCAGAAAGCCTGAAGCCCTATCCCTATATCGCAGGCCGCGCCCGACGCGGTGTCCGTGCCTTTCTTCAAGGCGATGGCCGCGCCGAGCGTGTAGGCCCAGCCCGCGTTTTCAAACGCTATAGGCTGGATCTCCTTCACGATTTCGCGCGGGTCAAACCCGGCGTCCGTACACAATGCCAGCGCGTCGTCGAGCGTCCCGACGCCGTACTCGGCAAGAACCGGCTCGATCTGGTCTATTCTTCTTTCGTAACTTTCAAATGTAGCCATGGATGTTGCCTCCTACCTATTCGTCGCGCGGATCGACGTACTTCGCCGCTTCGTCAAATCTGCCGTAGTCGCCGGTCGCGTCCTTTATGGCCACGTTCGCGTCCACGCCCTTTTTTATCGCCTGCATGGCCTTGCCGAGATGGACAAACTCGTAGCCGATGACCGTATCGTCCTTGTCGAGAGCGAGCCTCGTCACATAGCCCTCGGCCATCTCCAAGTAGCGGACGCCCTTGGCTTTCGTGCCGTACATCGTCCCGATCTG
>JAISAI010000081.1 GCA_031266795.1 Eubacteriales Family XIII. Incertae Sedis bacterium
GATGCCGCGCGGCGTCATGCCCATGCCCGTAGCCGCCTCCACGACAAGCGGGTCGACGGAATCAAGGCCGGCGATGAAATTCCTGATGAGCAGGAACTGATTGTACACGACGAGGACGAGGACGGCCGTGTCCATGCCGAGCCCCGTGACGGGGATGAGAAGCGCAAAGAGCGCAAGGCTCGGTATCGCGTAGACGCCGCCGAATATCCTGATCGTGACGCGAGCGGCCCTGTCGCTGCGCATGACGATGAGCGTGATCGCGGACGCGAGGGCTATCGAGATGAGCAAAGTGAGGCCGACGATCTGAAGATGCTGGATCAGGGCTTCCGTGAGTTTGTTCCCGTAGCGCGCGGCGTACTCTATCATTCCGCCGTCCCCAAAAGCTCCTCGACGAACTCCCCCGCAGGGGCGCTTTTTATGACGTCCGGCGCGTCGTACTGCATGACCCTGCCGTCGTGCATGATGAGCACGCGCGTGCCGAGCTTGAACGCTTCCGCTATGTCGTGCGTGACGAACAGGTAGGTCTTCTTGCTTGCCCTGTGTATGGCGAGCAGCTCGTCCTGCAGCGCGGCCCTGTTGATCGCGTCTATCGCGCCGAAGGGCTCGTCGAGCAGCATGAGCACGGGGTCTACGGCCAAGGCCCGCGCGAGGCCGACGCGCTGCTGCTGCCCCCCGGACAGCTGCGACGGGAACCTGTCCCGGTACTCGTCCGGGTCGAGGTTTACGAGCCTCAGCAGCTCGTCCACGCGCGCGTCTATCCTGCCCGCGTCCCATTTGAGTATTTTGGGCACGGTGGCGATATTGCCGCGGACCGTCATATGAGGGAACAGTCCGACCTGTTGGATAACATAACCTATGCCGCGCCTTAACTGTACGGGATCCTTGTCCGCTATGTCCTCGCCCCTCAGCAGTATCCGGCCCTCGTTCGGCTCATACAGCCTGTTCACCATCTTCAGCAGCGTCGTCTTGCCGCTGCCGGACGTGCCGAGTATCGCGACGAACTCCCCGTCCTCGACGGAGAGGCCGACGTGGTCGACGGCGTTGTAGTCGGCGCCGGGAAACCGCTTGACGACGTTCTCAAAACGCAGGAGCTCGGTCACAGGGCTATCCCCTCCCGCCGAGCGTGAGCGCGCCGGCCGGACAGGTAGAGATACAGACGCCGCAGCCGACGCAGCGCGACGTGACGGCGCTCGCCCTGCCGTCGCCGGGCAGATCGCTGTCGTCGAAGACGCCGAACATGCATCTGCCGAGGCAGATGCCGCAGCCCAAGCACTTTTCCGCGTCCATAGAGACGAGGTGTACGCTCTGCGGCCACGCGGCGCCGCTACCCCGGCGTTCCCTCGCCCTGAATAGGTAGCAGCAGTCGTTGCAGCAGTTGCACATGCCCCACGGGTTCGCCGTGTGCACGAGCCCGGCCCGGTCGGCCGCCGTGAGGATGGCCTTCGCCTCTCTATATGATATGAGCCGGGACAGCCCCCTGTCCGGGTATGAATTTACGCCGTCGTGGTAGCTCAGGCATACGAGCGTCGGCTTTTCACACTCCCCGAGCAGCGACCGGCAGTCGCAGTCCGTCAGGTAGTGCCGCCGGCCAAGCCTTTCGTTCTCGTCTATCGCGTCAAGCGCCTCGTCGAGCGTGAGTATGGTTTCATCCGTGGGTTTGCCGCCTGCTTTGTCCCAGTCGAGGCCGGCGTAGTACGCGTCGAAGTACCATGACTCGACGGCTTCGCGCGAACCTATCGGCAGGGCGCGCCACGCGTCCTGCTCCGCTATCGCGAAAATGTCGAGCCGCCCGTAGAAATCGGACAGGCGGTATTCGTCCGGCCCCTCCGCGTTTCCGGCCCGTGAAAATATGCCTCGCCGGTACGCCTTTGTAATAAAGCCGCTGACCTCGGCGTCCGATACGGCGGGCAGGCCCTCGAGCGACATATGCGACAGGTCGGCGTCCGTCAGCGGGCACGAGAGCGAGCGCGCCACATCCGCGAACGTGAACACGCCGTCCGCGCCGAGGTCAAGGCCCGCTATCACGCGCTGTTCGAGCGGCGTGACTATGGCGTCTATGCACGGCGCGGCAACATCAGGCACAGCAAAGCGCTCAAAGAATTTTTCCTTATCGGGACGACAGCCGCTCTCTTCCATAACCAGTATTATACTCTTTTATATCTTACTTATATCTTATCCTTGATGGAATCGTAGTATTCTTTCGCTACCTCGGCGTATTCCTTGCCGTCGATGTCGACCTGCGCGTTGAGCTGTGTGATCGTCGGCGTGTCGATGAGCGCGTTCACGGCGTTGAGGGTGTCGGCTATGCCGGGATATTCCGCAAGCGTGTCGGCGCGGACGACGGGCGCGATATTGTAGGGCGGCCACACGTGCTTGTCGTCCTCAAGCAGCACGAATTCGGGGTCGACCAAGTAGCCCTCCGTCGTATAGGCCGGCGCGGCGTCGCCCTCGCCGTCTTTCATCGCCGTGTATTTCAGCGCGTTGTCGATGACGATGGAGTACGACCATTCGAACGGCCCGTAGACGGCCTCAAGCGCCGGGAGGCCGTCCTCACGCTCGTCAAACTCGCCCTGCGACAGGAAGCCTATGTCCCCCGCGTTTTCCTGCAGGTCGGATATGGTCTTGATGCCGTAATCGTCCGACGCCGTCTTTGTCACGACGAGCCCCTGGCTGTCGTTCGCGGCCGCGTAGTCGAGCCATACGAGGTCGAACTGATCGGCGTACGCTTTCTTCACGGTGTCGTAGACCTTCTGCGGATCGGTTTCAAGCGGCAGTTGCAGCACGGAGAGCAGGCCCGTACCCGTGTACTCGGGATAGAGGTCTATCTCGTCGTCCACGAGGGCCGTGTGCACGGCGGAGCTCGCGAGGCTGAATTTGCGCTCGACGGGGATACCGCCCTTGTCTTCGAGGGCGAGGGCGTACAGCTCACCGAGAACGAGGTTCTCCGTGAAGTCCTTCGTGCCTATGCGCACGGGATCGCCGGACGCCTGTACGGCCGGGCTTTCGCCCCCGTCGTCCGTCGCTTCGGCGTTCGCGCTTTCCTCGGGCGCGCCGTTTCCTCCGCCCATCGAACACGCAGCGAACGTGAACGCCGTCGCGAACGCGAGCGCGAGGATGAGGATGAGCTTAGGCGCGAATCTCAGCTTGTAGGTGGTAGGTGTTGTTCTCATGGCTATAATTCCTTTCGATCTCTTCATACTATCGGTTTCCCGGTTTCAATGACCGGACTGACTCGGACGACTGACTCAACATCGGCATATGTTATGGTTATACATGTTATTATTCTCCCTTATAAAAATGCTACGCGAACCTCGCAGAACGGCCGTGAGCGGGGCTGTCGTGCGGGCGCCCCCTATCGGCGTCGCGATACCTGACGAGCCGCTTCTCGGCGACGGACAGCAGCGTGTCGGCCGCGATGGACAGGGCCGCGACGGACGCGCCGCCTATGATGAGCAGGTCGGGCCGCAGCAGGCCGAGCCCCGTGAATATGAGATTGCCGAGGCCGCCGGCGCCGATATACGCGGCGAGAGTAGCGCTCGCGATGACCTCGACGGCCGCGGTCTTCACGCCCGTCAGTATCAGCGGCGCGGCGAGCGGGAATTCGACGCGCGTGAGGATCATGGCGTCCGTCATGCCCATGGCCTCGGCCGTCTCTATGACGGACGGGGGTATGGCCGCGAAGGCCTGCGTCGTGTTGATGAGCACGGGCGGTATCGCGAGAAAGCTCAGCGCGACGATGGCCGGGGGCAGGCCGATGCCGAAGATCGGCATACAGATGAACAGCACGGCGAGGCTCGGCACGATGCGCAATGTGCTGAACACGCCCGTGATGAAGACGCGCGCGCGCCTGTTCCGGGCGCACATGATGCCGAGCGGTATGCCGACGGCGCACGCGACGGCGACGCAGATCACGCTTATCATGATATGCCTCGCGAAAGCCTCCGCGTAGACATCGGATCTCGTCTGAAAATATGCGGCTATCTTTTCGATCAGATGCGAGTTGTTCATTTCCCTCTTTTGCTTTGTGCCGCCCCTTCCAGTAAAGCGTGTATATTTCATATAAAGCATATATGCGATATAAGATTATAATTTATCATACCACGGCGCTCTGAGATATGTCAACAGGAAAAAAGCCATCCCGAGAAATCCCCGGGACGGCGCTTTGACATCATTTTGAATAATGTGGGCTTAGCCGTGCACGACCACTATCGTTCCGATGGACGCCCAGTTGTACAGATATTTCGCGTCCTTTTCGCGCATATTCACGCAGCCGTGGCTCCTCGGGGTCCGCTTCGCGTCTACGGGCTTGTTGACCTCGGGGTTCCAGTACGAGCCGTGGAAAGCGTAGTCCGTCTTGAAGTACGTGGCCCATTTGACATTCGGCGTCACATAGCCCCAGGTCTTCGTCTTCGGGTTCCAGTCGCCCCTCATGTCGTGTAGCTTTATCTTTTTGTAGACCTTGAACGTGCCCTTTATCGTGGGGGTGGCGGGCTTGCCGGACGAGGCCGAGTAGGTCTTGACCACCTTGTCGCCCTTGTGGAGATACACCACCTGCTTGCTCAAATCAGCTTCGATCCACTTCGTGTTGCCTGTGATGCTATCGGAAATCTTCTTGAACCAGCTCGCGGCGCCCGTCTGCTTCGACTTGACGTCCGTGTATTCGCTGTAATAGGTCTCTCCGCTTATCTTCGCGAACGCGCGCACGCGCACGTAGTAGTCGCGCCCGGCGTGGGACCGGTCGATCGAGTACTTCGTCGTACCGGACTTCAGCTCCTTTATCTTCGACTTGTCAAACCCCTCGTCCTCCGCGTACTCGACCTTGTAGCCCGAGACCTTGCCGCGCGACTTCTTCCACGAGGCGTTCAGCGAGTCAGAGTCGGACTTCAGCTTGAACTCCGTGGGTGGCTGCACTATGATATTGAACGTCGTCTGCTTCACGCCGACGTAGCCGTTCTTGCCCGTTATCGTGACGGTGGCCACACCGGGATTTTTGTTGTTCTCGTAGCTGACCTTGAAGTCCCTGTCCTTTTTCAAGGACGCGCCGTTCAGCGTGACCTTCACGGCCGGCTTCCTCTTCTCGCCGTCGTAGGAGTGGTCCTTGATCGGAGCGATCTCGGCCGCCGAAATATCGACGGGTACCCCGTCCGTAGCGTCCGCATACGCGATCAGCGCCCCGTCCCCGGAGGCTGAAAGCCCCGGCTGCGCGGAAATATAGGCGCCGACGAATGCCACAGCCAACGCGAGAGTCGCGATGACGGCGATCTTGAACGATTTTTTAATTGTAGCAATTGTCATTTTTTTTCTCCCCAAAATGCCAGTAACGTATCTATGGAAAAGCTCTTAACCATTTTATAAAATTTCCGCAAAGAATACAAGAGGGGAAATTCAAATAAACCGAATATATTGTGTGGGGATTGTGTCAGGCGGGGATGGCTGAGCGGTCGCGCCCGGACATGGTTCTCTATATATCAGCGAAAATTTCCGCGAGGGGAATCGCGAGCCCCGGCAGGATGTCCGACCCTATGGCGTCAGGCTCGCGGTAGACCTTTCCCATTTTGTCGTCCACGCTGTCGTACGTCCTGACGGTTTGGGCCTCGGGATTCACTATCCAGCATTCGCGGACGCCCGAGCTCAGATATTTGTCGAGCTTGATACCGAGGTCATACCGTTCGCTCGAGGGCGAAAGGACCTCCACGACTAAGTCGGGCGCCCCGTTGATGGATTTGTCGCCTATCTTGCCTTTGTCGCATACGACGATCACGTCGGGCTGCAGCACCGTATCATCCTCCGCGTCGGCGTTGAGCCTCACGTCTATGGGTGATACGAAAGCCTGGCATGGCTTGCCTTTCAAGAAAAGGCTGAACTCGGTGATCAATTTCCTGACGATCTCTTGATGCCTGACGCTCGGCGCGGGTGACATCAGGTAGGGGACACCGTCAACCCCCTGATGTCTGACGCCCGGAGCGGGAAACATCGGGTAAGGGACGCCGTCAATCAGCTCATAGCGCTCGTCCGTATCCCATTCCACATAGTCCGCGTAGGTGAAGTGTTCATGATATCTTAAAATCGCTTCCATAGCTTAGATTGTACCTCAAACAATGACTGTGTTCAAGTTATCGGCACATAATTTTGCCCATGATTTTATTGGTAACGCGGGCGGCCTTCCGGCCGCCCGCAGTCGCTTCAGAAGCTATAGCATATCAGCCCGCAGAAAGTTTTTTATATCCCGCGAGGCGCTCCCTCGCATCCTCCTCCGTGGCCGCGAAGAGCTCGTCCGCCACGTCCGGGAACTCCTTCGCGAGCGAGCTGTACCGCACCTGATTCATGATGTAGTCGCGGAAGCTCTCCGTCGGCTCCTTTGAATCGAGCGTGAACGGGCCCTTGCCCTGCTTCTTCAGTTCGGGGTTGTAGCGATAGAGCTGCCAGTACCCGCACGCCACCGCGTCCTTCGTGTTCTCCTGCGTCTTTGCCATGCCCTGCTTGATGCCGTGGTTGATGCACGGCGCGTAGCAGATGATGAGCGACGGGCCGTCGTAGGCTTCGGCCTCTATGATGGCCTTCATGAACTGGTTCTTGTCCGCGCCCATGCCGACCTGCGCCACGTAGACGTAGCCGTAGGACATGGCCATCATGCCGAGATCCTTTTTCTTCACGCGCTTGCC
>JAISAI010000102.1 GCA_031266795.1 Eubacteriales Family XIII. Incertae Sedis bacterium
CAGATCGACCTCCTGCTCGCGAACGTGTGCAAGCAGAATGTCACGCGCTTCCCGTACGAGATAGTCAGGCTTGCGGAGGACATAGCGGGCGGGCTCATGGTCACGATGCCCTCGCAGGCAGATTTCCGTTCCGACCTGAACGTGCCGACAAAGTCCGGCATGACCGTAGGCCAGTGGGCCAACAAGTTCTTCGTCGGCATAGACGGCGTACCTACGGAAAACCGTATGCGCGTCCTTCGCTTCATTGAAAATGTCGCGCTCGGCACGGCCGCCGTCGGATACCGGACGGAGTCGATGCACGGAGCGGGTTCGCCTCAGGCGCAGCGCATCATGATAGCGCGCCAGGGCAACACGGCGGCGAAGAAGGAACTCGCAAAGGCCATCGCGGGGATCAAGGACTGACCTCGGAGCGCTTTTCGTATGGCGGACGCTCGTATTGCGGTCAAATTTTGCGGTGGATGCAACCCCGGGTACGACCGGCGGGCTGCCTATGAATTGATACGCGACGGCGTCACAGCGGATGCGGGGCGCCGTGGCGATAAAGTAAGTTTTGAGCAGGTGGAGGAGGGTGTTCTATATGACGCCCTTCTCGTGATTTGCGGCTGCGCCAACCGTTGCGCCTCCGTGTCGGGCATCCGGTCGGAGACCCCGCCGGTATACGTGTGGACCCAGAGCGGGGCGGCGGACGCCATATCGTCGCTCGCGGCCGCGATAGTCGCGATATAGGAATGTTATATAATCGAAACTACTCAGTAGTAACATTAAAATAATAGGAGAGGGATCATGGGTTGGAAAAAATATTACGAGGAACACAAAACCACGGCGGCCGAGGCCGTCAGCCGCATAGAGAACGGCAGCCACGTCGTGCTCGCTCACTGCGTAGGAGAGCCGCCCGCGCTGACGCGCGCCATGGTCGAAAACGCGGACAGATACGAAAATGTCACGATTCATCACATGGTCCGCCTCGGCCCGGTCGACTACGCCACGCCGGGGCTTGAAAAGAATTTCCGCATAGAGCCGTGGTTTAGCGGCGGCAATTCGAGGGCCGCGATAACGGAGGGCAGGGGGGATTTCGCGCCCGTCTTCTTTCACGAGACGCCGATCCTGATAAGGGCCGGCCGCCTCCGCTGCGACGTGTGCTTGGTCGGTGTGAGCCCCCCTGACGCCAACGGCTTTGTCAGCACGGGGGTTTCCGTCGACTACACGCATCAGGCCGTGCATACCGCAAAATTTGTCGTCGCGCAGGTGAACCCGCGTATGCCGAGGACGATGGGGGACAGCTTCCTGCACGTCACGGAGATCGACGCGTTCGTCGAGGCCGAGGACGATTTGTTCGAGGTCGCGCCCCCGAAGATCACGGATGTGGAGTGCGCTATCGGAGAGCACTGCGCGTCGCTCGTGGAGGACGGCTCGACGCTGCAGCTCGGCATCGGCGCCATCCCCGACGCCGTCATGCTCTTCCTGAAAGACAAAAGGGACCTCGGCATCCATTCGGAGATGATAGCGGACGGTACGCTCGAGCTCTACAACAGCGGCGTCATCAACAACTCTAAGAAGTCGGAGAACAAGGGGCGGATGACCGTCACATTCCTCATGGGCACGCGCGCCCTCTACGACTTCGTCCACGACAATCCCGCCGTGGAAGTCAGGCCCGTCGACTACGTGAACCACCCCGTCACCATATCCCGCCAGTACAAGATGGTGTGCATCAATTCGGCTATGCAGGTCGATCTCATGGGGCAGGTCAACGCCGAGGCCATAGGTTTCAATCAGTTCTCGGGCGTCGGCGGCCAGGTCGACTTCGTGCGCGGCGCGTCGATGGCCGACGGCGGCAAGTCCGTGATCGCGATGCCGTCCGTGACGGTCAAGAAAGACGGGACCATGATCTCGAAAGTGACGCCGTTCCTCGACGCGGGCGCGCCCGTCACGACCTCGCGCTGCGACGTGGACTACGTCGTCACGGAGTACGGCATAGCCGAGATGAAAGGCAAGTCGCTGCGGCAGCGCGCAAAAAACCTCATACAGATAGCCCATCCCGAGTCGCGCGACGTCCTGAAAGAAGAGTTCGAGAAACGCTTCAAAGAGAAGCTGTAATGCGCAACAGCTGTAGTATTAATGTAAAAGAAGCGCTGTAGATATTTCAGTAAAAACATAGACAGGTGGTGTAATAGTTTAAAGGAAGAAGGTAAATGATATGTTAGCACTTCGAATAGTACCAAAGATTTATTATTTCGATACGGTAGAGGCGTTCAACGCCGAGTTCAGCATCAGCGAGAGGGATCTCTTGGTGACGAACGAGTGGATATACACGCCGTACGTGGCGCCGCTCGGCGTCAAGGTGAACGTCATATTCCAAGAGAAATTCGGCATGGGCGAGCCGTCCGACGAGATGATCGACGGTCTCGTAGCCGCCGCGAAGCAGTACGACTACGATCGCATCATAGCACTCGGCGGAGGGACCATAGTCGACATATGCAAGATACTCGCGCTCGACGTACCGGAACATTCCATAGACCTGTTCACGGGGAAAGTCCCGCCGAAGAAGCTCAAGGAGCTCGTCGTCATCCCGACGACCTGCGGCACAGGCAGCGAGGTCACGAACGTGGCCATCGCCGAGCTGAAGAGCCTCGAGGTGAAGAAGGGCTTAGCCGTGGATGAGACGTACGCGGACACAGCCGTGCTCATACCCGAGACGATGAACGGGCTGCCGTACAAGGTGTTCGTCACCTCGTCCGTCGACGCGCTCATACACGCCGTAGAGAGCTTTCTCTCGCCGAAAGCCTCGCCATTCACGGAGATGTATTCGAGGCGCGCGATCAAAATGATCATGCGCAACTACGAGCTTATCGCCGGCAAGGGAGAGGACGCGTTCAAGGATCATCTGAGAGACTTCGTCCTCGCTTCGAACTACGCCGGCATCGCATTCGGCAACGCGGGCTGCGCGGCCGTGCACGCTTTGTCGTATTCGATAGGCGGCGCTTTCCACGTGCCGCACGGCGAGGCCAACTATCAGTTCTTCACGGAAGTCATGAAGAAGTATATGGCGAAAAAGCCCGACGGCAAGATAAAGAAGCTCACGAAGATGCTTGCAAAGACCATGGACGTGCCGGATGACGACGGCGTGTTCGACGCGCTCGACGCGCTGCTCGGCAACCTGCTTCCGAAAAAAGCCCTGCGGGAATACGGCATGGTAGAGGAGCAGATAGACAGCTTCACGAAGTCCACGGTGGACAACCAGCAGCGTCTGCTCGGAAACAACTACGTGTTCCTGACGGATGAGGAGATAAGGGAGATATTCGCCGCGCTGTACTGATAGGACGCTTGGCAAAGGGAATCAAATCAAATCGATATTTCCCTGAGAAAGAAGGGTGATACGGCGGGCCGTACGGTCCGCCGTATCGGTGTAGGAGTATAATGGTAGGTGGTATCTGCTATATAATAATGGCTGCCCCGCTAACTAAATGGGGCGTTCGGTAAATGCTTACGCCGCTTCTTTGTCCGGCCATTGCAGGAACTGCACGCGATCGGCCGTAATGTCTACGGGATAGCGCTTGACTCCCTCCGAATCCGTATACTGGTCCGTGCGTATGCGGCCGCTGACGCCTGCGAGGAAGCCCTTGCGCAAAAATCTTTCGCACAGATCGCCTTGGTTGCCAAACACGGTCACGCGTATAAAATCAGACCGGTCCTCTTTCGAAAACGTATCGTCAACCGCAAGCGTGAATGTGCATATGGTCCGGCCCTCGTCCATCTTCCTCACCTCGGGATCCTTTGTCAATCTTCCGATAAGACTTACATTATTCATCGTATCAAACCTCGTTTCTATCCAAACTATGCTTCCGATAATTGCGCTTAATTGATTGTTAAGGATATTATACCACAAAATTGATATTTGTCAAGTAATGTAATAAAAATAAATTACACGCAATATTATAAAAAGTAACAAATCACATATTTCAGTGCTTTTACCCTTGCACGTATCGGTAAAATATGGTATTATCCGTATATATATTCAGTATATACACTCGATTGCCGCCTGTAGCCGCGGCGGCGGGGCGGGACGAGGGCCGGGCGGCCTCGGTGTGAAAGGGTAGCCGATATGCGATATTCAAGACAGAACAAAATAGTGGAGCTCATCGGCAGCTACGATATTGAGACGCAGGAAATGCTGTCCGACCTTTTGAGGGAGAGCGGTTTTGAAGTGACGCAAGCGACAATATCGCGCGACATCAAGGATATGAAGCTCGTGAAGTCGCTTACGCCTGAGGGCGTCTACAAGTACGTCGCGGCGGACGGCGCTCTGCGCGCGACGTCCGAGCGCTATATCAAGATATTCAGGGAGACGATACAGACGGTCGCGTATTCGGGCAATATGCTCGTCATAAAGACGCTGTCCGGCTGCGCGAACGCCGCATGCGAGGCTATAGATTCGCTCGGCTTCGAGCACGTGCTCGGCACGGTCGCGGGCGACAACACGCTGTTCCTCGTCGTGGACGATGAGGAGCACACGCCGGGGCTCGCGGCGCGCTTTGAATCGTTGCTCGCATAGGGAAAGGGGCATGGGCCGGGGCTGACGGCTGACAGTCGACAAAATGATTTCTCACCTCCTCATACGCGACTTCGCGATCATCGATGAGATAGACGTCGGTCTTTCCGGCGGGCTGAGCGTCGTCACGGGCGAGACGGGCGCGGGCAAATCCATCGTCATAGAGGCCGTGAGCATGGCGCTCGGCGCGAGGGCGGACACGGCCATGGTGAGGCGCGGGAGCGAAAAGGCGCTGATCCAAGTCGTGATCGACGAGAGCGGCTTGCCGGAGGGATGCCGGACGGGCATCGAGCTTTTGTCGCGCGAAATATCGAAAGAGGGCAAGAGCGTCTGCCGCGTGAACGGGGAGATCACGACGCTCGCCCGCCTCAAAGAGATGACGGAGCGCGTGGCCGACATACACGGCCAGTACGACCATCAGAGCCTGCTCGACCCGCGAAACCACCTAAGCGTGATAGACGGGTTTCATGCCGATCCTATATATGGCGTAAAAGAGCGAGTCGCCGAAAAATGGAGAGAATACACCTCAGCGAAACGCGTCTTGGACGGCCTGCTGGCCGATGAGTCAAAGTCGAGGCGAGAGATCGACTTCCTGCGCTTCGAGGTGGACGAGATCGACGCCGCGCGGCCCCGGCCCGGAGAGCTTGAGAGGCTGAAGGACGAGCTAAAGGTGATGCAGAACAGCGAGCGCATATACGAAGCGCTGTCCGCGGCCTACGCGTCGGTTTCAAGCGACGCTTCATCCGCATCGGAGGGCGTGTCGAGGGCCGTAGGCGACCTGCGAGCGGTGTCGGATATTTCGGACGAGTACAGGGCGATGGAGGAATCGGCGTCCGAAGCGCTGTACCTGATAGACGAACTGTCGGCTACGCTCCGCGCGAAGCTCGACTCGCTCGATTTCTCCGAGCAGGCCATCAACGACACGATAGCGCGCGTCGACGTGCTCGACCGCTTGGTGTCGAAATACGGCGGCGCCGGCGGAGGTATCGAGTCCGTGCTCGAATACCGCGACAGTGCGGAGGAACGCCTCGCGAGCATCGCCAATAGAGAGGAAGAAAAGGCGCGGCTTGCAAGGGAGCTCGCGGACGCAGAGTCCGCGCTGGTGTCGGCGTCCTTAGAACTGAGCCGGCTTCGCCGGGACGCGGCGAAAGAGCTCGAGGTGGGGGTCACAAAGCAGCTAAAAGACCTGAACTTCCCGGACGCCGTCTTCTCCGTATCGTTTTCGGGAGATTCGGGCGGAGATCGGGACGCGGGCGGAGATCAGGCCTCGGACGGACCCGAAACGAAGGTAAATCCAGCGGATTTCAGCGAGAACGGCATAGACGAGCCCGAGTTCATGCTCTCGGCCAACAAGGGCCAGCCGTCGCTGCCCGTAGCGAGGTTCGCGTCGGGAGGCGAGATGTCGCGCGTCATGCTCGCGCTGAAGTCCGTAGTCGGGGGCTTCGACGGCATACCCACGATGATATTCGACGAGATAGACTCGGGCGTCAGCGGCGTGACGGCGAGCATAGTAGGCGAGAAGCTGAAGCGCATGGCGGACGGCAGACAGATAGTATGCATCACGCACCTACCGCAGATAGCCGCCTTCGCCGACCATCACTACATGATAGAGAAGCAAAGCGACGACGCGGACACGTACACGACGCTCACAAAGCTGACGGACGAGGAGCGAGTGAGGGAGATAGCAAGGCTCATAGGCGGCAGCACGGTAACAAAGACGACAATGGACAGCGCGCGCGAGCTCATAGACGCCTCGAAGTGAGCCCGCCGCGCTTCTAAACGCCATCAAAAACGCTTCAGCCCAGATTATGTTACAATATCAATATCAATGGCATTTTAACGATCCCAATGATCTTAAAACTATTCTTGAGCTGAATGGAAAGGAGAATATGTGCATATGATGTATTCCAGCGAAGTCGAGGCCATGTGCCGGGTCGCGAAGGGCGCGGACCATGGGCCGGCCCCCATCCCCGAGGAGGGCAAGTGGGTGCAGGCCAAGCAGATAGGGGACATTAGCGGCTTGACGCACGGCGTGGGCTGGTGCGCCCCGCAGCAGGGCGGGTGCAAGCTGACGCTGAACGTCAAGGAGGGCGTCATAGAGGAGGCGCTCATCGAGACGATAGGGTGCAGCGGCATGACGCACAGCGCGGCCATGGCTGCGGAGAT
>JAISAI010000009.1 GCA_031266795.1 Eubacteriales Family XIII. Incertae Sedis bacterium
CGCCCGACGCGGATAGCCTTTCCACGCAACACAGACTCGTTTACATTCCAGATGACTGTACCGCGAGAGATGTTAATACCCTTGCCGGACAGAAATCGCACGATGTCGTTGATCGTGCAGTATTGCCCATTAAATTCTTTCTCGATATTCTTTTGCAATAAATGCGCCTCCACCAAATTATCGTGTCTTTCTTATATATTTCTACGCTAATTTGATTTTATTATATAAGGTTTACCCATGGATCGCAACTTTTGAAATACAAATGAGACGCTTGCGGGCGTCTCTCTCCTCCAATCTAAGATGAGGGATCTGACCTCTTTCTCCTGCCGGGGACACTCAGGCCCCCGACCCGCTACGCCAGACTAACTTCTGGGATGGTGGAACTTCGAATGTCATTCAACCACGCGCGGAGAAGTTTTTGCGGGTCAGAATGCCGTACCGGTGAATTTCGGCGCAATGACCCATTCCCCTTTCGCGTCGATGTAGCCCCACAGCATCGTATCCGAATCCTGTACGCGGGCGAGGCCGTTCTCCGTGAAAGGGAACGCCATAGCGAATTTCGGCGTAATGACCCAGTCGCCCTTTTCGTTAATATACCCTATGAGCTCCGTATCCGCGTCCTTTACCGCGGAAAGCCCGTTTTCACCGAAGCCGAACGTATCGGAGAACTGGGGCTCTATGACCCAGTCGCCTTTCTCGTTAATGTATCCCCACTTCTGTGTGTTTTCGTCCACGGCGGCGGCAAGCCCGTTCTCGCCGAAGGCGGACGCGTCATAAAACCTCGGGGAAATTGCCCAGTCGCCTTTTTTATCGATATACCCCCACAGCGGTGAATCGGAATCAGACTCAGAAACCGAATCCGTCGCCTCCGCAAGCCCTTTTTTGCCAAAGCCGAACGTGGACACAAACTGGGGCCTGATCACCCAGTCGCCTTTTTCATCGACGTAGCCATAGAGGCCCGATTCCGGGTCAGAGGCCGCCACGAGATCACTTTCGCCGAAGCTGAACGCCTGATTGAACTTGGGCTCAATGACCCAGTCCCCTTTTTTATTGATGAAACCGTAAAGGCCCGACTCCGAATCCTCCGCCGACGCAAGCCCGTTTTCGCTGAACGCAAACACGAAATTGTACTTGGGCGCGACGACCCAGCTTCCTTTTTCATCAATACAGCCCAAAAGAGTTGATTCCGGATCCTCCACCGTAGCGACGCCGTTTTTCTCGAAATCATACGCGAGGCCAAACAGCGGATCGACGGCCCATTCGCCTTTCTTATCTATATACCCGGATTTGCCCGTGTCCGCGTCCTCGGCGCGCGCGAGCCCGTTTTCCGCAAAACTATAGGCCTTTTTGAACTTGGGCTGAATGGCCCAGTCGCCTTTCTCGTTTATATAGCCATAGAGCTCCGTGTCGGGGTCCTGCTCGGGCATGAGCGCGGCGCCGGCCGCCCCGGCCGTGTTTTTACCGGCCACAGGATCAGGCTTCACGACGCCGTTCCCGCCTTTCGCGCAGGCGGCGAGGCACAAAACCACACATAGTACCACTAACAGGGATAGGGAACTTCTAAAAACCCTATGTGCGCGAATTTGCCGTGGAGCTTGTCGTGATTCACAGGCAAAAAACGCAGGGATACTGGTGGTATCACGAGGCTTTTTGCCGAAGAAGCACGGCAAGATACGCGGCAAAGGCGTGTGCATAGGGTTTTTAGAGGTTTCCGATAGTCTTTGCTTCTTCATTATCGCAATTCTCCAGTCCAATACTCCAGCTACGCAATAATTACCCAACAAAAATATTATAGCATATTCCACGCCCCCGGACGCGACGCGAATAACCGGCGTTATAAAATTGGCTACATAAGGATTTTTACCGGATGTTTGGTATAGATGTTTGATATAATAGTTGGGTCTTTGAAATAATTATTGCTCAACACCTATCGGTAAGGAGGATATTCATATGCTTGTCAACGGAGGGCAGTTATTCGCAAAGCAGCTGAAGGCGGAGGGCGTGGAGCAGATCTACACGATTTGCGGCGGGCAGATCATGCCGGTGATCTACGGGTGCCGCGCCGAGGGGATCAAGGTCATCGACGTGAGGCACGAGAACGCGGGCGTCTACGCGGCGGACGCGTACGCGCGCGCGACGGGCAAGCCGGGCGTCGTCCTCCCGACGGTGACGCCGGGCGTCATGCAGACGATGCAGGGCGTATTTGAGGCGCGGGCCGCCGGGTCCCCCCTGCTCGTCATATCGGCGTCCGTTGCGGTCGACGAGTTCGACTCGGGCGCGGAGCAGGACATGGGGACGGACACGATCAGCATCCTGAAAAGCAACACGGTATGGTCGGCCAAGATATTTGATACGAAGCGCATACCTGAGTATGTAACGAAGGCGTTCCGCCAGATGCTCGGCGCGGCGCCCGGCCCGGCCTACCTCGAAGTGCCGGTGGACGTCATGAAAACCGAGGTGGAGATAGGCGACGTGACGTTCCCGCAGAAGGCGCGCGTACAGACGCAAGCCTTCGGCGACCCCGCGCTCATAGACAGGGCCGCGGAGCTGCTCGCGAACGCGAAGCAGCCGGCGCTCGTCGTAGGCGACGCGGCGGTATTCACGCGCGAGGGCGGCCGTGAGGCCGTCATGGAGCTCGTAGACCATCTGAATATGCCGGTGTACGCCACGACGATGGCGCGCGGGCTGTTCGGCGACGAGGACGATATTCGCTTCCGCATCGGGGAGGGCTCGCTCGCGGAGGCCGACGTGATCGTGACGCTCGCCGCGGCCATGAACTTCCGGCTGAACCTCGGCAAGCCGCCCCTCATCAACGACAAGGCGACCTTTATCCAGATACATCCCGACATCAGGATGATAGGGTTCAACTGCCCGGCCGACGTGGGCATCGTCTCCGGCGCGGGGGCGGCCGCCCGCCAGCTCGCCGCCGCCGTAAAGGCCAAGACGGTCAAGCGCCCTGATAGCGCGTGGGTGAGCAAAGCTACGGCTCTGCACGCCGCCTACCGGGCCGACTGGGACGAGGCGTACCATTTCGAGGACATCACGCCCATGCACCCCGCGAGGCTCGCGGCCGAGGTCGGAAGATTCCTGAACGAGGAGGCGAAGGATTGGCCTATCGCCGTCGATGGCGGGGACGCCTACGAGTGGATCATGCGCGCGACGCGCGCTCGTGAGCCCGGGCAGATCGTCGGCTACGCGGCGAACGGCACTATCGGAACGGGCCAGGGCTTTGCGATGGGGCAATGGTTCGCGCACGGCTGCAAGGCGCCCGTGCTCGAGTATACGGGCGACGGCAGCATAGGCTTCTACCTCGGCGAGTTCGACACGATGGTGCGCTTCGGCATCCAAGTCATCTGCGTCGTCTCGAACGACTCGCAATGGGGCATGGTCAAGATGGCCGAAACCATGC
>JAISAI010000020.1 GCA_031266795.1 Eubacteriales Family XIII. Incertae Sedis bacterium
GTGCGTTCAAGCGCGGCTTTCGCTTCATGGGGTATGGGGGAGTAGTCCCCTATGACGGAGACCACGACGTTGTTCTCCACGAGCTCGCGCAGCTTCAGCTCCACGAACTTCACGAGCAGGCCGAAGATGCCCGACACCTCGTCGGCGTCCCGTTTCCAGTTCTCCGTTGAAAAAGCGTATACCGTCAGATATTCCACCCCTGTGCCTGAAGCGTGCCTGACGACCTCCGTCATGGCGTTCATCCCCGCGTGGTGGCCGGACAGGCGCAGCTTCCCACTCCGCTCGGCCCACCTGCCGTTGCCGTCCATGACGACGGCGACGTGCCTCGGCGCGGCACAGGCTGCTTCGGCGGCCATGCCGGCGCCGGCAGGCTCGCCGTGGGCTACGTTAAAGCCAGCGGCCGCGCCGCCAGCTTCGTGTGAGCTTCCCGGGCCCATCAGACCTCGAGTATCTCCTTCTCCTTATCCGCGATAATGGCGTCTATATCCTTCACGCAGCCGTCCGTCTTTTTCTGGACTTCCTTCTCCTCGTCCTTCAGATCGTCCTCCGTGAGCTCCCCGTCCTTCTCCTGCTTTTTCAGCTTTTCATTCGCGTCGCGCCGCTCATTCCTCACGGCCACCTTCGCGTCCTCGCCGAAGCGGTGCACGAGCTTCGTGAGCTCCTTGCGCCTCTCCTCCGTCAGCTGCGGTATCTGGAGCCTCAGCGACTTGCCGTCGTTCGAGGGGTTGATGCCGATGTTCGCCGCGCCTATGGCCTTTTCGACGTCGTGCAGCGACTTGGGGTCGAACGGTACGACCATGAGCGATCTCGGATCGGGCGACGATATGTTCGCTATCTGCTTCAGAGGCGTCGGAGCGCCGTAATACTCCACCACCACCTTGTCGAGCAGCGCGGGATTGGCCCGGCCTGCCCTTACCGTATTCAGATTTTCCTTCAAGATGGAAACCGTCTTTTCCATCTTATCCTTCAGCCTTTGTTGTATGTCGTCAGCCATGATATTACCTCCTGTCCCGCATGCCTACGGGGCCGTCAAACTATGATCGTGCCGATAGGCTCGCCGAGCACCGCCTTCATGACGTTGCCCTTCTCGCTGAGCGCAAAGACGTGTATCGGTATATCGTTGTCCTTGCACATCGCCGCCGCCGTGCTGTCCATCACGCCGAGCCCGCGCTCGAGCACCTCCTGATGCGTGAGCCTGTCGTACTTCACCGCGTCCTTATCCGTCTCCGGATCCGCCGAATAGACGGCGTCTACCTTTTTCGCGAGCAAGATGATCTCCGCGTCGATCTCCGCCGCCCTGAGCGCCGCCGTCGTGTCCGTCGAGAAGAACGGATTTCCCGTGCCCGCGCCGAAAATCACGACGCAATCCCTGTTCAGATGGGCGATTGCGCGCCTCCGTATATACGGCTCCGCGATCTCGCGCATCTCGATAGCCGTCTGCACCCTCGTCTCGACGCCCGTCGACTCGATCGCCGATTGGAGCGCGAGCGAATTGATGACCGTCGCGAGCATGCCCATGTAGTCGGCCGTGGCCCTGTCCATGTTTTCGGACGTGCGCCCGCGCCAGAAATTGCCGCCGCCCACGACCACGGCCACCTGCACGCCGAGCCTCGTCACCTGCGCGATCTCCGACGACACGGACGCGAGCATACCGTCGTTCAGCCCGAAACGGTCGTCCCCGGCCAAGGCCTCCCCGCTTATCTTCAGAATCACCCTCTTGTACTTAGGTTTACGCGGCATACCTACCTCCTTGGGAACACTCTGCCCCGCTTGATATTTTACCAAAGATGCGCGCATAAGAAAAGAGGGGCTTTGGGGCCCCTCCTGTCGCCGGGTTTTGTCAGTCGCCCATCTGCTTTGCGACTTCTTCCGCGAAATTCTCCTGCCGCTTTTCGATGCCCTCTCCGACCTCGTAGCGCACCATCGTGACTACCTTCACGTCCTTGCCTATCGCCTTCACGGCGTCCGCAAGGTACCTACCCACGGTGATGTCGCCGTTCTTCACGAATTTCTGCTCGAGCAGACAGGTTTCCTTCAGCTCTTTTTTCAGGCGCCCCTGCACCATCTTTTCGACGATGTCCTTTGGCTTGCCCTCGTTCAGCGCCTGCTGCACCAAAATCTCCTTTTCCTTCTCTATATACTCGGCGTCAACCTGGCTCTCATCGACAAATTGCGGATTCATGGAAGCGACCTGCATCGCTATATCCCTGCCGAGCGTGTTCACCTCTTCGGCTGAGGCCGCCGTCTCCAAACCGATGATGACGCCTATCTTGCCCGCCCCGTGCAGGTATCCGACGTAGACCGTGCCTTCCCGCTCGTGCTTCTCGACTCTTCTCACATGGATATTCTCGCCTATGGTCGCGACGAAGTCCGTGAGCTTTTCCTTTATCGAGCGCTTCTCGTCATACTTTATCTCGAGGAACTCGTCGAGGCCGGTCTTCTCTTCCTTTATGCTTATATCCGAGAGGTTTTCCACGAAGTCGATGAAGTCCTTGTTCTTCGCGACGAAGTCCGTCTCGCTGTTGACCTCGAGTATCGCGGCCTGCCTGCCGTCGGGCGTCAGGTTGATGCGGACGAGGCCCTCGGCGGCGATGCGCCCGGCCTTCTTCGCGGCCTTCGCGAGGCCTTTCTCCCTCAGCGCGTCGATGGACTTGTCTATGTCGCCGCCCGTCTCGACCAACACGTTCTTGCAGTCGAGCATACCGGCGCCCGTGCGCTCCCTCAGTTCCTTTACCTTTGCAGCTGTTATTTCCGACATTTTTTTGCCTCCTATTCGGATCCGTAACCTTATGGTAAGATCACCGGATCATCATTCCTCTTTCCCGCTTTCCGTGATTTCAGCCTTGGCTTCGTGTAGGGATCCTATGACCTCGTCGATCGCGTCCTCCGCCTTGTGTATGGCGTCGAGCTCCTCTTCGGCGATAGTGTGCACGAGCTCCTCTACGAGCCCCTCCGCGGCGGCTTCGCCGTAGCCGGCGAGCTTCTCCGCAGGGATGTCGTCCGCGAGGGCCGCTTCGCCTGATGCAGCCTCTTCGGCCGGGACAGCTTCTTCAACCGAGACCGCCTCTTCGGTCGAGACAGCCTCTTCGGCTGGGGCAACCGCTTCGGCCGGGACAGCCTCTTCGGCCGGGGCCTCCACGGCGGCGCCCTCGTCCGCTGCGGTGTCCGCGCCGTCTTCGCCTGACGCGTATCCCTCGTCAAAGCTCTCGCCCTGATTCGCCTCGATGATAGCGTCCGTGATGGCCATCGTAATCAACTTGATCGACCTGATGGCGTCGTCATTTGCGGGGATGACGTAGTCCACGTCCTCGGGATCACAATTCGTGTCCACGATGCCGATGATCGGTATCCCCAAAATCCTCGCTTCCTTGATGGCGATCCTCTCCTTCTTCGGATCGACCACGAACAACACTCCCGGCATGCCTCGCATCTCTTTGATGCCGCCGAGAAACTTATCGAGCTTGTCGTGTTCGAGCCTGAGCTTGCTGACTTCCTTCTTCGTAAGCTGCTCGAACACCCCGTCCGCTTCCATCTTTTCGATCTCGTACAGACGGTCGATGCGCTCCTTGATCGTCTTGTAATTGGTGAGCATCCCGCCGAGCCAGCGCTCGTTGACGTAGAACTGTTCGGCGCGCTCCGCCTCTTCCTTCACGACCTGCTGCGCCTGCTTCTTCGTGCCGACGAAAAGGATCGGCTTGCCCGAAGCCGCGATGCCTCGCATGAAGTCGTAGGCCTCATCTATGAGCCCGACCGTCTTCTGCAGGTCTATGATATAGATCCCGTTGCGCTCCATGAAAATATAAGGAGCCATCTTGGGATTCCAGCGCCTCGTCTGATGCCCAAAATGCACTCCCGCTTCAAGTAATTGTTTAATAGAAATAACTGACATGCTTTACCTCCGGTTTCTCCTCCACCGAACGATCTCCGCAGGGAGCATTCACCCGGGCCATGTCCTGCCCTCGGCGTCACCGGCTCCCGCGCCGGTCGGTGTGCGTAATTCGCCGGAGCAGAGCCCCGGCACACAATTTCACGCGCAAAACGCGCCTATTTATAATACATCTTACCTCATCAATTATCAAGGACTTTTTGTGGTATAATCATACGGTAACGCGTTAAAGCACTACATCGACGGGGCCTCTACGCGCGTTCGCTCGCGGGAATCGCGGTGGGCGGCGCTATGCGGGAGACCGGGGCATATGAGGGAAAAGGAGCGGCGGCTATGACATACAAATCGAAATTGAAAAGCGACAGCGCCGAGCTGTTCTTCGACGCGATCCTCTCTTTGGAGACGAAGGAGGACTGTTACAGGTTCTTTGAGGACGTCAGCACCGTCGTGGAGCTGAAGTCGCTCGCGCAGCGCTTTCATATCGCGGAGCTTCTGCACGGCGGCGCCACTTACCAGGAAATAGAGAAACGGACGAGGGCGAGCACGGCCACGATAAGCCGGGTCGGGAGGTGCCTGAACTACGGCGCCGACGGGTACAAACGCGTTATCGAGAGGCTGGAGAAAGAAAGATAATATCCGGAATCCCATCCGCCCCCCATGCCTGTCAGAAAAGGGATAGGGCCCTGTTCAGCTGGGCGTCGGACGATGTCCCTGTCTGCGCGCCCTCCGGCTGCGCCACGGGTATGTCCGGCGCTATGCCGACCCCGTTCACCGGGTCGCCGCCCGGCGTGACGTACTGCATGATGGTGATGCGCGCGCCGTCGCCGGTTTCGAACCTCGAAAGCTTCTGTATGAGCCCTTTGCCGAAGGTGGTTCCGCCCACGAGCTTGCCTCCGCCCTCCGCTTTGACGCCAAGCGCGAATATTTCAGCCGCGCTGACGCTCGTATCGTCTATCAGTACCGCATAAGGCAGATCGGTGATCCTGCCTTCTTCCGTCGTATATTCGACCTTGTCGCCTTTTGAGTTCTCAGCGTAGCAGATCAGGCCTTCGTCAAGCAGCATATCATCCATCTCAACGGCTTTATCAACGAAACCGCCCG
>JAISAI010000031.1 GCA_031266795.1 Eubacteriales Family XIII. Incertae Sedis bacterium
GGTACGAGCTGCCGTTGACCGACATCTGGAAGGCCCCGATCTGGCTCATGCCGACCGCATGCCCGTACCTGACCGCGGCGAGCAGGAAGCTGTCGCCGTCGTCGCGCAGGTAGAGCATGGCGAACTTCGATTTGTCAGAGAGCCCGAGCTTGTCGTTCAGGAACGGGCGCTTGACGCCGCTTGAGTCAACATATGGGCCGAATACTATGTCTTTATCGACGCCTGTCGTCAGGCCGAGGGTGAATATTGCGCCCGTGTATGAGCGCTCCGTATTGTTGTCGGTGTAACGCGGGTGTGTCAACGCGATCTGCTTGACGCTGACGAAGCCGTCCGGCAGGGCGGCGGGGTCAACTCCCGACATGATCATCGCCGAGCGCAACATTACATAAGGCTGGGCCCCGTTCGATTTCAAATCCTGGACGCTTATCGACTTGGGTATAGTCACGGACGCGCTGTAGTTGCTGTGGGTCAGCGCGAAATTCAGGTCGTAAGGGTCGTCCTTATAGGGCAGGTAGGGATAATTCCCCGACGATCTGTTGAATTCGGTGTGGCCGCCGTTCGAGGCGCTGTAGCGGGCATACACGTTGCCGCCCGACGGGGTCTGCAATATCTGGCACGCGGTCGACGTGACGGCGTAGTTCGCGTAGGTGTATTTCTCGTCGTAGCCGTTGTAAACCTGCGAGGCCGTCGTGTTCACGATGTCGTGCTCCTGCTCCAGTCGGTTGCGGCTGTTCATGACGTAGTAGGCGTACGAACGCGCGGCGACGGCCTGCGCCTTCCCCGCCTCGACGTAGCTCTTGCTGTTGCCCGACTCGTAGGGCACGACGCCGAGCGCGTAGGTTTCCATGTCGACATGGCTGATGAGCTTCAGCTTGCCGCCCTTGTTCATGATCCTGAGGTCGCCCGGGAAATTCTTCCCGTTGATCGTCAGGTGGTCTGTCACTCTCTGTGTGGCCGCTTTGAGTAATATATCGCCTCCGAGCGGGTACGTGACGCCTCCATAGGCTACGTTGACGCCTCCCGTGAGCGCGTCGGCAGAGGCCGTGACGGCGCCCGCTATCGCGAGGCCGTTCTCCTGCACGGTGTATGAGCCGGCGACGTTCAGCGCGACCGATACGGGCGACCCGAGCGACGACAGGTGGACCCTTATCATGTGGTCGGCCGTCGGCGGGGCGTCCGCCGCGTAGACGTATCCGGAGCCGTCAGGCACGGCCGAAAGCGGGGAATCCCCCTCCCTGTCCGCTGCCACGCCGCCCGGTATGAGCGGCAATGAAAGCGAGAGCGCCGCTATAGGCAGCGCGCACAATATCCTCTTTATTCGCGTTCGATTCAACAAACGCCCTCGTGTAGTATTATTCATATCTGTATTATAGCTTGTGAATATTATGCTTTAATGTGGAAAACGGTTATGATTGCGTTACAATGCTGTTGCGCCGCTGCGGCGCGCGGGCGCGCGGTGCGGTGCGTTTTTCGCTCGGCGCGCGGCGGGCCCGCCGCAATCCGCACGCATAATCCCTATTGCCATTTCCACGGCGCGCGTATATACTGAATCTATTATTTCCGCAATTTTATAAGTAATGATGCGGTATTTTGTGGTTTCGGAGGTGTGGTTTATGGAACATCTTGAAGTAAAAGACGGGCGGGTCGGCGTCAAGGACGTCGTACAGCGCAAGGTAGGGGTTTTTGGCGTCGTAGGCATGTTTTACGCGATATGCTGCGCCGGGGCGTTCGGCATAGAGGAGATGATACCCGATGTTGGGCCGGGCATTACCATCCTTCTTCTCGTGGTTTTGCCGTTTTGCTGGGCGCTGCCTTACAGCCTCATCTGCGCGGAAATGGGTTCGGCGCGCCCCGTCGAGGGCGGCAATATGCTGTGGGTCAAGGAGGCGCTCGGCGAATACTGGTTCGGCATCATGATATTCGTCAACTTCCTGTGGGGACTCGTCGCGAACACGGTCTACGTCGTGCTCGCTGTGGATTATCTCGGTAATATTATCGACTTCCCGAGGGACGCGTCAGGTGAGTTTACCTTCGAATCGATGCTCATCATCTACGCCATCAAGATAGGGCTTGTAGCTCTGTTTTTTGTAATAAATGTGCTCGGGCTCAAGGAGGTCAGCCTTGTCAGTACGGTGCTCTCGGTGGCCGTGATGGTCGTGTTCGCCCTCGTGACTATCTACGGTTTCGCGAACGCGAGCGGCGAGAATCCGCTCGTTCCGTTCATGAGCGATGAGTATGACGGCAATGTGATGATGACGCTCGGCGCGGGCCTCGGCATAGGCATATGGATGTACTCGGGCTTCGACGAAATATCGCTGTTTGCGGGCGAGATCAGGGATTCGCACCGGATAATACCTAAGGCGCTCATGATAGTCATCCCGCTCATGATAGCCACATACGTGCTGCCGACGCTCGCGGGGCTCGCTTCCGTGGGCAGTTGGGACGAGTGGGCGACGGAGTCCGGCGGCGTTGGCTACTACACCGTGCTCGAGCAGTTCGCGCCTCCTGCGCTCGGCGTGCTGTTCATCGTGGTCGCCATCATCGGCCAATGCTCGATCTACAATATGTGCGTGGCGGTCGCGGGGCGCGCGACGCTGATCCTGTCCGATGAGAACTTCGGGCCCAAGGTACTCGCCAAGCTCACGAAGAAGAAGGGCATGCCGTGGGTCAGCCTCCTCATCGTCGCGATAGTCACGGCGGCGTTTCTCGGGACGCCGACCCATCCGTTTGAGTTCAAGTTCCTCGTGCTCGTGGACGTGTTCTTCATGGTCATAGTGTGCGCCCTCACCGTCATTTCCGCGATGGTGCTGAAGCGGAGGCTCGACGAGAGCGAGTTCACGTTCAAGATAAAGGGCGGTCTCCCCGCGCACACGTTCTTAGTGATCCTGTGCCTCTTCTTCTGCTTGGCGACGATACTGCTGAACGGGACGGACTACTTCTTCGGCGGGTTTATCATCATGCTGCTCATCCCGGTCATCTATGTGATCTGCAAGAGGGTATGGAAAGGGCCGTCGGTTGCCGAGCCTGAGGTCTATCCGATAGACAAGCGCACGGGGCTCGGTTTCGGTGATTTGAAAAAGATAGGCGCGTACTTCATGGGCTTCGGCGTCCTCGGCGTGGTAGCGAGGTTTTTCCTCGGGTCGTATGAGGGAGACTGGGGGCCGGGCTATGAGGTACTGCCCGAGGAGGTCGGCGAATACGAGGAGTATGTGCTGTCGGAGTACCCGGATCTCTCACAGACGCTCACGGAGCAAAACGGGCTGACGGACGGCTCGGTCTGGATCCCGGGTTATTACGAAATGGAATACGAAGGCGGCTTCTTCGCGAACTTCGACGCTATGCTACAGGCGATCACCTACATAGGCATAGGCGCCATAGTGGCCGGTGTAATAGTGTTCCTGTGCGGCAAGAGGCTCGACAAAGCGCAGGAGAAAGCGGCGTAGCAGGGCAAACGGCAAAGATGCGCGAAATATGATATTATAATTGCGGCCTCGGAAACCCGGGGCCGCAATCACGCGGGCGCGCGTGGCGGAATTGGCAGACGCGCCGGGTTTAGGTCCCGGTGGTGGCAACACCGTGAAGGTTCAAGTCCTTTCGCGCGCACCAAGTGCGAGTGTTCTTACAGAAATCAG
>JAISAI010000053.1 GCA_031266795.1 Eubacteriales Family XIII. Incertae Sedis bacterium
GCATACCGTACAGGGAAGCGATGCTCCGCTATGGTACGGACAAGCCAGACCTGCGCAATCCGCTCGTCATCATAGACCTGTCGGAGTTTTTCGCGGGAGCCGATTTCATGCCGTTCAAAGGGAAGATCGTCAGGGCCATACGCGCGCCGGGCGCCGCGTCGAGGCCGCGTTCGTTTTTCAAGGCTATGGAGAAATACGCTCTCGGCATCGGCATGAAAGGGCTCGGCTATATTACGGTGCAGGACGATAGGTCCTACAAAGGGCCTATCGACAAATTCCTTGACGACCCGCAAAAGCAGAGGCTCGCCGAGCTGTGCGGCGCGGAGGGGCAAGCCCTGTCCCCCGGCGACGTCCTCTATTTCATAAGCGACGAGCCGGGCGCGGTGGCGGCGCTCGCCGGGCAGATACGGCGCGAGCTTGCGTCCGTGCTGGGCCTTGTGGACGAGGGCCGCTTCGACTTCTGTTTTATCACGGACTATCCGATGTACGAATGGAATGAGGAGGCGGGCAAGATCGACTTCACACACAATCCGTTCTCGATGCCGCAGGGGGAGATGGACGCGCTCATAAGCGACGAACCCGAGGCGATACTCGCGTGGCAATACGACATCGTCTGCAACGGCGTCGAGCTCAGTTCGGGCGCGGTCAGAAACCACAGGCCGGACGTGATGGTCAAGGCGTTTGAGATCGCGGGCTACGACGAGCGGACCGTCGCGGAAAAATTTGGTGCGCTCTACGAGGCGTTCAGCTACGGCGCGCCTCCGCACGCGGGCATGGCGCCGGGCGTCGACCGCATAGTCATGCTGCTGTCGGAGGAGGAAAACATCCGCGAGATCATCCCGTTCCCGCTCGACTCAAACGCAAGAAACCTCATGCTCGGGGCGCCGTCGGAAGTGACGGAGCAGCAGCTCCGCGAGGTACATATAAAGTTGCGGTGATTTCGAAAAGAGAGGTGAACCATGAAGTACGATAGCAGAGAGTCCGAAAGAAAAGCCATCATGAACGTCGCGTTCGAGATGGCGGCGGCGGCGCGCACCGCGCCCAAAGGCTGCGGCATCGACAACATCGAGGTCGTCATACTCGACGGCGAGGACAAGGACGCGCTCGCGGCCGAGATGCGGGCTATCAGTGAAAAGCTGAACGGGGAGGGGCCGTTCGGGCGCGACGCGGGCAATCTCGACGCATCCGAAGCCATAGTCATCATAGGCGTCAAGAACGCGCCCATAGGCTTGAAAGGCTGCGGCCTCTGCGGATTCGGCGACTGCGCGGGCGCGCTCCGCTCGGGCGCCAACTGCGCTTTCAACGTGACCGACCTCGGCATAGCCACCGGGTCGGCCGCCGCCGTCGCGATGGATCATCGCATCGACAACCGCGTCATGTTCTCG
Source organism: Eubacteriales Family XIII. Incertae Sedis bacterium (assembly GCA_031266795.1). Classification (GTDB taxonomy): domain Bacteria; phylum Bacillota; class Clostridia; order Peptostreptococcales; family Anaerovoracaceae; genus JAIRPC01. The sequence continues at coordinate 1,386 of JAISAI010000053.1, forward strand.
GCGGGAAAAGCCGCCGTCAGCCTGTCCCTGTTTCCTGACAAGGTCAAAATCGCTTACGGCATACCGCTGTCGGCGTCCGGCAAGAGCATATTCTTTGATCGCGGATAACGGTAATAGAGTCGTCGCGGTGCGCGCCGCTCAATGCTTAGGATCGTTCTCGTCCCTGCGGCGCTTCTCCTCCTCGACCGCCCGGCGCTTGGCCGTCGTGGCGGGACGCCTCCATATGCTTCGATCCTTGGGAAAATCGAGCATCTCCTCCGGGGAGTTCGATACCTGCGGTTTTCGCCACGGCCTGCGCCTGCGCGTGTATTCCCACGAGGGCGCGTCGAACGTGATCTTGTTTTTCATGGGATAAAAATTGTCGTACAAAGATATGATGATGATCAAGAGGATGCTCCCGAGCAGCCAGCCGCCTATGATGTCGGTCGGGTAGTGCACGCCGAGATAGATGCGCGAAGCGCTGATGACCGCGACGAGCAGCGGCATCGCCACGGACACGAGGTTGGCCGCCCCGTAGCTGCCGCCGATGATAAAGTATCGCCGCAACAGTATCATGAGAAAGAGATAGAAGACGAAACTCGCGTTGGCGTGTCCGCTCGGAAAACTAAAACCATCCTCGGGAATGAGCCACATCGCCTCGTCGGGCCGCGCTCTTTCGACTAAGTTCTTGATGACGTAATGGGTGAGCCCCGCCACGACCGCCGCCCCCGCCGCCGGTATGCCAAACCTCGCGCGCGTCGGCAGTACCGCGAGTACGGCGCAGATGACGGCAATGGTGACCGTATCGCCCGCGCGCGTTATGAACGTGGCGATGACATTGAGAAAATCGTCCCGGATGTCATACGCGAACTGCATCACGCCGAGGTCGAAAGGCCTCGAGAAGCCCGTGATCACCGACCACAGATCCGCCGCGAACAGGGCCGCCAGCATGATCAGCACGATCCATTTTGCGTTTGAGTTGCTGCTTTGCTTGTAATATTCCATATCCTATCGTTCCGCTCCGTCTAATAATATACCAAAAGCGCGGCCGGAACACAATCGCACACGCGCGAAAAATGGACGAGCCGCGCCCGTCCATCTCCCCGCTACGCCGATTTCCCCCGTATTTCTTTACTTCACCGTGATCATCTTTGCGGACTTCTTGCCGTTTACCCTTACCGTAATTTTCGCTTGGCCCTTCTTTTTGGCCGTGATCTTGCCCGCTTTATCCACCGATACTATATTCCTGTTCGAGGAACTAAACGTGACGTTCAGGTTTGTCGCTTGGTATGGTGTGGTTTTGACCGATAATAATCTTGCCTTGCCGACGTTCAATGAGTTGGGAGCTTTTTTTAGCCTGATTGTCTTTAGGGGGACGGCGTTCTTGACCACGTTGACGGTGATCGTGAGCTTCCTGCCGTTTAGGGCCCTTGCCGTGATTTTGGC
>JAISAI010000092.1 GCA_031266795.1 Eubacteriales Family XIII. Incertae Sedis bacterium
CCGTGTTTAGGGTATGGAAGAATCGGGTAGGAGAATAATGAAGCCGAGGACGCAGGCTGTGCTCTTGTTGCTTGCGACGGGGCTGCTTTGGAGCATGGGCGGCGTTTTCGTGAAGACGAGCGACATGCACCCCTTGGCCATCTCGTCCATCAGGGGCGGGGTCGCGGCGATCGTGTTTTTCATCGCGCTGAGGGGCAGGCCGAAGTTTTCTTTCAGCCGGCCACAGATCATCGGCGCGGCGGCCTACGGCGTCACGCTGACCTGCTTCGTCGTCGCTACGTCGCTTACGTCCGCCGCTAACGCGATACTTATCCAGTACACGTCGCCTATCTATGTGGCTATCCTCGCTCATTTCTTTCTGCGCGAGAAGCTGAGGAAGGTCGACTTTGCGGCCATCGGCGGCGTACTGATCGGCATGTGGCTGCTCGTCAGCAATTCCCTTGCCATCAACTCCCCTATCGGCAATATAGTGGCGCTCATCGGCGGCGTTTGCTTTGCCATATGCATCATTTCGCTCAGGATGCAGAAGGATGCGTCGCCGTACGAAACGATATTGCTCGGCGATATTTTCACGTTTCTCATCGGCGCCCCGTGGCTCATACTGCACCCGCCGTCCGTGATAGCCGCGTTGCCGATCATGTTCCTCGGCGCGTTCCAGATCGGCGTGCCGTATCTGCTGTACACGAAGGCGTCGAAACACGCGAAGGCGCTCGATATGTCCGTGCTGACGGTCTTGGAGCCGGCGCTGAACCCTGTGTGGGTGTTCTTGGTGACGGGGGAGTTCCCGGGCCTGCGCGCGGTGGCCGGCGGGGCCGTCCTGATTGGAGTAGTAGTAATGAAAGCGGTCATAGCGGAGAAAGACTGACAGAGGTTACTACTAAACAGTCACGCTATTTTTGCGCATTCCGGGACCCAAGACAGATTTTGGCTTCCTCACGTACCTCTGAGTACGCTCCGGGGAGCCAAAATCTGACTTGGACCCGGACTGCATCAAAACTATCGCGACTGTTTAGTAGTTTCGATTTTAGTTTTGAGCAGTCACGAGGAGCGGTGTTTTTATTCTATAAAAATAATCGGGCGGCGTTGTTCTTTGGAGATAGTGGTCTATAATAGTGGTGAAAGTTTTTTCTCCTGTGGTTGCGCGGGGTGAAAATGTGTATAATAGGAATCATGGACAGGGCGAGGGATTGCGAGACGAAATGAGTGAGTTTCAGGGTAAGGACAGGATCGGCGTTCTCTTCGGAGGGAAGTCTCAGGAGCATGAGATTTCCGTGCTTTCGGCGGCGTCGCTCATGGACGCTATCGACAGGGACTTGCACGAGGTGGTCCCGGTCGCCATAGCGAAAGACGGCGAGTGGTACGCCATAGACTCGGATATGGGTGGGCTGTGCGCGCTCGACGACCCTCGCATGGGGCGCCTCATACCCCACGTAGCGGAGGGCGTGAGCGTCGCGGATTGCCCGGGCGCGCGGCCTGTGGATGTCGCGTCGTTCACATCGTCGGTCGACTTCGTGTTCCCCATGCTGCACGGCCCTAACGGGGAGGACGGCTCCGTGCAGGGGCTGTTTGAAACCTTGGGCGTCCCGTACGCGGGCTGCGGCATCAGCTCTTCGGCGGTCGCGATGGACAAGATCATGGCGAAGGGCCTGCTCGCGCAGGCGGGCGTCCCTGTGCTCGACTATGTGTATACTACCTTGGCTGATTATCGCGCGGATATGTCCGGTGAGCTCAGCCGTATAGAGGAGGCCTTGGGCCATTCGGTCTACGTCAAGCCTGCAAATCTGGGGTCGAGCGTGGGCGTGAGCCGCGCGGGCAGACGCGCTGAGATCGCGAACGCTATCGCCAAGGCGCTCAGCTATGACCACCGCGTGATCATCGAGAAGGAGTCGCTCGGGCGTGAGCTCGAGGTGGCCGTGCTCGGCAACGAGAAGCCGGAAGTCGGGGCGGTCGGGGAGGTCGTGACGGGCGGCGGGTTTTACGACTACGACACGAAGTACAAGAACAACGCGTTCGAGCTCATCGTTCCGGCCGACATATCGGCGGACGTGGAGGAGCGGATCAGGGATCTGACTATCCTCACCTACAAGACTTTTGACTGCGCGGGTTTTGCGCGTTTGGATTTTTTCTATAATGAAGAGGACGACGAGATATACGTCAATGAGATGAACACGATACCGGGATTCACGCAGTACAGCATGTTCCCGCGCCTGTGGGCGGAGGCGGGGCTGGCTTATCCCGACTTGATCGAGCGGATAATCGAATTGGGCTATGAAAGATACTCGGTTGAGTAGTTTCGATTTAACTATTGAGTAACTACGTGAGAGGATAGTGAACTACGGCATATGAAAGATATTCTGTTGAAGATAATAGGGAGTCAGTGGCATACGGACGGCGCGGCGGATGTTCTTGAGGACGGGGCGGACGCTGATCCGGGGATGGAGTTCATCACGGAGGGGCGCTTCTACAAGCGCGGGCCTTCTGTGTACCTCGTCTACGACGAGAGCGATTTTTCGGGCGCGGAGGGCTGCACGACGAGCCTGCGCATCACGGGCGACAAGATACGGATGAAGCGCTACGGCGAGGATGTGCCGGACGGGTCGTCTATCGAGTTCGAAAAGGGGAAGCGCTTCAGCGGCTGGTATGAGACGCCGTTTGGCTCGGTCGAGATGGAGGTGCTGACGAACGACATCGACAACCGCATCACGGCCGGTGGCGAGGGTTCGCTCGACATCGACTATCATGTGAGCCTGAAAGGGCTGACGGAGAGCCGCAGTAGGCTCAGTATTGAGATATTGCAGTAAGG
>JAISAI010000139.1 GCA_031266795.1 Eubacteriales Family XIII. Incertae Sedis bacterium
GCGAATACCGTTTCAATCAGCACGGTGGAGCCGAAGAGGTTCGCGAGCACGAGGCCCGTGCTCGTGAATATCGGCGCCGACGCATGCTTCAGCTGCGCGAAGGTGATGCGCGAGGGACGAACCGCGCGGGCCCGAAGAAAGGTCGTGTAGTCGCTGTCCGTTTCGCGAAGCATGGCGGACCGCGTGATTTTGAGTAGCATGGCGCCCATGCCGAATGTCAGAGTCGCGGCGGGCAGAGCGAGATGCCGCAGGTTGTCAGGCAAGGAGCCGTCGCCTATCCCGTAGATCGGAAACAAGCCGAGCTTGAACGCGAACACATAGAGGAAGAACAATCCCATGGCAAAGCTCGGAGCGCTTGTCCCGACGAGCGCGACCACGTTTATCGCTCCGTCGCGCAGCTTGCCCCGGCTGTGCGCCGACACCACTCCCCCGGCGACGCCGAGGATGATGCTCAACACAAGCGAGATGAGGACGAGCTGAAATGTGACCGACGCGTGCGGCGCGACCATATCCGTTACGGCCGAGCCCGTGCGTATGGACTCGCCGAAGTCCAGTTCAAACGCCCCGCGAATCCACCGGCCGAACTGTTCTATGAACGAATCGTCGAGGTGGTACTGCGCCCGTATTTCGGCCAGCAGCTCCGGCGTCACTTTCTTCGTACCCACGAGCGACCGCGCGGGGTCGCCCGGGGCGATGTAGAGCAGGGAGAAAATCACGAAAGCGAGCACGGCAAGGGATATGAAAAACTCGGCTACCCTCCTCGCTATGAATCCCGCTGTCTTCATGTACTAAGCCCCGACTGCCCCGGCCACGGGGAGACACGGATAGAGCGTCTCCCTGACCGGCGTCCCTCTCATTCTCATTCTGATTCTGATTCTAATTCACGGTGAACTGCTGCGGCCAATTCTGTGAAATCAGCGTATATGACCCGTAGTCCTTGACCGATAATTTTTCCCCGTAAGCCACGGCGGACTGTCCCCACCACACGGGCGCGTAGACGGCCTGCTGCTGGGCGATGTCGTTCCCCTCGATAGTCGGGTCAACCTCATCCTCGAGCGTGCTCGCGCTGAGTATCTGGGCCGTCAGCGCGGCGGCCGCCTCGTCCGTCCAGTTCGCGGGGTTGAAGCCCGGGCCCTGCGCGTCGAGCAGCCAGCCCGCCACCTCGCCCGGCTCGGCCGTCGTCGGGAAGTAGATCATCCACGCGACGCCCTGATTGCCGTCGCCGACCTCGTTCAGCCACTGGTCGAGGGGTATCTCCTTGACGTTCAGCGTGACGCCGATCTCCTTGAGCGACTCGGCGATCACGAGCGACGCGTTGCCCGCGTTCGGATAAGCGTCGGGATAATATATCGTGGTTTCAAACCCGTCCTTGCTGCCCGACAGCGCGAGCTCGTCTTTCGCTTTTTGAATGTCGTATTCGTAATGCGTGACAGCCGCGAGCCTGCTGTTCGCCTCCTCCTCGGACAGCACCGAGGCAAACTGCTCCGGCGCCGTGATGGCCGTCGCGACCTGCGCGTGGCCCTTGAGTATGCTCCCGTCCACGATGCTCCCCGCGTCCACCGCGTACGACACCGCCCTGCGGACGTGCTCGTCGTCAAACGGCTTCACGGTAACATCGAGCGTCAGCCCGTAATAAGAGCGGTCGGCGATGAATTCCACGGTGGAGCCGTCCACCGCTTCCCACTGCTCCGACTGGTCTACGGGTATGTTCAGCGCGAAGTCGATGTCGCCCTGCGTGAAAGCGAGCAGCCTCGTGGCGTCGTCCTCTATGAAGTCAAAGCGGATCGTCTTTATCTCAGGTACGCCGCCCCACCACGTATCGGACGCTTCAAACGTCGCGTGGGAGCCCGGCTCAAATTCGACGACCTTGTACGGGCCGCTGCCGAGCAGCAGATCCTGCGGCGAGCCTATAGACCCGGAGAACGTGACCTCCTCGCCCCACTCCTTCTGCGTGACGAACAGGCCGCCCGCGTTTGACACGGCCCAGATGAATCCGGCGTGGGGGCCGTCGAGCGTGACGGTGATCTCCGTGTCCGACGTCTTTTCCGCGCTCAGCACGTAGTCGGGAAAATAGATAGACACGCCCGGCGACTGTTCCGGGTCCCTCGCGCGGTCTATCGACCACACGACGTCGTCAGCCGTCACGGGCGAGCCGTCCGAAAATTTCGCGTCACCGCGCAGCTTGAATTTCCACACCGTGGCGTTGTCGTCCTCCCACGATTCGGCAAGCGCGGGTATCACCTTACCGCTGTTGTCGATGCTCACGAGCCCCTCGTTGACTATCGCGCTGCTGTAGTAGTTGAGTATCCCGGCCTCCTGATTGACGTCGAGCGTGGAGAGCGAACCGGGGATGCCTATGACAAACGACTTGTCCGCCGACGCGACGTCGTCTCCGTCCGTAGATTCGGCGCCGCTGTCCGACGCGCCGCCCCCGCAAGCCGCAAAAGCGAACGCCATCGCGCACGTCAATAAGATTATCAAGATACGCTTTACCGCTTTTTCTTTTTTCTCTTTCATCATCCTGTCCTTCCAGCCCATAGGCTAACCCTGCATAACATATATGTTTTATATGATATTATGCCACAGTCTTCGCAATTTTGCAAGCGAGGCGTCGTTATCGCAAAAATAACGCAAAATAATGACTCAATAATGGCCCGGGCCCCGCCGCGCGGCCCTCGCCCTGCCCTCGCGCTCTCATTTCAGCTTGCTGCTACCGTTCGTGTAAAGCAGGGGCTTTTCGTACCATTCGGAATGCGCCCAGCCCTCGCCGCGCGTGAAAATCCCATAGCCGGATTTCAGGAACTCGTGCAGCGCGGCCTGCGGGTCGCCGGCGGCGAGCACGTCCGCGAGCTTGAAGAAAAACTCCGACTTCTCCGTGCTGAACCAAGCCTTGTCCGGACGTACGCCCGCGTCCGTATAGTCATTCTGAGGGAAGGGGTACGTGAGCACGTAGAACGCCGGATCGTCAAACGCGTCGTCGCCGGGCCAGAACCCGAACTCCATCATCTGCTCGTCGAACGCGCCCGCCTCGATGATACCCTCGCCCGGCCACGGCTGTTCCGTGCCGCTGAACAGTACGCCCGTCGTATCGAACGTGCCCCAAAAATACTGCGGCATGAGCTTCTTGCCGCGATAGCCCGATACGAATTTTGATATGCCCTCGTAGGCGAACACGCTCGCGCGGAAAAAATCCCGCGCCGCGTCCGGGTCATACATGCGCTTCTCGTGATCCTCGTGGAAATGCGTCTTGACGGACATCTCCTGCGGCATAGTGTATATCTCTGTCTCGCACATGACGTCCGTCAGCATACGCTTGAACTCCCGGTAATAGTCGCTGACCGGCGTGTCGCCCCCGAGAGAAAACCCGCTCTCGCGCCCGTCTATGCCCGTGGTCACGAGCTTGCTCTCGCGTATGTTGTACTCGATGGAAAAGCTCTTGTCCCCGTAAGGTATCAGCCCCGTAGTGAAACCATCAGACGTAAGGCTCAGCAGGACGTGCGCCCATTCGGGCTGAGACTCCATGCGCGATAGTTTTACTTTACCCATCATCTGCGTGATGAGGTGGACGATGATCGCCGTGTCCTTCCATTCACTATATTTTCTCACTTTAATACTCATGGCCGCCTCCCTCTTACTCAAAATATTATTATTCGGACATGTCTAAATAAGTATACAACAAAACGCCGGAATTCACACGCGCCCTTGACACACGGAAGTGCGTTCAGTTAGAATAATAAGGCTGACCGGAAGCGGGAGCTCTGCCGTACGCGGGGCGTTCGATTGGAACCGATGGGGTATAGCCAAGCGGTAAGGCAACGGACTTTGACTCCGTCATCGTAGGTTCGAGTCCTGCTACCCCAGCCACTCGTGACTCGTGGTATATCCGCCGTGGGAACGCGACCCATTAGCTCAGTTGGTAGAGCACTTGACTTTTAATCAAGGTGTCCGGAGTTCGAAACTCCGATGGGTCACCAAGAGCCGCAAGCGAAAAGCCAAGGCGGACAAGCGATTCGCGCAGGATTTTT
>JAISAI010000004.1 GCA_031266795.1 Eubacteriales Family XIII. Incertae Sedis bacterium
TCCGAAAAGTATCGTCATTCCGGGCTTGTCCCGGAATCCATCCGTAAAAGGCATTGATTTTCAATGGATGCCGGATCAGGTCCGGCATGACGATAGTGTTTTCGGACAGTCTGAGGGGGGTCAATGGCAATCGCCCCGCACATTACAAAACCGTAGGGGTCAATGGCAATCGCCCCGCATGTACACCAATTCAACAGATGCGAGGCAACCCCTCGCCCCGCAATACCGACACCCGCCGCACGCCGCCGACGCGCGTCCTCATGACAAGCCCCGGCGCGCCCGTGTCTCCCTGCGCAACGCGGCCGACGATACACGCGTCCCGACCCTGCTCGGTCGACCTGATCGCGGCGAGCGCGCCGTCCGCGTCCTCGCCGTCGACTAAGGCCGCCATCTTCCCCTCGTTCCCCATGTAGAGCGGGTCGAGCCCCATGACGCCGCAGAAAGCCCTGACCTCATCCGACACAGGTATGCTCCGCTCGTCAAGCTCGATGAGCGCCCCCGATGACGCCGCTATCTCGCCCAGCACCGTGGCGAGCCCGCCGCGCGTCACGTCGCGCATGGCGTGGACCCGGGATCCCGATTCGTAGAGCGCGTCCACCACGCCCACGAGCGACGCGCAGTCGCTCTCTATGCCGTTCTCAACGCCGAGCCTCGCGGACAGTATACAGGCGTGATGGTCGCCGAGATTGCCGCTCACGATCACCGCGTCCCCCGCGCGCGCGGCCATAGCGGCGGGCGCGGCGACGCTTCCCGACGCGATACCCTCCCTGAGATACCCTATGCCCGTCGTGTTGACGAACAGCCCCGGCGCGGATGTCGCGTCTTCGGCGCCCGCGCGGCGCTCCGGCGAGACGTATGAACCGTCCCCTTGCCTTGCGCGGCGCTCTATCACCTTCGTGTCGCCCGCGACGATTGTCACCCCCGCCGCGTCCGACTCCCGCGCCATAGACGCCGCGACCATGTCGAGCGTCGCGAGCTCAAGGCCCTCCTCAAGAATGAACCCGCAGGTCAGGTATGTGGGAACGGCGCCCATCATGAGCACGTCGTTCACCGTGCCGCAGACGGCCAGCTTCCCTATATCGCCGCCCGCGAACACGAGAGGCGTCACGACAAAAGAGTCCGTACTGACGACGACGCGCCCGCCGCCGCGAGCCGGAGCAAGCACCGCCGCGTCCTCAAGCCGGTCAAGCGTAGCGTTAGCAAAACGCCTCCCAAATATCTCACGCATAAGCAAGGAGGACTCCATCCCCCCGCTACCATGCGCCATAGTCACCGTCCCTTTGAGCATATGCGGCCTTACACCCTCATTACTGAAATAATATTAACGGGATAACCTGTTTAATCATACGAACATCCGGCAGTTTCCCACCGGATGTTTTATGATCTTTGCAGGGTACTCCTTTGACTGTAAGAGTGTTGCGAGCAACACCATAAGCCCACTGCCCGGTCTCCCTACACCAATAATATACCGTACTTAACGTAGAATTTCAAGAACTTCAGCAGATTTATTAATAAAAATAATTCGCTTGATTGAGCGTCTTTCTTTCCATTCGTCACGTATGCGGCTTACGAGAACATTATCGGGCAGTGATGTCCGTCGCCCGTCGAATACAATATATTTGGATTGTTTTGAAGCCCTGCCAAGTTGCCGTCGGACAGTGTATTTTGATTTCCCTTGTGGGCTCTTAATTTCCCATGGGATTTGGTTTATGCTAATGTCAGGAGATTTGATCTTATAGCTGTCAGTCGCTTTCAGAAAAGAAACCTCACAATCATAGTGCCTCGCAAGTATCCACGCGGCATCTACTTCATGCCGCTCCGGAAAGTTGTCGAGATCCCCGGGAATGGTGACTTTAGCTTTTGATGATTTTGTCACTCGCTTCTTGCTCATAGCCCAATCAGTATACCATGCAGTCAGCAAGAAGCGGGTCACAATTTGATTACGTTATTTCTGGCTATGCATACAGGACGTCGAGTCCCACACCCACCCTTACAATAATGTAAGCCCGACGTAATATTCTTCGATGGAGCGGCGTCGCCCGCCACTCTATAATTATACTCGCGAAAGAAATCGTTTTCACGCGCCACAGCCCGGAAGGAGAGAGCATACCATCATGACACCGATATTACAAACAGAGAATGTCGAAAAATATTACGGCAACAGAGGCAACCTCACGAAAGCCTTGGACGGCATCAGCTTTGAGATCGACGCCGGCGAGTTCGTCGGCGTCATGGGCGCCTCCGGCAGCGGCAAGACCACCCTGCTCAACTGCGTCTCCACGATAGACACCGTCACCGCCGGGCGCATCATGATAGACGGCACGGACATCACCTCGATGAAGCCGGGGCACTTGGCAGGATTCCGGCGCAACGAGCTCGGATTCATCTTTCAGGATTTCAACCTGCTCGACACCCTGACGGCCTACGAGAACATCGCCCTCGCCCTGACCATCCTGAAACGCCCCCCGGGGGAGATCGACGCGAGGGTCACGGAGGTCGCGGGCATCCTCGGCATCACGGAAGTCCTGCGCAAATACCCCTCCCAGATGTCCGGCGGCCAAAGGCAGCGCGTCGCCGGCGCGCGCGCCATCGTCACGAACCCCTCGCTCGTGCTCGCCGACGAGCCCACAGGGGCGCTCGACTCCAAATCAGCGAGGGCGCTCATGGAGAGCCTCAGGAAGCTCGTGCGCGAGCGCGGCGCGACGATCCTCGTCGTGACGCACGACGCGTTCTCGGCCAGCTACTGCGACCGCATACTATTCATCCGCGACGGCAGGCTGTTCAACCAGCTCGTGCGGGGAGCGGAAGCCCGCAAGCTATTCTTCGACAAGATCATAGAAGTAGTAAGTCTACTCGGAGGCGACGTGTATGAAGCCTGACACACCCACATCGAAAGTAGGGGGCGGCGTCCTCGACGCCCCGCTGCTCGTAAGGGGCGGCGTCCTCGACGCCCCGCCGCTCATATGGGGCGGCGTCCTCGACGCCCCGCCGCTCGTAAGGGGCGGCGTCCTCGACGCCCCGCCGCTCGTAGGGGGCGGCGTCCTCGACGCCCCGCCGCTTGGAGGTAACATAGTATGACAACTGCTAAACTCGCCCTGCGCAACGTCCGCAAGAGCCTGCGCGACTACACCATCTACTTCCTCACGCTGACATTCGGCGTGTGCGTCTTTTACATATTCAACGCCCTCGGCAGCCAAGAGGCCGTCATGCGCATCAGCGACAGCCAGGCCGCGCTGTTCAGGGAGCTGTCAAACATCCTCGCCGGCATCTCCGTGTTCGTCTCCGTCATCCTCGGCTTCCTCATACTCTACGCCAACCGCTTCATGATCCGCCGCAGGAAAAAAGAGTTCGGCGTCTACATGCTGCTCGGCATGGAAAAAGGCGCGATGTCCCGCATCCTCATCGCTGAAACCGTCTTCGTGGGGATATTGTCGCTCATCACAGGGCTCGCGGTCGGCGTACTGCTCTCGCAGGGCATGGCCGTGCTGACGTCGAAGCTCATGAACGTGCCCCTGCTGTTCCGCTTCGTCGTCGCGCCGGACGCCATCATAAAGACCGCCGTCTACTTCGGCCTCATCTTCCTGTTCGTCCTCGTCTTCAATACGATCATGATGAACAAGCAAAAGCTGATAGACCTCATATACGCGAGCAAAAAGAACGAACGCTTCAAGACGCCGCGCTTAGCGCTGTCCGTCGCCTTATTCATCGTAGCGGCCGGATGCCTGTTCTACGCGTACCGGACGGCCCTCACAAGCGAGGTCTCGGAACTGATAGGCGGCGACAAGCTCCCTCTTATAGTCGCCATCGCCATAGCCGGGACCTTCCTGTTCTTCTTCTCACTGTCCGGATTTTTTATTAAAATAATACAGCGCAACAAGAACGTCTACCTGAAAGGCCTGAATATGTTCATATTGAGGCAGATCGGCAGCAAGATCAACACGACGTACGTGTCGATGACGGTCGTGTGCCTCATGCTGTTCGTCTCCGTCTGCACCCTGTCCTCCGGGCTGGGCCTCTCCTCGGACATCGCGCGAAACATGAACAAGAACACTCCGTTCGACGCGACGATAGTGACGCGGTCAGACGAGGTAAAGGACGGCGATACCTCCGCCGGCTACAAAGGCCTCGACCTCGCGGAGAGCATAGACGCGTCCGCGGCGCCCATGGGCTCCTTCGCGAAGGGCTACATCGAGACGCGCTACTACGACGCCGGCGTGACGATACCCCTGACCGTGGTGCAGAACAACTTTGCGGATCGGATCGAAGCGAACACCTACGTGCTGAAGCTGTCGGACTACAACAGCCTGCTGAGGGAGGAGGGCAAAGAGCCCATCGAGCTAAGCAAGGGCGGGTACGCGGTGAACTCCGCCATATCAAACGCGGAGTACCGCGACGCCATACGCTCTTATATGGAAGAGAATAAGGGAATAATAATTAACGGTACGCAGCTTGAGACGACGCCGGATGACCTGTACGACCATACGCTCGAGGTCTCGCGCAACGAGGACTACAACCTGACTCTCATCGTAGCGGACTCGCTGATAAAGGGCCTGCCGCCGGCGCGCGACGTGCTGAACATCGACTATCAGGGCTCGGGTGAGCAGACGGCCACATACGACGGGCTGCTCACAGACGCGGCCGAGGCGCTCAAGGCTTCCGGCGCAGAGGGCGTGTGGCTGTCCACGGAGACGGCGACCGACGTGCGCGCCCTCACGAGCTCCGCGACCACCTTAGTCACCTACATTGCGATATACCTCGGCATCATATTCCTTATAGCAGCCGCGGCCGTGCTCGCCATAGGGCAGCTGTCCGAGGTCAGCGACAACATAGGCAGATACGACCTGCTCCGCAAGCTCGGCACGGACGAGAAGATGCTGCACCGCTCGATATTCGCGCAAAACCTCATTTACTTCGGCGCGCCGATGCTGCTCGCTGTCATACACGCCATAGTCGGCGTCCTCGTAGCAAGCCGCCTCATCCTCGCCTTCGACAAAGGCGACACGCTCGCGGGCAGCCTGCTCGTCACCGCCATATTCATAGTAGTGTACGGAGGCTACTTCCTCGCAACCTACCAAGGCGGCAAAGGCATACTGAACAGGGAGAGCGCCTCCGCGCGGGCCGAGTGAAGAGGCCCGTCCCGCATACTGAACATTAAACGAATCTTAAAATAAGAAAGATAAATCACGAAAAATTCATTTTTCTGATTTATTATAGACACATAATAGCCACTTTTTATGTTAAAATGCGAACTATGAATAAGAAGAGAAATTTCAGATTCGTTATAGCTACCATCTTTATAGCCATGCTTGTCATCACGCCGCAGACCGTGTTCGCGGCGTCAAAGGGTGTGGCTGCGCCCGCTTTTTCGGCGACTGCCCCGATGGCGAAGGTCAACACCGTATATGTGGCGAAGGGCGACACGCTCAAAATCACCGGTAAGTATCCCGGCAAGGGAGACAAGGTCAAGTCATACAAATCTTCAAAGAAGAGCGTGGCGACGATCAACAGCAAGGGCAAGCTCAAAGCCCTCAAGACCGGCACGACCACCGTCACCGTGACCACGAAGAAAGGCAAGGTTGACACCATACAGGTCAAGGTCGTCAAGAAGAGCGCGCCGGCCAAAAAGATCACGCTCCCCAAGACCGACGAAATGGTCGCCGGGCAGGTGATACGGCTGAGCGCAAAGACGACGCCTGACAAATCGACGTCCACCGTCAAATGGACGTCCTCCAACAAGAAGATAGCCACCGTGGACGCCGCCGGGTACATCACGGCGAAGAAGAAGGGCACGGTCAAGATCACGGCCACGACCTCAAGCGGAAAGAAAGCCACGACAAAGATCAAAGTGGTCCCGCTCGTCGCGGCGACCGCCATAGCCGTGGATCCCGTCAGCGCGACCATGCAGAGCTCGAACACCAAGACGCTAAAGGCCTACATCGACTCGGGAGACCCGGCATCCCCCACGAATGACGTGATAGTCTGGTCGAGCTCGAACGAGAAAGTCGCGACCGTCACAGAAAAAGGCAAAGTGACGGCCATCAGGGCCGGCACAGCCAGCATCACGGCCCGCGCGGCCGGGAGCGGTATACAGGCGAGCGCGGAGATCACGGTGCAGGGCGCCAAGATCGAAGCCGATAGCGTACGCATCACGCCCGGTGAGCGCTTCAAGCCCAAGTTCACGGACTACGGGCTCAGCAGCGACGACGGGCTCATATACGCCTCGAGCAACGACGGCATAGCGAGCGTCACGCCGGACGGATACGTCCAAGCCGCTTTCCGTAGCGGCGGCGGCTCCGCCAAGTCCGGTACGGTCACGATCACGGCCACGGACGCGGCCGGCGTCAGCGCCAGCATCAAAGTGACGGTCTCCGACGAGCCTACCATCGTGGATCTGTCAAAGTGGCAGAAAGACATAGACTGGTCCCAGGCGTCCCGCGCCTTCGACCTCGCGATACTGCGCGTCACCTACGGCGCGGACGCGAGCTACGAGCCCATGTACAAGACATACGCCGACAACTGCACGGCCTACGGAGTGCCGTACGGCGCGTACTCCTTCGCGCTGTACAAGAGCAAAGGCGCCGCTATAAAGGAAGCGAACGCGTTTTACAAGCAGGCGACCGCGGGCGGCCGTACGCCGCTGTTCTTCGTCTTAGACGTGGAGTCGTCGTACATCAAGCGCGCGCACACCGAAGCCTACATCAGCAGGCTGCGCGAGCTCGCCGCGAAAGACGGCATATCCCGCCTGAAGGTCGGCGTCTACGTAGGCCACCACCTGTACAACAAGCTCAACCTCAATCTCGATACAGACCCGGACAACGGCGCGACGCCCGACTTCGTGTGGATACCGCGCTACAACACGCCGAACAACGGGACGATAGGCGCGAACGCCAATACGCCCGACTACCCCTGCGATATGTGGCAATACAGCAGCGGCGCGTACTTCCCCGGCATCGCGGGCAAGGTGGACGTGAGCACGCTTTACGATCCTGAAGGCGATCCGCTGAGTGAAAAAGGTGATTTTAGCTTCGACTGGCTGATATCCGGCCCAGACGCGGCGTAGCCGCAGGAGAGGGATAGAGAATGATAAGGCCACCATAAAACATCAACCTTAAAAAAACCTGAAAATTAGGCTTGCCAAAAGTGTAGGTTTGTAATATAATTTATCAGTATCCGCTTATCGTGTTCGATCCCGCTTGTGGGAGAAGGGAAAATGTTATGCAATTTATAATGGATAAAAAGAAACTCAGGGTGCTGTCCGCGATTCTGATCGCGGCTCTTGTGCTCTCATTAGGGATGTTCCTGCCGCCCACGACCGGGCAGTCAGACGGCGAAGTCTACGCCGTACAGAACGACAGTCTTCTGACTGTGGCTCTGAAAGGCGCGAAGACGACCCAGTATCAGCAATACTGGAAATATGGCGACCACTATTGGAGGCCCAACGCGAACTTGCCCGAAGGGTATGAGCATGTGATAATCACGCCGGGTTCGATCTACGCGCCTTACGCGAATACATTGCGTACGAATCCCGTAGATGGACAGCCGCTGTACTCGTATGCGTACGACTCGGCTGAGCTCTACGTTTATAACAAAGGCAACGACACATGGACGTTGGTATCGTGGGATTACCTTTATGATGAGGACGCGCGCGATTTGGCGATCCAGCAGAGTCAGACTGCAAGGGCAGCTGCCTTGAACGCCCTCATAACCACAGATGCGGCTTTCGATCTTAAACGGGATCAGATCAACGCATACTACGACTATGATGTGCAGATGAGAAGTTGGGCCAAGTACGAGAAGAACACATTCAATTTCTACTATGACTCGAAGTACAAGGGCATGCCCGCGACGATAAAGTACAACAACGACGCCCGAACGAAGGACGAGTACGGCAAGATCCCCTCGCAGGTTCTCGGCGGCTACTTTGGCGACATAGACGATTATGCCGACTACAATACGAACATCTGGACGTTCACGCTTGGGACAGGTTCGAAATCGCTCACTCTGAAAGAGGCCGCGTTCGTAAAGCTGAAGGTGACTCCAGGCACATCTGAAGATACGCCGACCACGACCGATACGCTCGGCGAAGCTTTCGTGGTTCTGGGCAACTCCGGCGCCGCCGCGGACTTTGCGAAGGTTCCCGCATTGAGTGCCACAGCGGAGGTCTACAGCGATGGAAATTATAGTGAAGCGCCTATTTTCAATGATTCTGCGACAGGGACTTACATCTTCCCGGCTCTCGCAGGTCAGAGGCTGATCTTCAAGGGGTCCGGTAAGTATCAGGACAACAAGGAGAAGGGGAACGGCGATCTCATCGCATCGGACGGCAGGTACTTCCAGACGCAGTGGTTCGGAGGATATAAGAATGCCTACAACGACGACTTGAGCGATGTTAACAAGAGCTACAAAGAATTCTTTGGTTCAGATAAAGACTTCTACAACTTCTACGATTCCTACGGCGTCACAGGCAATCCGAAGAACGTGAAGAAGATCTTGGTCGGAAAGTCCGACAGGACAGTCGGCACGATCAAGCTCACGAAGAGCACCGGCAAGATCTCGGGTACGATCTCAGGCACGAATACCGCGGACGTGTGGGTGGAAGGCGTCACAGGCGACCACTACTCCTTCAAAGCCGAGCAGCGCGATATCGTACCGGCCACGTTCGAAGAATATTCGGCTTTCGAGAATAATAAGTCTGACGTCAAGGTCACGCGTAAAGTGGTCGACGATTCCAAGCCGGCGACGATGGCGGACTACCTTTCACTCTTCAATATCAATGGTTTGGACACATACACCATAGATTCTGTTGAAGGTTCTGACGCGAGGTTCTTGGAGTATCAGCAAGCTGATCCGCTAAATAATAAAATTTACAATGGCTACAGAGCGGTAAAATCGGTTTCAAAGGCGGAGTACGACGCAGCGCCCGATTTCCTGAAGCCGACAAATCTAACTGGCGAAAAATATCCCATATACGAATTAGATGAAAATGATAGGCCGACGGCGGTAAAAGCGTGGGTAGGCCCCAAGGAGAATGACTACCGATACTACCTGTACAACTGGGTTCAAACCACGAAGGAGTATTACGAGGCTCTTCCTGTTGCAACGGCGGCAGGGTTCAGCATTCCCTTGGAGTTGACGACGACGGTTGTCGACAAGAATACGGCTAATGGTTACACCTATGGCGAGCAAAAGTATTATACGACGAATTATTCGCAAATTGATGTAAACACTTATAACAGCATTAAGGTTAAGGATGGTTATTATACGACCACATATGGTAGTGATTATTATCAGTATAATTTCGAGTTCCGCGGATTTCCTACCTATGCTCAGGCGAGTGAAGAACAGTATCTTGCATTCAAGTCGTCATACACGAGGAACAACAAATATAATGGTGATGCGGTATACGCTTATGATGGCGTAGGTCCGACTCAGACCTCCTATGCTCCAACGCCGACCGCTATAGCCGGAAATGCAATCATGGTTGACCAAACTCTGACAGGGCATACGGAAATCTCTGCATCGGAGTTCGTAGCACTAAATGCTGATAAAGATGCAGCGGACTTCTGGGATATAGAGGCGAAATGGGGCAAGTACTACAAGAATAACTTTGTCGAGGTCACAAAGGCTGCGTATGACGCGTTGCCCGCATTCCTCAAAGGTGGGATTTATGAGGATCCCGCCGGTATAGCGGACGATAGGTACTTCCAGTGGAACAGCTTTGGGACTATCAGCCAGGCCGACTGGGACGCGATTCCGATCTATGATAAATGGACGGTGCCTCCTCTCTATGGTAACGCGCCGCTCACTACTCATGCCCTCGGTGTGAGGTATCTCAATCCTACGACGGGAACATTCCTATACTACAAGCAGCAGCGCGCCTATGTGCAGATTGTGGATGCGTATGCGTACTGGAAAGAAGCTCTCGCCTATTCGATCGAGAATCTAGCCACGGGCGTCTACTATGTGGAGTCCGGCGGGCAGGTCAAGGTCGTCGCTGTGAAGAACGGCCATACGACGAAAGCCAACTTCAAGAGCGCGCTGGCCAATCCCAAAACGCCGAGTTACCGCGTTGACGTTTCCGGCAAGAAGGCCAAGGGCAGCAAGCTGACGGCTGTGACGCGCGTCAATGATCGCGGCTTCGGACAGGCGCCGGCGAGCTACAAGTACTACTGGACAGACGGCAAGAAGATCGTGGCGAGGAAGGCCGCGTACACGGTAGGCAAGAGCTACGCGAACAAGAACCTCTGGGTGCTCTCCGTCGCGACGTTCAAGAAGTATCAGACGGTAGCCGACGAATGGACTGCGGCGCCCGGCAATATCTACGGCACAGTCGGCTTTGACGTAGCCGTGACCGGTACGTTCAGCGAGGGCAGCAAGGTCAAGGCGTCCATCAAGAACGCCCAGGTTTCAGGCGCCAAGTACAAGTACCAGTGGCTGCGCAACGGCAAGGCCATCAAGGGCGCGACGAAGTCAAGCTACAAGATAGCTGAGGCCGACGTCGACAAGAGGATCAGCGTGAGTGTCACAGGCACACAGGCAAGCTACAAAGCCAAGACGGTCAAGTCCAAGACCACAAGGGCAAGCTAATCGCAGATCACAGACTAAGGATGGTTGCATAGACAAAACGCAACCGACAAAACGATAAGAAACAGAAAGGCGGCCAAAAGCCGCTTTTCTGTTTGTGTTATAATGGGATGAAGGTTGTTGTTCCCTCGCCATATATCATTGTGGGCATCAACCTTGTCATTGCGGGCTTGACCCGCAATCTCACGCAATGTGCCTCAAGGAGGAGTCCTATGCCGGAAAACAGTCTCCGATCCGCGGCGTCCAACGCCGCGCTCATCGTCATAGATATGCAGGAAAAGCTCACGCCCGCGATGCATGAGATGCACCATCTCATCCGGCGCGTCGAGGTGCTCGTGGGCGGCTGCGCTCTTTTGAACATCCCTGTGCTTTTCACCCAGCAGTATACGAAGGGGCTCGGGCAGACTATCGAGCCCGTCAGGCGCGCCTACGTGGAGTCCGCGCGGGGCGCCGACGAAAACGTCAGGTACGCCATAGACGATCAGCTCACGGCGCCGCGCGGGGAGGTGGCTTTCTCGTATATAGAGAAGGACACGTTCAGCGCCATGGACGAGCCAGCCTTCGTGGGCGCTTTGGAAAGCCTGAAACGCCGCGAGGTGATCGTATGCGGCGTAGAGTCGCACGTCTGCGTGATGCAGTCGGCGCAGGATCTTTACGCGCTCGGCTACACCGTGAGGGTGGCGGCTGACGCTACGGCGTCGCGGCGGGCCCTCGATCATGAGCTTGCCTGTTCGCGCATGGCGCATGAGGGGATCACGGTCACTACGACGGAGGCTCTGCTGTTTGATCTCATGAAGGGCTCGGGGCATCAGGCTTTTCGCCAGATTTCCGCGTTGGTAAGATGACTCGCGCGAGGGAAAGGCGGTCCGGCTATTGAATATACTACTTTCGAACGACGACGGTATCGACTCCCGGGGCTTGCGTACGCTTGCGGAGGCGCTCGCCCGCTCGCATGACGTATACGTATGCGCGCCCGATAAGGAGCGTAGCGGCACGGGCCACGGCATCACGATCTCGACATCCGTAGTCGTCACAGAAGCGGACGTGCCCTTCGCGAAGCTGTCGTACATGATGAGCGGCACGCCGGCCGACTGCGTGAAGATGGGGCTCGACCTGCTCGCAAACGAAGGGGTGGCCATAGACGCCGTGTTTTCCGGTATCAACAGCGGAAGCAATCTAGGCACGGATACGCTGTACTCAGGCACGGTTTCGGCCGCGCTCGAGGGCTCGCTGTGCGGGCTGCCGTCCGTGGCCGTGTCCGTCAGCGCGCTCGCGCCAAGGCACTACGAGCTCGCCTCGGAGCTCGCGCTCCGCGCGTCCCTGCTGGATATGCGCGGGATAGACGACAGGATAGTGCTGAACATCAACACGCCCGACCTGCCGCCAGGCGAGGTGAAGGGCGTCAAGGTGACGGGGCTCGGCATGCGCGAATACCACACATGGAACGTGAGAAGCACGGACAAGGACGGGCGTCTGACGCTCAGCTACGGCGGCGACCCGATACACTACGACGAACTCGACGCCGACTCAAACGACGTAGGAGCGGCGCAGCACGGCTACGCAACGATCACGCCAATGCACTTCGACCTGACAAGCTATCCGCTGCTTGATAAGGTGAGAGCAAGCGGAATCGCCGATGTATAAAGGTATAATCGAAACTACTGAACGGGGGCGCTTTGTATATATTTGATGAGAGAATCACGTTGGAAGACCGACCTCTGCTCGAGGAGTATCTGCGCGGCTTCGAGTACAAGACGTCGGGGCTCTCGTATTCCTCGCTGTATATGTGGAAGGGGATCAACCAGTTCAGCTGGAAGGTGATCGGCGACTACCTCTGCGTCGCCGCGGCCGACAACCTCGAGGAGGAGATGGGGCTGAGCTTCATGTTCCCGCCGCTCACTAAGACGGGCGCGTACGACGCGGAGAAGCTGCGCGCCACCATCGCCGCCGCGAAGGGGGAGTTTGAGGCCAAGGGCGCGGATTTCGTCATGATGCTCGTCCCGTTCCACATGGTCGAGATATTTTCCAAGCTCCTGCCCGGCGCCCTTTCCTTTGAGGCTGACCGGCCAAACTTCGACTACGTGTACGACACGAAGGAGCTCATCGAGCTGAAAGGCAAGAAATTTCACGGCAAACGCAACCACTTGAATTACTTTCTCAATCATTACGACTACGTGTACGAGCGCATGACCGTGGACATGGCGGACGAGGTCATGGCATTCATCGACGAGTTCAACGAGCGCAAGGCCCTGCCCGAGGGGCACGAGAAGGAGCTGCTCGAGATGGAGAAGGAGGCCATGGCCGACGTGCTGACGCATTTGGACGACGTGGGCTATCTCGCGGGCGTCATCCGCATCGGCGGCAAGGTGGAGGCCATATCCATAGGCGGGCAGCTCGGGAGCAAGACGGTGACGGTTCACGTCGAGAAGGCGAACGTGGAGTACAGGGGCCTGTATCAGGCGATCAACAACGAGTTTTGCCGGCACATGGCGTCGCACGTGAAGCGCATCAACCGCGAGGAGGACATGGGCATAGCGGGCCTGCGCAAGGCGAAGCTCTCCTACAATCCCATCAAGTTGGTCGAAAAATATATTGTCAGGATAAAGAATATAGTGTAATTGTGTGGCTATTCAGAGGTCATAGGAAGAACTGCCGTCATTCCGGGCACGGTAGAGTGCCACGCGCTAAAGCGCTGCACTCCTCGATGTGCGAGGTACGACGGAGCTAAAGCTCCTGTACCTCTGCCTTGTCCCGGAATCCATACGGAATACACTGCGAAGATAAAGGAGGGCGTTATGGCAAAGTTACGTGGGATTTTGGACAGGGCTGAGAATATCGTCTTTTTCGGCGGCGCGGGGGTTTCCACCGAGAGCGGGATCCCGGATTTCAGGTCGGAGGCGGGGCTCTACAAGGCGAAGCAGGAGTATGGCCGTTCTCCGGAGTCGATCATTTCGCACTCCTCGTTCATGGCCGACCCCGAGCTCTTTTTCTCGTACTACAAGGGGAACATGGTCTTCCCGGACGCGCAGCCGAACAACGCGCACAAGGCGCTCGCGAAGCTCGAATCGGACGGCAAGCTCAGCGCCGTCGTGACGCAGAACATCGACGGGCTCCATCAGGCGGCCGGGTCAAAGCGCGTGTACGAGCTCCACGGCTCCGTGCACCGCAACTACTGCATGGCCTGCGGCGCGCGCTTCGATCTGGGCTATATCCTCGATCCCGCGAACTGCGCGGACAGTGGCGGCAAGCAGACGTCCGTTCCCCGCTGCAACGTGTGCGGCGGTATGGTGCGGCCGGACGTGGTGCTGTACGAGGAGCCGCTCGACGACGAGGTCGTCTCGGGCGCGGCGCAGGCGATAGCGACCGCGGACACGCTCATAGTCGGCGGCACGTCCTTAGTCGTCTACCCGGCCGCGGGCTATCTCAATTACTTCCACGGGAATTCGCTCGTGCTCATCAACAAGTCGGCGACAGGCTACGACAGCAAAGCCGATCTCGTGATACATGAACCGATAGGAGAAGTTTTGTCGGAGTTTTTATAAGGTGGCTACCTATCGGATATAAGATACTGCTCGTCTTCGAATATCTCTATGGCGTCGCCGCCCGAATTATCGTCCGCGAAGCCGACTAAGTCCGTGACGGGCAGCGTGAAGCTGATGCCGCGCGCTTTCGTACGGAGGCCGCCGGCCTCGAGTATGTCGTGCATGATCCTCCTGACCGACGAGCGGCCCACGATCGTCAGGACGATCTCCTTCTCGGGCTGTATGTCGATGTTCATGAATTTTTCCGTGGCGTGTATGCCCGTTCCCCGCGCGTACAGCACGGTGCCGCCGCGCGCGCCGGCGTCGCGCGCCGCATCCATCACAAGCTCCGCGTACCCCCTGTTCACGATAGTCAGTATCAGACAATATTCCGTATTGCTATAATCAGCCATTTCCCTACCTCTCTAAGGTAACTACTAAACGGTCACGCTATTTTTGCGTATTTCGGGACCCAAATCCGATTTTGGCTTCCTCACGTACTCTGAGTACGCTCCGGGGAGCCAAAATCGGATTTGGACCCGAACTCCATCAAAACTATCGCGACCGTTGAGTAGTTTCGATTTAACATTGGGCCGTAGCCGTAACATTTTACTCTTCGCCCCGTTCTTCGGTGGGTTCTTTGGCCGCGGGCCGCTCGGTCTTCTTTGTGTCGAGGCCCGAGATATACTTCAGCGACAGGGGGCCGCCGACGCCTGTGAGCGGCACGCAGAACGCGAGCCCCGTCCCGGGGTCGTCGAGCGAAAATTTGTATTCGACCATCGACATGGCTGCCTTGGCCTTTGAGTCCGTGACGACGCTGAACACGATGTCGCAGTCGCTACCCGTGAGGCCGAAGATCTCCGCGAGGTCTGAGCCGACCGCCGCGTAGGCGATGGACTCCATGTTGAATGTGACGCCGAGGTCGCGCAGCTCCTTCACGACGCGATTGCCCTGCTCGCGCGTGACGATGGTGATCATCAGCTTCAACCTCTCAAACTCGTTGCCGTATCTGTCTTTCAACTTTTCAGCCATAGGCCCGCTCCATTATTTTTACAAAAACCGCTCCGTTATTATTACAAAAAATTCACCGTTACTATTACAAAAAAGCCCGCCGTCGTCCCGACGTCATCCCGCCTCGCATTCGTCGAAGTCGATGTAGTTGTTGTCCATCTTCACCTGCTCGTGCCGCTCTTCCGTGTGCACGGCCTGCACCCACTCGGGGCTCGCGACGAAGTCCATGTCCGCTTCCTGCGCGTAGCTGTCCTGCACGTAGTCGTCCTGCACGTTCTCGTCCGCGCGCAGGCCGGCGTCTATCGGCAGGACGCCCCAGTCGACGAACTCCGCGTCCTCCATGTGCTCGGCGAGCGTGCCCATCTCCTCCTGCTCCTCGGCCTTCGTCGCCTTCATGCGGCGGTCGTACATGAGGCCGATGATCTGCACCGTGAACAGCGGAGTCATGGCGACCATCGCGACGACGCCGAACGCGTCCATCATGATGTTGCCGCCGACGGCCGCGCACGCGCCCATCGTGAACGGCAGCAGGAATGTGGCCGTCATGGGGCCGGACGCGACGGCGCCCGAGTCGAAGGCGACGGCCGTGAACACCTTGGGCACGAAGAAGGACAGCGCGATGGCGAGGCCGTAGCCGGGCAGGAGCACCCACCAGATGCTGACCCCCGTGACGACGCGCAGCATCGCGAGCCCGACGGATATGCCGACGCTGATCGAGAACGCCCTCAGCATCGTGCGTTTCGCGATCGCGCCGCCCGTCATGTCCTCGACTGAGTCCACGAGGACATGGACGGCGGGCTCGGCGAGCACGATGAAAAACCCCATGAGCACGCCGAGCGGTATGAGTATCCAGTTGTAATCGAGCGCTCCGACGAATTTCCCGATGAATGTCCCGGCCGGCAGGAAGCCGACGCCGACCCCCGTCAGGAATATCGTGAGCCCGA
This sequence comes from Eubacteriales Family XIII. Incertae Sedis bacterium, assembly GCA_031266795.1. Classification (GTDB taxonomy): domain Bacteria; phylum Bacillota; class Clostridia; order Peptostreptococcales; family Anaerovoracaceae; genus JAIRPC01. The sequence continues at coordinate 16,061 of JAISAI010000004.1, forward strand.
GGAATGTGTAGACGAGGCCGATGCCTATGCGCATAAGATGTCTGAACGGCAGGCGCAGCGCGAAAAACTGGAACAGCAGGAATACGCCGATGAGCGGCGCGACCGCGAGCGCGATCTCGTGGGCGTACGTGGGCAGCTCCTCGAGGAACACGCCGATGAGCTGTCCGATGGTCGATATATCGTCCACTTCGGCCGCGCCGAGCGTGGAGTTCACGGCGGGGAAGTTGAAGCCGAGTATCATGACGGCGTATATGGGGCCTATGCTGCAGAGCGCGGCGAGCCCGAAGCTGTCGTACATCGTTGATTTGCCGCCCCGGACGGCGGCGACGCCTACGCCGAGCGCGAGGATGAACGGTATCGCGAAGGGCCCCGTCGTGACGCCGCCCGCGTCGAACGATACGGCAAGGTATTCCTTGGGCACGAATATGCCGAGTACGAGCACGCCGATGTACAGCCCGGAAAGCAGATACGACATATTCCACCGGAACATGATGCGCAGCATGGCTATGACGAGGAACACGCCGAGCCCGACGGCCACGAATATCGTCAGCGTCGTGGGCGGCACCCCCGGCACCTGGCGCGAGAGTATCTGCAGATCCGGCTCGGCTATCGTCACCATCGTGCCCATGACGAGCGAGGCGATGACGATGAGCCACAGCTTGCGGGATTTCGTGAGGTATTGGCCGAGGTGCTCGCCGATCGGCATCATGGCCATGTCGGCGCCCATCGTGAACAGGCTCATGCCGAGCACGAGCAGCAGCGCGCCGCCGATGAAGAGCCCCCTCACGGCGAACGGCATCGGTGTGATCGTGAAGTTCAGGACGAGCACGATCACCACGATGGGGAGGAGCGATGTTATGGCTTCATGTGATTTTTCTCGCAGGACTTTTCGCAAAACGACACCAAACTACTCCAAAGGTATGGCGTCTTCCACAGCCCCGTTTACAAATACCTGTATGGTATCCGCGTTTGGCGAATAGAAAAAGGCCGGCTGGCCGTCGCTCGTCTGCCCGAGAATACTGAATATCCCCTCCTGCCCGGCGCCAATCTCATCCGCCAATACTTTTTTCACAGAGTACCTGGCGATGCCGTCGCGTTTATTCTTGCTTGCGTCATTCCAGCCCACGTCCTCGGCGATAATGGGGCGATAGATCGTGGCGTCCACGCCGTTCACCTGCTGTGCCTCCGTCCTGACGTTGTCAATACTGCCCGCATACCGCAAGGTGTCGAACGCGCCGGCCAGGAACAGGATAGCCATGGCCACCGCTACGGCTATCGCGGCGATGGCGACGATATTCCTTGGCTTTGGCCTGAATACCAATCCCTTGCCCCTGCGCGGCTTCGCGGATTTGCCTGTCCCGCCCGCATCCCCGGTGATTTCGACCTGCGCCGGGACGCCGTAGCCGCCAAGCGCTTCACTGTAGCCTATCTTCTTGTCATTAGTAGTCATGTTGCCGCCCTTTCTCTCTAGTCTTTTAATTATTTCATCTATCAGGGCGTCGGTCAAGCGGTAAAAGGCGAAACCTTGGCGAAACTACATATAATCGAAACTACTAAACGATCGCGATAGTTTTGATGCAGTCCGGGCCCAAGGCCTATTTTGGCTCCCCGGAGCGTACTCAGAAGTACGTGAGGAAGCCAAAATCGGTCTTGGGCCCGGAATGCGCAAAAATAGCGTGATCGTTTTGTAGTCACATATACTCAGCGGAGCTGCATTTCGGGGAGGTTTTCCCAGTATCGCGCTGGCATGAGGTTTCTTTGGCATCGCGGGTTTGTCCGCTCCTTTATGGCCATCGTGTCGAAATAATTGCGCCACAGGCTTCTGTACGCCTCTTCGCGCGCCGTGCTCGCGAGCGTCGCGGCGTCCTGCTCCGTGAAATCCGACAGATGCCAACGCCTTTGCCACGCGAACACGGCCCGCCCCCTCTTCGTGTCGTGGATGATGAACGGCTCGTTCTTGAAACGGTCCGCGAAATGGGGCGCTAGGAATTCGAGCGCTTCGTGATCCGGGCTGACGCGCGCGTACAGAATCTCCGTCTGCGCCGCGCCCTCCCCCGCTGGCGCCGATACCGAGGAAAAGCGTATGAGCCCGCACAGGCGGTGCACCTCGTTGCCGATCTTCTGCTCGGCGCGGGCCACGGGATGTACGAGCGGATGGCTGTGCAGGAACGCCGCGCCCGGGCCGCGCTTGAAGCAAAAACGTAGGTAGTTCAGCAGCATCATCTCCTTGCCGTCCGTACTCGTGCGGTAGACGCGATATATGCGCGCAAAGGCGTACGGCGATATTTTGCCTATGATCGCCGTTTCGACTTTCCCCGCCTTTCCCTCGTCCGTATGTACCCGGCGCGACGCGGCCAGCATATCGGGCTGATAAGCGCCGGGCGGGCATATGCCGTCGGCTTTTTCCGAATAGTAATGTTCGTACACGCAGGTCAGAAAGCCGTCGAACGTGCCGTCGTACAGATATATCATAGCCGCCTCCGCGCCGCCTCGCGACGCGCCCATTTCATATTCATATTTTAATTTTTATTCATACCTGAAGCGCCTCAAACATGGATATTTGCCCCGTGCCGCCTCCCGCAAGGCTGCCCCTGATCTTCGCGCCGTCGAGTAGCGGCGCGGGCGCGTACGGCGCGATAGCCTTCGTGTCGCCGCCCGGAAGCGGCCTCGCCTCCCGCGTCAGCTTTTCGTGTATGTAGTAAGGTTCGAGCTCGCCGTCACCGTAGTACCGGCCCGAGCACGTAAGGAAATACTTCGCGCGCTTCAGCACGACGCCCATCTTTTTCAGGTCGTCGTAACGCACGGCGGCCTCGCGGCGCTGCCGCATGATGCGCGTGGCCGACGTGTTGCCCACGCCCGGTATGCGCAGCAACTCTTCGAGCGGGGCCTTGTTGATCTCTATCGGGAAAAACTCGAGGTGGCGCAAGGCCCAGACGACCTTGGGGTCAAGCTCGTAGTCGAGGTTTGGCGCGTCCTCAGACAGTATCTCGTCAGCCCGAAACCCGTAAAACCTCAGCAGCCAGTCGGCCTGATAGAGCCTGTGCTCGCGCTTCAGCGGCGGCGGCATCGTCATGTCCGGCAGCTCGGGCGCCGACGCGACGGGTATGTACGCCGAGAAGTAGACCCTTTTCATGGAAAACCTGCGATACAGCGCTTCGGATGTCCGGATGATATGCAGGTCGTTCTCGTGCGTCGCGCCGACGATCATCTGCGTCGTCTGGCCCGCAGGGGCGAAGCGCTCCTTGTACCTGCCGCGCCGCGTGACGGCGGGGACATTTCCGGCGGCGGTAAACGAAGCGGGCGCCGGCGGTCTGAACGTATCCATGCCGGCGCCGAGCTTCCCCATGAGCCCGGGCGCCGAGAGCGTCCGATGCTCCGCCTGCGTTTCCGTGATCTGCCTCATCGGCCCAAATATGCCCTGCGTTTTTTTCTGCGGCGCGAGTAGCGCGAGGCTATCCTCCGACGGAAGCTCGATATTCACGGACAGCCTGTCGCTGACGAGCCCTATCCTGTGCAGTATCTCCGGCGACGTGGACGGGATGACCTTCGCGTGTATATACCCGGCGAAGCCGTACTCCTCGCGCAGTATCCACAGGCACTCGTACATGCGCTCGGCCGTGTGGTCGGGCGAGACGAGGACGGCCGAGCTGAGGAACAGCCCCTCGATGTAGTTGCGCCGGTAGAACTCTATCGTGAGGCCGGCGAGCTCGCGCGGTTCGAACGTACGGCGTGACACATTCGCCGTGCGCCTGTTGACGCAGTATTTGCAGTCGTATACGCAGTCGTTCGAAAGCAGGATTTTCAGCAGGCTGATGCAGCGCCCATCGGCCGACCAGCTATGGCACACGCCCGCGCACGCCGCGTTGCCGATGCGCCCGATATTGCTCCGGTCCGCCCCGGACGACGAGCACGAAACATCGTACTTAGCGCCCTCGCCGAGCACCGTGAGCTTATCCATGGTAGAGCTGTCCATATCCTCCGGCCGCCTTTCAAAAACTCCTTCCACGGCTCCATCAAAATAGCTTCATCCGCGCGAGCCCCGCTATTATTACTGGAAACCTATGTTCTGAATACTATCACAAAGCGAACCCATGTTCAACAATGTAATCGAAATTTATTTTCCATTAGAGCGAAATGACAAAAAGGCGGGTTGTCAGGAAATTTGCGCATTTCGGTGGTTTTTTATGTTTAAAAATTGTATAATAAGATACTGGCAGATGTAGCCACTTTAAAAAAATGTTTTTTTTCTAAAATCTATACTGCGGATTGGGGATATGCGGGGGTCTATATACATGAAGATGTTTTAAAGGCCAAAGGGGATACGCACTATGGGAATCTATATTGGAGGAGTGAATACAGTAGAGCCGCCCGGGTTTCCGGTGCTCCGGCAGATGCTTGACCGGTACGCGGACGAAGCCGTGACGGACGAGCAAGTGGCCCGCGTATTGGCGCCCGTATTGGCAATGATCCGGGCGGGCCGGTTCGACAGGCCGCGGGGCGGGCGGTATAGCTGGCTGATAAGGCCAATGATCTTGGTGATAGCCGTGGTGGCGCTGATCATCACGATGGCCGCCATACAGCCTGCCGGGATATATATGTGAGTAAGGATAGGGTAATAACAATGGGGGTACGGGTATAAAGCTATGGAAAGCCAATTGATGCGCGAAGAGTCGAGAGAAGTATTTGCGGCGGGGAAGGCGTATGCGCCTACCTCCGCTGTTTCCGAACGCTTGATAAAGCGGGCTATGCGCGGCGACCGGGACGCGCTCCTCTCATTGTGCCGGGAGACGGCGAGAGGCGTCCTGCGGCGCACGCGCGTGATCTTCACAAACAGCATGGACGCGGAGGACGTCGCCCAAGAAGTCCTGATCCGCGTCTGCGAATCGATCCACAAGCTGAGAGACCCGGGGAAATTCGGCGCGTGGCTCAACCGCATCGTGCTCAACGAAGTAAAGCGGCAGATGAATAAAAACTCAAAGCGGGCCAAAGTCCTGTATTTGGACGATTATATAGAAGATGTCGTCGAGGAAAACGAGGAATTTTTGCCGCAGGAGTTTCACTTGAGAAACGAGGACAGCAAGGCGGTGAAGGACATCGTCGACGGACTCCCGGATCAGCAGCGGAAGGCCATCGTCTTCCATTACTTCGAGGGCTTGAGCGTGGAAGAAACGTCCAAAGTGATGGACATCCGCCACCAAAGCGTATCGCAATACCTGAAATTGGCGCGCGTGAAGATCAAAGATGACCTGCTCCGGCTCGCGGAAAGGCCGGAAAACGTACGGTTTCAGTCTATCGCGCTGTCGCCTGCAGGCCTTGTGCTGGGCCAGGCCCTGCATATGGAATCAGGGCGCATCGGCGTGGGGGAAGAAGTATGGATCCAGAAGCTCGTGGACGGATGCACGCAGCACATGGAGGCAGCGGGCGCGGGGGCGTCAAAAACGACCGTGTCCGGCCTGAAATGGAGCCTCCTGCCCATTGGCTCCGCCGCGGCGGTCGTCGCGGTGGCCGCGATGATATGGACGGGCGGCCCCGAGCCTGCCGCCCCTGCCCCTGCGGCGCCCGCTCCCGCGGACACCGGCGCGGAGGCCCGGGGCAGCGTCATGCTGACGGGCGGCGATGCGGAGAACGTGCACGTCAATCCCACAAAGGCCGTAGCAAATGGCGAGGACGGCATCAGCGCGCTCGAAGCGAGCCACTGGTGGATCACGCCCGCGGAGAGCGAAACCGTTCTGTACGAAGGCCAAGGCGGCGTTGTAGAGGGGCCGCTCGCGGCTATGCGGGCGAGCGGCGAGGACGGGGAGTACCTCCTCCACTTCAACATGGAGAACGCCGAAGGCCATTCATATACATTGAAATGCAATATTGTGGTCTCGTCGCCGGAAGAAGCGCGAGGATGAGGGTCAGAAGCTAGCGTATGCAGCTACTTTGATTTTTTTTAAATATTTTTGGGGTTCTGTACTGCGGATTGGGGATATGCGGGGTCTATATATATATATGGAAGATGTTTTTACAGGCAAGAGGGGCACGCACTAAGGCAATCTATATTGGAGGAGTGAAGACGGTAGGGCCGTTCGGGTTTCCGGCGCTCAGGCAGATGCTTTATCTCTACGCGGATTGAGAAAGTGAGTGGAAAGATGTTACACAATATATGGAAGAAAAACAGCGATAACGAGAATGAAGGGCTCAAGGTGGATCGGGCGCGCGGCGCGGAAGCGGCCAACGGCGCCGGCACATGGCGCCTGCGGCGCGGCGCGCGGCGCTTCGTCAGACGCGTACTCGCAACGGCGCTCTGTCTCGCCGTGATCGTCGGGCTCACGCCCGCCATGGGCAGTTTCATCCCTATCGATGCGAGTGCGGAGACGACAGGCAGCTTCGGGCATAAAGCCTACGAGTGGAAACAGTATTTAAAAGTCAGTATGGAAAAAGACATATATATATATAGAGTGAATGGAGGTATTACGTATCCAAGGTTTGCGATAAGATGGCATCTGCTTTGGGAAACGGAAACAGTATGGACAGGAGCATCAAACCCTTCTACTGATCCCTATCCGGCTGGGGCGACAATAACAAACGTGCAAGGCGGATCGACATATTACCCCCCTGGCATTGATAGCCAAGCGCACGAAGTCTATGCTATAGATAAAAACAACGGTGGTCCGTATAAGGAATGGGATTATTTTTATGGCGACGTTCTTCCTGTAACGGTATACGCTCCTGGGATAACCGCAACGCGAACCTACGAGGGTACACCATATACCATTTCTACGCCTGGCGCTATATACACCTCAACACAACCAGCATCTTACTTTAATTTTGGAGGCCCAACCGAATCGGATAAAAAGGAGACCATAGTTTATGGGACCGAGATATTATTGAATAAAGTAATAGCAAGCGGGACCTATGAATTCGACTGGGATAACAGAAAGATGTACGATCCTACCCTTAATGCGGATGATTTGACGAAAAATCTCGGCGACTACTTTTATGGCCCGCTGGCTTCTGGCCCGTATTATGAAGGCGTATCCGCATATAGCGGACACAGCAATAAACTGTTTGCGCAGAACTTTCATGCTGTTGGGCTCGGGACATACAACGGTTCCGTTGGAGAAACGGCTGGCAATGTGCCGTTCGATGGAGGCTACCTACTCAACAGGATCGGGAAATTCAGCCAGACGTTTTTAGCGACGGACAACACCGATGGCCTGACAGCGGAAAAAACGCGTTATGTGACTGTCCTGACCGCGGCCGAGCCGAGTCTGGGAATCACGTATGGCACGGGTTCGAATGTATATGACGGCAATTGGACGAATCAGAATCTGAGAGCGACGGTCACGCCAAACGGCATCGTTGGCAGTTTCAATAATGCCGTCTACGACGCTTCCGGCTATAAAGTGGGAAACGCCACGAGCGCAATTAAGGACTATACTACAGAGACAAGTGGAACGACCCTTGGCGGCGTGCTTCTTGCAGCCGACGGCACGGAGCTCTCCGGGCGTACTCCAGAGCGGACGATCAAGATCGACAAGACGAAGCCGACAGTGGCCGGAACGGCCTCCCTCAGTAATGGCACGAAGATCATCGTGACCCCTACTACTTTGAGTGACGCGCTCAGCGGCCTGAACTCCTCGAAAACAAGATACATGGCGCGGCCCGCCTCCGACCCGGCCCCGACGAGCGCTACTGGCGGCGACTGGGGCGCGAGCGCCACGATCGACATGACGGGAAAGCCGGGTGGCGAATATAACGCGTACATCCTCGCTGTCGACAATGCGGGCAATTTTAGCATCGCTACGGCGTCGGGCGGCCCGTTTGAGATTTACGCACCGACGATCACCGCGGAGTTTGCGGCGGGCGCGGTAGGCGCGGATGGCGTGAGCAGCATCGCGGGCAACCCGTACACATCGGAAATGTGGACGAACCAGCCGGTGCAGGCCGAGATCTCCTCGACGAAGGGCGGCGTCTATTACATCGCCCTGTACGAGGATGGGGCTTACAAGTCCGACAATGCCGGCGGCGGCATTTCGGGCTCTGCGGGCAGCCCATACAGGCCCACGGCCTATTCGGCGGAAACCCCCGGCATATCCCTCTCGGGCTGTCTCGTGTCAAACGACGCTCAGCACACGCCGCTCAGCAGCCAGACAGACACGCCGATCGTCGTGAAGATCGACAAGACGCCGCCGTCGCCGGGCGCTATAGTGTCTGATCCGTCCACAGGCGTTATTACTGATGATTCGAAGGACGAAGCTTCACCTGTGGGCGCAAATTCGGGGGTGAATGGCTCTCTCACAAAGTATCTCGTGCTTCCGCACGGCTCTGCGAGCCCGGATACGGAGGATAAGACGAAATATACGTATACGGCCATCCCGAACCTCGGCAAGTATGACATCTACGCCTGGGCGACGGACAACGCGGGCAACGAGGCGCACGGGCTCGCGATCGACGGCGCCATCCGCACTGACTCGGCGCAAAAGCCGGCGGTCAGCGGAAAGGTCAATGGCGCCGCGCACGCCTCGGGCGTCTATACGAACCAAAGCGTCACGGCCGCGGTCACGGAAGGCACGATCGACGCGGACAGCAACGGCTACCTCGCGCTGAAAGACGCCGGCGGCAATTTGCTGACACAGGGTATCCATCTCGCGTTTCCAGGCTCCAACAGCCACACGTTTGTTAACGACGCCGAGACCACGGGCACGGCTGTTTACGGCGTGCTCATGGAGTATTCGACCGGCGGGGGCGGCGAGCTGTCCGGCCATTCGGACCCGTACATCGTGAAGATCGACCTGACGAGCCCGGCGGGGATCGTGACGTACAACGCGGGTACACCGGACTGGGGCTTCACAGATGTTTCGACGGATGCCGACTCGCCGACTGCCAACTCCGGCGTGGATTGGGGCAAAACCGTCGTGGCCGTCGTCCCGGCGGGCTCCCCCGAGCCTTCCGCCGCGAGCTATGTCTCCATCAACGCCGCGACTGCGGAAGTCCCCGACACGGGCTACTACGACGTGTGGGTGATCGCGACGGACATTGCCGGGAACAAGAGCGCGCCCTCAAAGGCGCTGGCCTACATCGCGCGCAACCCCAAGGACGCGATAAACGCGAAGGACTTCGCGTGGGACATCGCATCCGGGCCAGCCGGTCTTGACGACGGCATGGCTATCATGCTCGGCCATGTGACGGGCAGCGAATACAAGGCTGCCGATCCCTCGACGTGGACGCCTTACGCCGCGCCGGACTTCCTCGTGGACCAGACGGAATTGGCTGCGATACATGCCGCCATCAACGCCGGGCAGACGGGTAAGCGCTTGCCGCTGACCTTTAGCACGCCGGCGGGTCCCTGCCAGGAATCCACGACGATACAGGTGACGCTGTTCGACAATGGCCCGAACCCCGGCCCCGACCCCAATACCGGCGTCACGAACGAGCTGATCTACGCAAACGACTTTGCTTGGGGCATTTCGACGGGTCTCCTGGGCGATGCCACGGCCAAGGCAGCCTCGCGTGTCACCGCGTACAACACGAGCGGGGATGCGATCTCTGCGTCGTTGCTCGATGTGGACGCGGGCGAGCTTACAGACATCAACACGGCGATAGCGGCGGGGCAACGCGATACCGTCTGGCCGCTGACCTTCCGCACGCCCGACAGCACGAAGACGACGGTGAATGTCACGCTGTACGACAACGGCCCGACTGACCCGCCTGTGCCGGGCGCCGAGCACATCGTCGGAAACGACTTCGGCTGGGGCATCTCGTCAGGGCCGATCGATGTAGCCGCGGCTGGGATATTGGCAAACGTGAAGGCGACAAGCGGCGCCGGCGGCAATTTGGATATGAGCCATGTGACCGTGGCCGCAATTGACCTTGTCACGATCAACGTTGCGGTTTCCGAGGGGCTGCGTGGCAGCTCCCATCCGCTGACCTTCACGACCGACGGGCTGAGCGGGGCGCCCGCGTCCGTCACCGTACAGGTAACGCTGTACGACGAAGGCCCAGTGACGCCGCCGGCGATAGGCGCCGAATACATAGTGGGCAACAACTTCACATGGAGCGTTCTGGACGGCGCGTTGGACGACGGCAAAGTGAAGCAGCATTCCGCGGCTTTGGCGACGGGCGCGGACGGGTTCCTCATGGATCTGGGCAAAGTGGGCTTGGATTCGACGCAGCTTGCCGCGATCAACACGGCGATAGCCGCGAGAAACGCCGGGGCCGTCTTGCCCTTGACGCTTACGACGGACGGGTCGACGGGAGACCCCGCCTCTGTGGCCATCCGTGTCACGCTGACAGACCGCTATACGATACTGTACGATGGCAACGGCAACACGGGCGGCGCCGCTCTCATGGACGGACAGAGCCCCTACCTCAACGGCAGCACAGTGACAGTGCTTGGGCCGGGAAGCCTCACGCGCGCCAATTACACATTCACAGGATGGGCGGCCACCCCTTCCGGAGGGGTCCAGTACACGCCGGGCCAGACGTTCAACATCATGGGCAGCGTCACGCTGTACGCCGTGTGGTCTGAAAACGCGAAGTATACCCTCTCCTACAACGGCAACGGCAATACGGGCGGCGCCGCGCCCGCCGGGGGTGTCTACTACACCGGAAGCGCCGTGGCCGTGCAGGGGCAGGGCAGCCTGGCAAGGGCCGGGTACACGTTCACAGGCTGGGCCACAGGCAGCGGCGGGAGCGTCGTCTACACACCGGGGTCCACGCTCAACATTACCGGAAACATCACGCTGTACGCGGCGTGGCAGAAGAATGCGGAAGAGCCTGCGGCGACCGATCCCCCGGTAACTCCGGCAAATCCGCCCACTACGCCTCCGAGCAATACGACAAACAAAACAACGAGTGGGGGCGATACCTTCACAGGCGGGAATCAGTCATTCACCAATACGACGGTCAACAACGCGGCGCCGGCGCAGATTCCCGGCTACGAGGAAAGCCTGACGCGCAACGACGACGGGGCAGCCGCTCCTTCTGACGCTACAGGGAACCAGTCCGGCATCCCATTGGCAGACATCGAAAGCGACGAAATACCGTCGGCGGGCGGACTGTTCAGCAATATGGCGTGGGCGTTGGTGAACCTGGCCTTGGCCTTGATCGGTCTGGCGTTGTTGGCCATTATGATAGTCCGCGCGCTGCTGCGGAAGAAGCGCGAAGACGAGGATGGAGACGACGAATACGCGTACACGGACGATGAGCCTGAAACGCAGCGCAGGAACGCGTGGTTGGCTACAGCCGTCATTATGGGAATCGCAGGAATCATCCTGTTCCTCATGACTGAGGACATGAGCAAGATAATGGTACTCATGGATGGCTGGACGATAGTAAACGCCGCCATCCTCGCCGTAGAGATCATAGGCATGGCCCTCGCATTCAAGACAGGAAAGGAATCAGAGGACGAAAGCGGGCCCATGGGTACAGAGACGCTTTAGCGACGGCGAAGGCCGGTAGGCAAGACCCGGCGGCTGTAGGATAGAAGCCAATCACCCCGGCAGGCGGCCAACAGACGGCCAACAATTGAAAACACAAGAGATACGGGCGTCCATTCGGGCGCCCGTACTGCTTGGCCTGCATCCCCGTACATCCCTGTCCCCGTTGCTTCCTCGTCCAATCTCGTCCAATCTTCCAAAAAATGTTGACAACATGGCGTGATTCGGATAAAATTACGATAAAATATGGATAGGAGTATGTGATGTTAAGAATAAAACCAATTTCCGAACTTAGAAATAATTTTTCTGCTATCGAAAAGGAAGTGAATAACGGGACGCCTGTTTACCTGACGAAAAATGGGTACGGCGCCATGGTCGTGCTCAGTCTTGAAAAATATGCCGAGCTGACCGACGATATTGAATTCAAGCTCGATGAAGCGGACCGCGCGGCTGCATTATCCGACAAACGCCTTACGCACGATGAAGTCTTCACAAAATATCGGGGGTAGCGTGTGAAGAAATATACGCTCTCTTATTTGCCGATGTTTGATGCGGATTTGTTAGAGTCATGGGAATATATAGCATTCAAGCTGAAAAATCCGACCGCCGCTGACAGGTTGGTTAGTGATACGGAAAAGGCGATTTTGGAACGTCTTAAAGCGCCGGAGTCATTTGAAAAATTTCACTCTGACAAAGAACGTGAATATCCGTACTATCGCATCTATATTCGCAATTTCACAGTTTGGTATGTCGTAGTTGATAACGTCATGGAAGTACGCCGATTTTTATATAGAAAGAGAAGCGCTGAAGATTTTTTGTAGGCATGCGGCCTGCATTTGAGTTATAATTAAATTAATTCAGGTTTGACACCATGCAGCGCGTGATTTTCATATCACCCCTTCGTCCCGTCACCCCTTCGTCCCGTCATTTTTCACGGAAACCCCTTGCATATCCTGCATCTTAATATTATAATACGGACATGCATCGTAATAATCGTTGTTATAACATGGATAAGTATCGTAATGATCGTTGTTATGACATTGATAAGTGCCGTAATAATCGCTGTTATGACATGGATAAGTGCCGTGATGATCGTTGTTATACTATAGATAAGCAACAGTATAATCAATGTTATAATATAGATAAGTAGCGGAATAATCCGTGTTATAACATGGATAAAGTAAGGAGTGGTTGTCGTTATGAACATAGTAACAGATGCGCAGGTCGTCAAAGTTTTGCAACAGGTTAATTCTTGGTGGAGGAATCCCACCGAGATTGAATCGCGCGCGAAGCCTCAGAAACGCGTCGCTTATTACGAAGCCAACAAGGTGATCGAACACGAAAGTATCCGGCGTTTCGTGGTTTTGTCCGGCGCGCGGCGCGTGGGGAAGACGACCATCCTGTATCAGATGATCGACAAACTGTTGGGCGATGGCGTGAATCCGAAAAACATATTGTATGTGTCTTTCGACAATCCTATTATCAAATTGGTGAATGTCGACGACGTCCTTGGCGTATATGAAACGCTCTATCCGTTAGAGGGGAAGCGCTATCTGTTTTTTGATGAGATCCAATACACGAAAGACTGGGAGCTTTGGATGAAGATCATCTACGATACGAGGGACGACGTATGTCTGACGGCGACCGGCTCCGCGAGTCCCGTCCTTGAAAAAAGCGCTTCTGATAGTGGCGCGGGGCGTTGGAATGTTCTCAAGGTCCCCACCATGTCTTTTTACGAATACTGCGAACTGCTCTCTGTTCCTGAACGGCCTATAGTTCCTGATAGTTTGCGGATCACCGGATTATCTTCCCTGCCGAAAGGGGAGCTCGCCGACCTGATGAATATTTTCACTCCTTTGCAACAGCACTTTAACAGGTATATGATGGTCGGTGGGTTTCCGGAGCTTGCGCTCGCGGACGATGATTCCTACGCACAGAGGATGCTGCGGGAAGATGTGGTGGATAAGGTTATCAAACGTGATGTCATGTCTCTTTTCAATATACGCAATCCATTGTCGATGGAAAAACTTTTCCTTTACCTGTGCATGCATTCTTCGTGCATATTCAATAAGCAGACGACGGCAAGCGCGCTTGAAAACATCGGGGTATCCACGATTGAGGACTATATACGCTTCCTTGAGATGTCCAACCTGATTTATATCTCGCATCCGGTAAGCGTCGGGAGCAAGTCCGGACTTAAAGGAAAGCCAAAGATCTATATCGCCGACGCCGCTATAAGAAATGCTGTACTTATGATAGACGATGTTTTGTCCGACAACACGGAGATGGGGATAGTAGCGGAGACTGTCGTGTACAAGCATATAGTTTCTTACTATCAGAATACTGCTACCGCGAATGTCGGTTATTACAGAAAGGCGAGAGACAACCAGAAAGAGGTGGATGTTGTCGTCGAATTGCCCAAGGAGAAAATCCTCTGCGAGGTCAAGTATAGGAATAATTCTGTCGTACCGAAAACGGATGCTATCGTCACGCTTTCGCGTGACGACAATACAAACGTGTCGCACTCATTCGTCGTTACAAAAAGCCTTACGGATTATGGTGTGAGCGAACACAACACAAAGATCCCCATCCTCCACATACCTCTTTTACCGTTCGTCTATATACTGGGGCGCGGCGAGGCTATCGCCGGCGGCGGGAAGACGCGATAGCCCACAAAAATGTGGTATACTCTTATCACCGCAAAAAGGTGGAATTCAAGGAGTGGAAAATTGAACGAGAAAAACTATTTTCATCCCGACATGGAGTGCGCGGATCGTGAGGTCATGCGCGCGATTCAGAATGAGCGCCTCGCGGGGGCGGTCAGGCGCGCGTACGACAATGTGGCGCCGTACCGCGCGAAGTGCAAGGAGAAGGGGGTCGAGCCGGGCGACATAGCGTCGGTGGACGACCTTCACAAGCTGCCCTTCCTGTCCAAGGACGACCTCAGGGACGCTTACCCCTACGGCTACCTCGCGGCGCCCCTCGGCGATTGCGTGCGTATCCAGTCGACGAGCGGCACGACGGGCAAGCG
>JAISAI010000035.1 GCA_031266795.1 Eubacteriales Family XIII. Incertae Sedis bacterium
CGGAGGCCCGGGATCGGCGCGCTGTTGATTTCACTACGATACGAGGATGGCATATATAAATGAAGAGAAAGAACAAGGATAAGAATCCGAACGCTCAGGCGGCCGGCTCCGGCAAGGGCGCGAAAGCGGCGAAGGGCGCGTCGAAAGGCGCGGGGAAAACCGGGGCGGGCAAGCAGGGCAAGGCCGACGGCAAGGGCCCGTGGGACAGGGGCAAGGCCAAGCCCGCCGCGCAGGACGGGGGCGGGCCGGCGGACGGCCCCAAAAACGACAAGGCCCGGCCCGCGCGCCGGAGCGGGGGCGGCGCGTCCCAAAGGCCGCCTCAGGCCGCGGGCAAGGATGAGCTGAAGAAGGACTATATCTTCAGCATGAAGCACGCTCCGCGTCTCGACGAGAACACGCCGACGCACTGGATACAGTTCATCCCTGTCGTGATGTTCTCCGCCCTCGTCATACTTCTCGTGCGGCAGTACAGCTATATGCGCGACATGAGCATGTACTACTGGAGCTCCGAGACCGCGCCCCCGACGCAGAACAACCTCACCGACTTTTTCAGCCACTACAAGACCGAGCTGATCGGCTGGAGCCTGCTGCTCATGGGCGTGATGCTCGCCTATCGCCTGACGGTGCAGCAGCTCGCGGTCAAGCGCTCCCCACTCTACTGGCCCATGCTCGGCTATATCCTTTTCGTTCTCCTCTCGTTTATATTATCGGATAATAAGGACGTGGCCTGGTCGGGCTGGAACGACCGCTTTGAGGGCACGGCTATGATCCTGTGCTACTACGCGGCGGTGTTTTTCATCATGAACTCGGTCAACTCCGAGCGCAATATCAAGTTCGTCGTGTACCCGATCGCGGCGGCGTCCGTGGCGCTGTCGGTCATCGGGCTGTCGCAGGCGACGGGCCACGACTTCTTCCAGAGCACGTTCGGGCAGAAGCTGATCGTGCCGAACGAGATGACGAGGGACGGCGCCATGACGTGGGACCTCATCGACCAAGCCGCGGCGAGCGGCAAGAAGTACCTGAACTTCACGTTTGAAAACAACGAGATATACCAGACCGTCTACAACATCAACTACGTTTCGTTCTACCTGACGCTGCTCATCCCGCTCTACGCCATGATGTTCATATGGGTGAAGGGCGTCGTGAGGAAGGCGGTATGGGGCGCGATACTCGGCCTCGTCGTGTTCAACTTTTTCGGCGCGGCGTCGTCGGGAGGCATGCTCGGCATGGCCGTGGTCGTCGTCCTCGTCGTGGTGGCATTGCGCAAGAAGCTGATAGTGTGGTGGCGCCCCGTCCTCATCATCGTAGCGATCGTGCTGGCGGTCGGCGCGGCCGACGTCGCCCTCGTGAACCACAACAACAAGGGGGTCAAGTGGACGGACGAGCTGACGAACACGCTGAAAAGTTCCGTGGCCTCGCAGCCGTCGCCCGAGGCGGAGAGCGCGAAAGCCCCCGGCTGGCCGGAAGGCGCGCAGGACGTTGAGGTGAGTGCGGGGGCAGGCGCGGGGACAGGCGCTGACGCGAGCGGCTCGGCGGCCGGCGCGGAGGCGGATACGGGCGCGGCGGCCGGCGCGGAGGGAGCTGCCGAAGATGTCGTCGCGGACACCTCGGTTGCCGCGGCTACGGGCCCGCTGTCACATCTCGACTATTTCAGCACGGAGGCTAACAAGCTCACCTTCAGCGTGGACGGGAATGAGGCCGTGATGGCCGTGACGCCCGAGGGGGATGTCTCCGTCGCGGATGATACCGGCGCGCAGCTCGCGCTGACGCAGGGAGAGGGCTCGCCGGAGGTCGGCATAAGTGACGAGAGGTTTGCGAACATCTTTTTGCAGGCGTCCCAGGATGAAGACGGGAATAAATACGTCGTCTTCAATATCCGCGGCGACAGCGAAAGGACGTGGCCGTTCATGCTGACCGGCGAAGGGAGTTCGACGCTGGAGTACCGCAACGACCTCGGCAAGGCTGTCAGCCTCGTGAATGTGCCGCACATAGGGTTCGCGGACAACCCCGGCTTCGGTTCCGGCCGCGGCTATATATGGTCGGCCTCGCTGCCGATGATAAAGGACACGATCTTCGTCGGGCACGGCGCCGATACGTACTGCATCTACTATCCGCACAAGGACTACGTGGGCAAGTACAACGCCGGATGGAACATCAATATGATAGTGGATAAGCCGCACAATATGTATATGGCGACGGCTATCAACACGGGGGTGATTTCGCTCATAGCCATGTTCATCCTGTTCGGCATGTATATGGTGCAGAGCCTGCGGCTGTACTGGCGCAGGGAGTTCACGACATTCGCGGAATACGCGGGCGCCGGCATCTTCTTCGGGATCAGCGGCTTCGTTATCTCCGGCTTCGTGGACGACAGCACCGTATCCGTCATGCCCATGTTCTACGGCCTGCTCGCGACGGGGATCGCTATAAATATCATGCTGAAAAAACGCTACAGGGTCGAGAATGAGGCCGCCGGTAATGTAAGCGAAGGAGAGGGGAAGCCCTCGAAAGAGGCGACAAAAACGGTGTGACAAAGTTTATCCGCATAGCCGCGCTCGTCGCGCTCGACGCGATTTGCGTCAACCTCTCGTTTGTCCTCGCGTATCTGCTGAGGTTCGAGTTCGACGCGGGCTCTTCGGAGTTCACTTCATATTTCCCCGCCTATGCGGATAATTTCATATGGCTGACGGCCATCAAGCTGCTCGTGCTTTTCGCTTTCGGCATGTACGGAAGCCTGTGGAAGTACGCGAGCGCAAAGGAGCTCGCGAAGGTGTTCGCGGCCTCCGTGTTCGCCACGCTCGGCGCCATCGCGTTCCTCATGCTCATACAGAACGACCCTATCATGCCGCGCAGCATATACGCGATCTCATTTCTCTTAGACACGGCTCTGTTTGGCGGGGTCAGGTTCGCGTACCGCTACGCGCGCGACCTGCGAAACCGCGGCAACCACGAGGGAGGCGGCGCGCGGGCAAGCATGGCCGACATACTGTTCAAATCCCCGACGGGCGAGGGCCCCGCGCGCGTGATGCTCATAGGCGCGGGCGACGCCGGAGCGTCGATCATACGAGAGATACGGTACAACCCGGACGGCAACAAGAAGATCGTCGCGGCCATAGACGACGACCACTCGAAGCGCGGGCAGCACATACTCGGCGTGAAGATCGAGGGCGGCAGGGACGACATCCCGCACGTGGCGTCGAAGCTCGCCGTCGACGAGATCATCGTGGCGATACCCTCCGCGTCAAAGCGCGAGATCAGCGAGATCGTCACGAAGGCCACAGGCTCGGGCGCGAAGATACAGATACTGCCGTCCATGATGGATCTCATCGACGGGAATGTGAGCGTCAGCGCGCTGCGCGATCTCGACATAGAGGATCTGCTCGGCCGTGACCCCGTGGAACTTGACGCTGAGGGCATCAGCGATTACCTCAAAGGCCGCGTGGTCTTGGTGACGGGCGGCGGCGGTTCCATCGGCTCGGAGCTGTGCCGCCAGATCGCGGGCTACGGCCCCAGGAAGCTCGTCGCCCTCGACATCTATGAGAACACCGTGTTCGAGCTCGAGAACGAGCTCAGCATGTCGTTTCCCGCGCTGGATTTCGATCCGGTCATCGCGTCCGTGACGGATGAGGCCCGTATGCGCGGGGCCTTTGAGGCCCATCGCCCCGATGTCGTCTTCCACGCGGCGGCCCACAAGCACGTGCCGCTCATGGAGTTCAACCCGGAGGAGGCCATCGTCAACAATGTCCTCGGCACGAAGGTGGCCGTCGACCTCGCGCGGGAGTTTGGCGCGGATAAATTCGTCATGGTCTCGACCGACAAGGCCGTGAACCCGAAGAACGTCATGGGTGCGACGAAGCGCCTCGCGGAGATGGTCGTGCAGGCCGGCGGCGCGGATGCGGGCACGGCGGACGCCACGGGCACGGCCTACGCCGCCGGAGTCGGAGTGGTCTCGGATATGTCGGGCGCCGGCGCACACAGGGCGGATGCGGGCACGGCCTACGCCGCCGTCAGGTTCGGGAATGTGCTCGGCTCGAACGGCAGCGTCGTCCCCATCTTTCGCGGGCAGATAGCGAGGGGCGGCCCCGTGACGGTGACGGACCGCGACATCTCGCGGTATTTCATGACGATACCCGAAGCAGCGCAGCTCGTGATACAGGCGGGCGCTCTGATGGACGGCGGCGAGATCTTCATCCTCGACATGGGTGAGCCCGTGAGCATACTGACCCTCGCCGAGAACATCATCCGGCTATCCGGATTCGCCCCGTACGAGGACATCGACATCGTCTTCACCGGGCTGCGGCCCGGCGAAAAGCTGCACGAGGAACTGAGCTACGGTGGCGAGGATCTGCGCAAGACGAAGCACGAAAAAATATTTCTCGGGACGGCGATGGCCCCGTCCGCCCGCATATCCGCCGCGCTGCGCGGGGAGGGCGGCGGCCTCGAGAGGATACTGCGCGAGGACGTAGCGCGCATGGACGACGCGCAGGCGAAGGCCTGGCTGAAAGAATACTTACCGGAATACCGGGGCGAATCGGACGACGCCGTCGCGCCCCGCGGATGATTTTTTATGTAATAAAAACGCTGATAGGGTAGGGAAGGAGTTATAAATGGGAAGGATAAACGTGAAGTACGATGTGGGCGATTCTCTGCTCACTGCGGCGGACGCTTACATGGCGGACGCGGAGAAGGGCTACGCGCTCCTGCGTTCCCACACGCTCGACTATACGGGGTGGGTGGACTACGCGGCCGGCGTGAGCGAGGCCGACGTGAAAGCCGTGACGGACATTGCGGGCGAGATACGTTCGCACTCGGACGTCCTCGTCGTCATCGGCATAGGCGGGTCGTACCTCGGGGCGAGGGCCGCCTATGACTTTATCGGCGGCGGGCTCGGGCACGGCGGCGCGAATGCGGACGGCGCGAGCTCGGGCGTTGCGGGTGCGGACGGCGCGAGCGCGGGCGCTGCGGGAGCGGACGGCGTTGAGATACTGTTCGCGGGCATAGGGCTCAGCGCGGCCTATCACCACGCCTTGTTCGCGAAGCTCGAAGGCAAAGATTTCAGTATCGTGCAGATCAGCAAATCCGGCGGCACCGTCGAGCCCGCGATGGCCTTCCTCGCGCTGCGCGAGCTGCTCATAAAAAAATATGGCGAGAAGCAGGCGGACGCGCGCACGTATGCGGTCACCGACGCATCCGGTGGGATACTGCGCGCGGAGGCTGACAGCCGCGGATACCGCAACTTAATCATCCCCGCCGATACGGGCGGACGCTACTCCGTGCTCACGCCCGTCGGACTGCTGCCTATGGCTGCGGCCGGTATCGACATCGGCGAAGCGCTCAGAGGCGCGAGCGATGCGGCGAGCGACGACGAAACGGCCGCCTGCCTCAGGCTCGCCGCCGTCCGCCGCGCCATTCAGGACGCGGGCAAGACGGTAGAGGTGATCGGCTGCTTCGAGCCGTCGGCGGAGAGCTTCATACAGTGGATACTCCAGCTGTACGGCGAAAGCGAGGGCAAGGACGGCAAAGGCATGTTGCCTACCGGGGTCTGTTTCAGCCGCGACCTCCACTCCCTCGGGCAGTTCTTCCAGCAGGGCAACCAGATATTCGCGGAGACCTTCATCGACGTAGCCAAGCCCGTGGCCGACCTCGTCATAAACGACGCCGCGGCGGGCGGCGACGAAAACGAGGGCAGGCTCTTTGCCGGCCGCGGCATGAACGAGTTCAACCGCGCCGTGCGTGACGGCATGATAAAGGCCCATAAGAGCGCGGGCATACCTGTCACGACGGTGGAGACCCCCGACCAGAGCGCGTACAGCTTCGGCAAGCTCGTGTACTTTTTCGAATTGACGTGCGGCGTGACGGGACTTCTGATGGGAGTGAACCCCTTCAACCAGCCGGGCGTGGAGGCTTATAAAAAGGAAATGATGGCGATCCTTCGCGGGTAGGGCGGCTCGTCAGACTGTGTGAAAAAGGTTCTGTCATGCCGGACTTGAGCCGGAATGACGGTGTAGTTTTCACACCGTCTGTCGTTACTTATGATAGGTTTCGCCGACGGATATTTTGCAGGCCCGGTATATCTGCTCTGCGAGAATGACGCGCATGAGCCGGTGCGGGTAGGTCTTGCTCCCGAACGAAAGCGTGTAGTCGGCGGCGCTCCTCACCTCGTCCGACATGCCGAGCGAGCCGCCTATGATGAACACTACCGTGCTCTTGCCGCCCGCCGCGAGCGACGAGAGCTTGCCCGCGAGTTCCTCGGACGAAAGATCCTTGCCTCCGCGGTCGAGCGCTATGACGTAGTGCTTATTGCGGTTCATCGACCCGAGGACTTTCAGGATTGCCGCGCCCTCCGTACGCTTGGCGGCGTCCTCCTCGGCGCGGGAGGCGACTGCGGGGACAGGCGAATCTTTCAGCTCGGTCACATATATGACTCCAAAGCGGGAAAGACGCTTGAAATACTCACCCTCGGCGTCCCGAAGATATTGTTCCTTTAACTTACCGATGCAGATGATCCGAAAATTCATGCTCGCGCTCCTATAGCGTGTGGGTAGCGCGCCACGCGGGGTCGGCGTCGCCCATATCCCGATTCGCGCCCCGATGGCGTGTGGGTAGCGCTCATATCTCAAACACCATGCTCATTCGGTCGCGGCGGAGCACGCCGACGTACAGGTCGCGCCCGCTGTAGTAGTCGTCCTCCGCGAGCAGGCGCTTGACCGTGCGCTCGGCCCTCTCCGGCGTGTTGTTCTCCGAGCTCAGGTGGGCAAGCAGTACGCAGCGCGCCTTGCGTTCGAGGGCGGTCACGCGGAGAACCGCGTCGGCCGCGGCTTCGTTCGACAGATGGCCTTCGTCGGACAATATGCGCTGCTTCAAAAAGTCGGGGTAGCCGCCGCGCACGAGCATGCCCACGTCGTGGTTCGCTTCGATGACGAAGATGTCGGCGTCGGCGGTCGCGGAGGCCATCCCGTCGGTAAAGACGCCGGTGTCCGTGATGATGGACGCGCTCCCCTCTCCTTTCACGGACGTGAACACGTAGCCGACGGGCGCGTCCGTGTCGTGGCTGAGCGGGACGGACGCCACGTCGATGTCGCCGATCGTGAATCTGTCGCCCGGCGCGAATCCCTCCTTGCGCTCCTCGCTTATGAGAAAGCGCGGGCCCCGCCCCGACGCGCCGCCCATGGCCGCGCCCTCGAACGTCCCGTGGCTCGCGAACACCGATGCGCCGCCCATCCTGTTTGAGGCCGCGCGCGCGCCGCTGATGTGGTCGGAGTGCTCGTGCGTGATGAGTATGGCGTTCACCTCGTCCGGGTCGGTGTACGCGCGAATAAGCCCGTCCACAATGCGCGACGCGCTCACGCCCGCGTCGACGACGACGACCGTCTCGTCCGTGCGCACAAGATAACAATTGCCGCTGCTGCCGCTGGCTATCGAGCAGAATCTTAAAGGCATACGAACACGTCTATCGTAGCATATACAAAATCCAAAATTATCTCCTATCGAAATAATATTGTACTTCATCAATGCGCGTTACACAACAATTACGTAATCATGTAATCATGTAAAAAGGAGCTCCGGGCGTCTTTGCCTTTCTTTGCCAATCCCCACATTCGGCTCATAGGGTGCTGTTTTACAGCTCGCGATCTGGTATAATTGAGCCGTAAACCTATTGGATATGAGCCGAAAGGGATCGGATATGACAAACCGCGAAAACCGCATTCTCGCGTCCATCAAGAGATCAGGTGAAGCCAAAATAGGTGAGATTGTTTCTGCGGCCGGAGGAGCAAGCCTTGCTACGGTTAAACGCGACTTGGCGAAACTCGCCATGGACGGCATGGTCGCAGTGCATGGGCGGGGCAAGGCGACTCGCTACGCATTGACGGCCGCCTACCTGCTTTTGGAGGCCATCAATATTGACTCGTATTTTGAGAAAGAAATCGACGAGAGGGATGTCCGGGAAAGTTTCAACTGGGCGCTGATACGCGATATACTGCCACAGGCGCCCCTGTTCACGCCTGCGGAGAAAGGGCGCCTCAAAGAGCTACAGCAGGTATTTGCGAATCGCGTTTCGGAGTTGAGTGAAACAGCTTACCACAAGGAGTTGGAACGGCTCGCCATTGACCTCAGCTGGAAATCGTCGCAAATAGAAGGCAATACATATTCGCTCCTTGAGACGGAGCGCCTTCTGACGGAAAAACAGACAGCAGCTGGCAAGACGAAGGAGGAGGCGACCATGCTCCTCAACCACAAGGACGCAATCGATTTCATCATAGGGAACAGCGACTTCATAAGACCGCTGTCAGCATCCGCAATCGAGAGCGTCCACAGCCTGCTCGTGAAAGATTTGGCCGTTGACAGAAACATCCGAACGCGGCGCGTCGGCATCTCCGGTACGAATTACCGCCCTTTAGATAACGAGTTTCAGATAAAGGAAGCGCTCGAGCAAATGTGCGTACTTGTGAACGGCAACTCCAACGTGTTCGAGAAAGCTCTTATTACATTGCTACTGATTTCGTATATCCAGCCTTTCATGGATGGAAACAAGCGCACAGCGCGGATTGTGGGCAACGCCGTGCTGATGGACGGCGGCTGCCCGCCGATGTCGTTCCGCACGGTGGACTCGGTGGACTATAAGAAAGCGATGCTCATCTTCTATGAACAAAACAATGCCGCTTCCTTCAAGCACATCTTCATGGAGCAGTTCGAGTTTGCGGTGGACACATATTTTTGACCGCCGATTGCTTCCGTACCCGGCGGTTTATCTTCTGTAGAGCTGTTTTGCGGTGAGGCCGTTTTTTCTGGCGGCTCTGCGCCATCCGCTGTGGGCTATCGCTTTGTAGAGGAATCTTGGGAATGACGGCTCGAATGTGTAGTCGTCCGCTGTGGCTCGGTTTGTAATATCGCGTGCGAGCGAGTCGAGCGCTCGACCGAGTTTTTTCAGCGGGCCGCGTCCGATGGTGGTGGCGTGCGTCATCGCTCCGGCGCCGACGCCTATGCCGCCTCCCCATGAGAGTCCGGCGCGCTCCGTGAAATGCCGCATCATTTCCAAGGCGGGTATGTTCTGCCGGCTTTCGTAGAATCCGTTGTTCACGACCGCGTAGACTTTGGCGCCGGGCGCGGCATCGGCTATTTCAGCGCGCGCTTCATCGAGCAGCCTGAGCAGTTGCGACGGTATGCCGTCGACGTAGAGCGGGAAGATGAACACTATGGCGTCGCTGCCGCCTATCGCGTGGATGATTTCGCCGCGCTCCTGCTTCGCCGGATTGCAGACGGCGCAATCGGACGAGGGGCCGAGCCTCTGCCGAAGGGCTTCCAAGATGAGCTTGCTCGCGCTGCTTCCGGGCTTCGGGCTCCCGTTCACGAGGGCGACCTTCGCGTGTGTGCTTCCCGGCGCGCTGACATTCTCCGTTGCGCGCGCGTTCCCCGACTCGCCGACGTCTGTAGCCGCGCCGATGTCCGTAGCCGCACTGACATCCGTAGCCGCGCTGACATCCGCAGTAACGCCGATGTCCGTAGCCGCGCTGATATTCGCGTCGACATTCGTAGCCGCACTGACATCCGTAGCCGCGCCGGCGCTTTCGCGTTCCTGAGCGTCTGCGTCCGAACTTGAAGTCTGCGCGCCCTGCGCGTCTAAGGCCTCGGCGCATTCGCGCGCCGTCCGGTAAAACTCCACCGACGGGTTTCCGAAGCCGAGATTGAGCTGGTTGGCGATCGCCAATTTTTCGGCGGTCGCTTTCTCGCGCGCCGTCATGTCGTCGCCGTAAAACAGGTAGCGTAGGCCGGGTGTTTTGTCGTAGCGTTTTGTGTGGTGAGTCTCTCCGTTTATGTACCGGAAAAAGGGCATGAGGAATCCTATGCTCCTGTCGAGCACGGCTTTGACGTCGGGCGACATCCCGCCGAATGTCATACGGCTGATAACGATAAACTCGTCGCAGAGCGAGAGGGGCCGGACGAGCTCCGCTCCGCGATCCGCTATGACGCATTTGCCCGGCATCTTGATCCAGCACCCGAAACAGCCGACGCAGTAGCGCACGGTGGGCGTAGCGGAAAAGAGTAGGTATTCGTCCGACGTGGCCGGGAGAAAACTCGCCGCATCGGATGGTGAAAGATCATGAAGTATCAGCGTTTTTTTCATCCTAAACTCAACTCCTTACAGTACCTCTTACATTATCTCCAGACGCCCTGCGTTGATATTACACGAAAATTTATAACGGCATATGACTAATCAATCGATGATAGTCTCCTCTCAGTGTGTGAAGCCGCGTATTTTGAAGCGCGGGACTTTCTGGCCGAGCATGCGCGCTTCGGCGAGGCTCGCTAACGCGGTTTCGAAGTCCTCGGCAAATTCGACGGCCATGTTCATGCTGAAGTCGCCGCGCACTACGTAGCGTTGGATGACGACGTCCTGCATGTCCGCGGGCAGGGGGTAGGTCGGGACTTGCCAGCCGTTCATCTGCAGGCGGCTCGCGAGGTCGTAGAGCGTCCACGGCACTTTGGCCGACCGGCGCAGCCGGTAGCAGACGATGGGCAGTTTGTTGCAGTCGTTGAGCACTTCGAAGAGGCCGGTGGCGGCGACGGTTTTCGAGAGGTAGACGGCCACGTCGCGCGTGCGCCGGTGTATCGATCTGTACCCATCGAATCCGAAGCGCAGGAAGTTGTAATACTGGCCGATGATCTGGCTCGCGCTGCGCGAAAAGTTGATGGCCATGGTGGGCATCTCGCCGCCGAGGTAGCTCACTTTGAAGATGAGCTCTTCGGGCAGGTACTCGGGTTCGCGCCATACGATCCAGCCGATGCCCGGGTACACGAGGCCGTATTTGTGCCCGGACGTGTTGATCGAAACGACGTTGTCAAGGCGGAAATCCCATCGCAGATCGGGCTCCATGAACGGCGCGAAAAAGCCACCGGACGCGGCGTCCACGTGGATGGGGACGGACAGGCGGCCGGGGCGGCGGTTGTATTCCGTGAGCGCTTTGTCCAAGGCTTCGATGTCGTCGTAGTTGCCCGTGTAGGTGATGCCGAGGATGCCGACGACGCCTATGGTGTATTCGTCGATTTGGGCTATGGCCTTGCCTATGTCTAAGCTCATATGGTCTTTGTCCATCGGGATGACGCGCATCTCTACGTCCCAGTACACGCAGAATTTTTCCCAGCACACCTGATAGCCGGATGAGATGATGAGGTTCGGATTTTTCGCGGCGACGTCTATGCCGGCTTTTTTCGCGCGGTTGCGCCAGCGGAATTTCATGGCCATGCCGCCGAGCATGCACGCCTCGCTGCTGCCGACGGTGGACGTACCCATGTATTTTTCGTCGGGAGCGTTCCAGAGACCGGCGATGATGTTCACGCAGCGGTTCTCGATCTCGGCCGTTCTTGGGTATTCGCTCTTGTCGATGGCGTTCTTTTCGAGGGTCTCGCCGAGCAGCAGATGGGCCTCGGGCTCCATGTAGGTCTGGCAAAATGTCGCGAGGTTTTGGCGAGCCGTGCCCTCGCCGAGCAGCTCGTCTTTGACGAGCCCTCGACTTTGGCCCTAACTAGACAAATCAGCGGAAATTAAGTGAAGATGTGTGTTGACAACTGGTATTTCATATGATATTATATCTAGTGATTCAACTAGATTGCGAAAGGAGGCACGACAATGGGATCGCCAACGAAGGTTCAACTCATAAAAAGAAAGAAAAGCGAGCAGTACTACATAAACTTCCCCTCGGCCATCGCTCATGCCATGGAGTTTGAGCGCGGAGAGACAGTCGAATGGTTTGTGGAGGACAAGGGCACTTTGGCCTTGAAAAGACAAGTTGTACCTCCATCCGTTTT
>JAISAI010000023.1 GCA_031266795.1 Eubacteriales Family XIII. Incertae Sedis bacterium
GTTAGTTCATGCTAACCAAGTGGTTTGAGGTAAGGCGCGCGTCCGGTTAGCGTGTGCCGCATATGTCAGGCTGATTGCCGGACAGAGGCAATCCTCTTTTCGCACGAGGATTGACAGGAGGGTAAATGATGCCGCTTACATTGGCCGGCGCAGGAAACACAAATACGATAAAGAGGATAGGTGGCAGGAATGAAACCAGGATGTTTCTCGAAAGACTCGGTTTTGTCCAAGGGTGCCACGTGACAGTTGTTGCGGAAAATTGCGGCAACGTGATAGTTAAGGTAAGAGAGTCACGCGTCGCGGTGAGCCGCGAGATGGCTCGTCACATTATGGTGTGATTGCCGGATGGTGTGATTGCCGGTGCGGTCACGTGAAATGTCAGCGGTGAGGGTGAATTTATGACGACACTCAGGACGATCAAGCCCGGAGAGACGGTGCGGGTCGCAGGAATAAACGGGAAAGGCGCAATCAAACGGCGCGTCATGGATATGGGCATAACAAAGGGCGTTGACGTCTTTGTGCGTAAGGTAGCTCCTTTGGGTGATCCCGTAGAGGTGACTGTTCGCGGTTACGAACTTTCACTGCGCAAGGCCGACGCCGATATAGTAGAAGTGGCTGAGGTACAGGAGCTTTAGCTCCGTCGTACCTCGCACATCGAGGAGTGCAGCGCTTTAGCGCGTGGCACTCTACCGTGATAGCAATCGAATAGCACACACAAGGCGGGAGCGACCCGCCGTCGTAAGTCAGCAGGGTTAGCACAAGCTAACTCAAAGCATGACCGAACGATTATCCGGGAGAAAAACATAGATGCACAGAGATTATTTTAACAGGAGAACCGCATGATAAGGATCGCGTTGGCGGGCAATCCGAACAGCGGCAAGACGACGCTGTTCAACGCGCTCACAGGGGCCAACCAATTTGTCGGCAACTGGCCGGGCGTAACCGTTGAAAAAAAAGAGGGCAGGCTGAAAAACCACAAGGACGTGGAGATCATAGACCTGCCGGGAATATAGTCGCTTTCACCTTACACCTTAGAGGAGGTCATTGCCAGAGATTATCTCACAGACGAACGGCCGGACGCCGTACTCAACATCATAGACGGAACCAATCTTGAACGAAACCTCTACCTCACCACGCAGCTCACGGAACTTGGGATACCCGTCGTAATCGCCGTCAACATGATTGATATCGTGAAAAAACGCGGCGACAAGATAGATATCGAAAAGCTTTCCGAAAAAATCGGTTGTCCGGCCGTCGTCATTTCTGCGTTGAAAGGTACGGGAGTGGAGGAAGCCGCGAACCTTGCGGCAAAGCAGACTTTGTCTGCGCCCCCCGTGCCTCAACATTCATTCTCGGGCCGGGTCGAGCACACGCTCGCCCACATCGAGGAGGCGTTGCTTCACGATATGCCCGACGAGCGCCAGCGGTGGTACTCGATAAAACTTTTCGAACGCGACGCCAAGGTGATAGATAAAATCAAGCCTGACCCCGAAATTCTCGCTCATATAGAGAAGGACATCGTGGCGTGCGAAAATGAATTTGAAGACGACAGCGAAAGCATCATAACGGCGGAACGCTACGAGTTTATAGAAGCGATCATCGGCGAGTGCCAGAAGATCCGAAATCGGGGCGGGCTGACGACCTCCGACAAGATCGACCGCATCGTCACGAACAGGTGGCTTGCGCTTCCGATATTCGCCCTCGTCATGTTCGCGGTGTATTTTGTATCCGTGACCTCGGTCGGCACGATCGTGACGGACTGGGCGAACGACGGGGTATTCGGCGGCGGGTGGAGCTTCTTCGGGTTGGACGTGCCGGGCATACCGGACGCCGTAGGCGGAGCGCTCGCGTCGATAGGCTGCGCGGCGTGGCTGCAGAGCCTCATCGTCGACGGCATCATCGCGGGCGTGGGTGCGGTGCTCGGCTTCGTACCTCAGATGTTCATCCTTTTCGCGCTTCTCGCCTTCCTCGAATACTGCGGGTACATGGCGCGCATAGCCTTTATCATGGACAGGATATTCCGGCGCTTCGGCTTGTCCGGCAAATCCTTTATCCCGATCCTCATCGGCACGGGTTGCGGCGTGCCGGGCATCATGGCGTCGCGCACGATAGAGAACGAACGCGACCGGCGCATGACCGTCATGACGACCACGTTCATACCGTGCAGCGCGAAGCTGCCCATCATCGCCCTCATCGCGGGCGCGCTGTTCCACGGCGCGTGGTGGGTCGCGCCGAGCGCTTACTTCATAGGCATAGGCGCCATCATCATGTCGGGCGTCATGCTGAAGAAAACGAAGATATTCGCGGGCAGCGTCGCCCCGTTCGTCATGGAGCTTCCGTCATACCACATGCCCACGGCCGGCGCCATCCTGCGCAGCATGTGGGAGAGGGGATGGTCGTTCATCAAGAGGGCGGGCACGATCATACTGCTCGCGACGATATTCGTGTGGTTCACGTCGAGCTACGGCTGGCAGGACGGCGTGTTCGGCGCCGTGGATATGAACCACAGCATACTCGCATCCATAGGCTCCGCCATCGCGTGGATATTCATACCGCTCGGATGGGGCGACTGGCGGTCGGCCGTGGCGGCGATTACGGGGCTCATCGCAAAGGAGAATGTCGTCAGCACATTCGGCATCCTCTACGGCGGGCTGAGCGACGTCTCCGAGAATGGCGCTGAGGTGTGGTCGCGGCTCGCGGCCTCTTACACGGCCCTGTCCGCGTTCTCCCTGCTCGTGTTCAACCTGCTCTGCGCGCCGTGCTTCGCGGCCATGGGCGCCATAAGGCGCGAGATGAACAGCAACAAATGGTTCTTCACGGCCATAGGCTATCAGTGCGGATTCGCGTATCTTGTGTCGCTCGTATTCTTCCAGATCGGCTCATTCGTGCAGACGGGCAGCTTCGGCGCCGGCACGGCCGTAGCCATAGCGATCATCGCGGGCTTCGTATACATGATAGCCCGCCCGAACAAATACGAGGGTATAGAGCAAGGCATGAGCATAAGCGCCGCATAATTCCTTTGACAAACCAGAGCGAATGGTGATATAGTAGCGATACAACAAGCAGGGGCTATCCGCTTCTCACCTCGTCGGCAAAGGCAGTCAGGTAGATCATCCGAGATCCGCAAGTGTGCGGCAGCGAGGAACGATACGCGGATACCAGGTATCCGCTTTTTGTATGGGTCGTGAGCAATGACGACGCGATACGCAAAAAAGACAAGTAAAAAAGGAGGTGCTGAAATAGCCAGACAACACAACCCGCGCCAGGGCAGGGGTCCC
This sequence comes from Eubacteriales Family XIII. Incertae Sedis bacterium, assembly GCA_031266795.1. Taxonomy (GTDB): domain Bacteria; phylum Bacillota; class Clostridia; order Peptostreptococcales; family Anaerovoracaceae; genus JAIRPC01. The sequence goes on from JAISAI010000023.1 coordinate 3,279, forward strand.
GCGCCGAAAAGCAATCCGATCAACGATGAGATCAGGGCGAGTCAGCTCAGAGTCATCGACGACGACGGGGAGCAGGCCGGCATCATGCTGCTCGAAACGGCGCTGCAGTTTGCGGATAGCCGCAATCTGGATCTCGTCCTCATTTCCCCGAACGCAAACCCACCCGTGGCGCGCGTCATGGATTACGGGAAATACCGGTACGAGCAGCAGAAGAGGGAAAAAGAGGCGAAGAAAAAGCAAAAGATCATCCATGTGAAAGAAGTCAGGCTGAGCCCCTCGATCGAGACGCACGACCTTTTTGTCAAGGCGTCCCACGCGTCCAAATTTCTCGACGAAGGCGACAAGGTCAAGGTGAGCCTCAGATTCAGAGGCAGGGAACGAGGACGCACGCAGAAGGGTTTCGAGGTGATGGAACGCTTTGCGGAGAAGGTGAAAGACAGTGGGATTCCCGAGAAGAAGGCCGCGTTTGAGGGCCGCAATCTCGTGATGATACTCGCTCCGCTCCCGGAAAAGGAGAAGCGCGTAGGCGTGAAGCCAAAGGCGGGGGCCGAAACGGTTCCGGCGCCGGAGGCCGACGCGGAAAACGCGAAGAGCGTAGGCAATGGGAATGACAGCGCCGCTGGAATTGACGGGACGGCGACGGAAGTGTAGTAAGCAGCAGAAGGAGGACAAGATGGGAAAAGGCAAGATGAAGACCCACCGCGGGGCCGCGAAGCGTTTCAGGCTGACCGGTTCCGGGAAATTAAAGAGGAATAAGGCGTACAAGAGCCACATCCTGAACAAAAAGACAGCTAAAAGGAAGAGGGGCCTGAGGAAGGCGACGACGCTCACGTCGGCGGATCTCACTCGTATCAAACGCTCACTCGGAAAGTAGGTATATATATATGGCCAGAGTAAAGAAGGGGCTGAACGCCCACAGAAGGCATAAGAAAATATTGAAACTCGCAAAGGGTTATTACGGGCAGAAGAGCAAGGTCTTCCGCGCCGCCAACCCCGCGGTCATGCGCGCGCTCGCGACCGCCTACGTCGGACGGAAGCAGAAAAAACGCGATTACCGGCGTCTGTGGATAGCGCGCATCAACGCCGGCGCCCGCTTGAACGGCATGTCGTACAGCCGCCTCATGAACGGGCTGAAAGTGTCGGGCATCGAGATCAACAGAAAGATGTTGTCCGAGATGGCCATATCCGACAGCGCCGGCTTTGCGCAGCTGTGCGAAAAAGCCCGGTCGGCCGTGGCGAAGTAGGAAAGAGGGAAAAGATGCGTTGTCCATTCTGCGGTGATGAGGATACGAGGGTCATCGATTCCAGACCTACCGAGGAAGGCCAGGCCATAAGGCGGCGTAGGGAGTGCGAAGCCTGCGCGAAGAGATTCACCACGTATGAGAAGGTCGAGGAGATCACGCTCATGGTCGTCAAGAAGGACGGCAGCCGCGAGGTCTTTGACCGCAATAAGATCATGAACGGCATCATAAGGGCCTGCGAGAAGCGCCCCGTGCCGGTGGCTGACATAGAGAAGATCGTGTACGAGATCGAGCGCTCGCTGAGCAATGCGATGGAAAAAGAGATGGAGTCCTCGCTCATTGGCGAATACGTCATGGAGCATCTCAAGACCTTGGACGATGTGGCCTACGTGAGGTTCGCTTCCGTCTATCGGCAGTTTACGGACGCTGAGAGCTTCCGCGAGGAGATCGACAAGATACTCGGAAAGGAAAGCGATAAAAAATCGCGATTGGTATCGGGAAAAAACAATAAGAGTAAATGATTCAGGTCCATTATAGTACACTTTGGGAAGGGGGCTATAATATGAGGCAGGATTCTCTCGGGCATGTGCGCGTCGCTATTGACGGGCCTTCGGGCGCGGGCAAGAGCACGGTAGCAAAGCGCGTCGCGAACGCGATAAGCGCGGACTACATAGACACGGGCGCCATGTACAGGGCCATAGCCCTGAAATTGATTCGTGAAGGCGTAGAGCCCGCATCTGATGGGGACGATAGGCTTGCCGCCCTGCTTGCGGCGACCGTCGTCGATTTCAGCGGAGGGCGCGCCATGCTCGACGGCGTCGACGTGACAGCGGACATACGCTCCGCGGACGTGACGCTGACGGCGTCCCGGTGCAGCGCGCTCCCCTCCGTCCGCGAGAAGCTCGTCGAGCTCCAGCGCGCGATGGGCAGGGCGAAAAGCGTCGTCATGGACGGGCGCGACATAGGCACGAACGTATTCCCCGACGCGGAGTACAAGTTCTTTTTGACGGCGTCGGCGGAGGAACGAGCGAAAAGGCGCTACGCGGAGATAACGGCGCGCGGCGACAAGGCCGACTACGGCGAGGTGCTGCGGTCGATCGAAAAAAGGGATTACGACGATTCGCACAGGGCCCTGAACCCCTTGGCGCGCGCGGACGACGCGGTGCTCGTAGATACGGACGGCATAGGCATAGAAGAAGTAACGGAAAAAATACTGTCGTATATGGTATAATATTACCCGACAGGCCCGCTGTGGGATGGTCTCGAACGAAAGGAAGAGAATCATGCCACGTATAAAGGAATTACCGTGTTCGGAGCGTCCGCGCGAGAGGCTTATATCCCTCGGGGCGGGAGCGTTATCGAACCAAGAACTGCTTGCGCTGCTCATAGGCAGCGGAGTCAAGGGAGAGTCGGCGATGGCTCTCGCGTTGAAGGTGCTCGGGTGTACTGAAGAGGGCATAGTATGGTTGCAGGCGGCTTCCGTAGAGGAGCTGTCCCGGATCATGGGCATTGGCGACGCGACAGCGTGCCGGATATCGGCGGCCGCGGAGTTGGGCAAGCGTATGTCTGAAAGCAGGACAGCGCAACACATCCGCTTCGACTCGCCCGACGATATAGCGTCGTTATTCATGGAAGACCTGCGCTATGCGAAGAATGAGCTGTTTAAGACGCTCCTGCTGAACGTCCGCGGAGAGATGATGGGGCGCGAGATCGTCTCGATGGGAAGCATCAACTCTTCGATAGTGGACGCGAGGGAGGTCTTTCGGCCGGCCGTGAAGCGCGGCGCCGCGAGTATAGTGCTCGTGCACAACCACCCGAGCGGCAATCCCGCTCCGAGCCCACAGGACATCGAGGTGACGAAGGGGCTGGTCGAGGCGGGCGACGTGCTCGGGATCAAGGTGCTCGATCACCTGATCATCGGGGACGGATGCTTCACGAGCTTCAGGCGGAACAATTTGATGTGACACGGCTCATAGGGACGAAGAGGCCGTAAGGAATACGAAAGGAAAAGAGAGGCGACTATGTTCGGCATCGGAGGCAAAGATGTAGGTATAGACCTTGGCACGGCCAATACCCTCGTGTATATAAAGGGCAAGGGCATCGTGCTGAACCAACCTTCCGTCATAGCTGTCGACACGTTCGCGCGCCGCATACTCGCGGTCGGCGTGGAAGCGAAGAAGATGATCGGCAGGGTTCCAAAGCACATAAAGGTCGTGAGGCCGCTCGAGGACGGCGTCATTTCGAACTTCGAGATGACGGCCGAGATGCTGCGCGTGTTCATCAGCAAGGCCGTCGACAAAGGGTCGAGGCTGTCGAGCATACGCGTCGTCGTAGGCGTGCCGTCCGGCGTCACGGACGTCGAAAAACGCGCCGTCGAGGAGGTCGTGCGCTCCATGGGCGCGAAGGACGTGTACATCCTCGACGAGCCGATGGCCGCGGCTATCGGCGTCGGCCTGCCCATAGACGGCCCGACGGGCTGTATGGTCGCGGACATCGGCGGCGGCACGTCCGACATAGCGATCATCGCGCTTGAAGGCATAGTCGTCAGCACCTCCATCCGGCACGCCGGGGACAAACTCAACGAGGCGATAATTAATTATATGAGGAAGAATTACGAGCTCCTCATAGGCGAGGCCATGGCGGAAGAGTTGAAGATCGAGATCGGCTGCGCGTGGATAGACCCGAGGGAGGTCAAGAAAGGGTTTCGCGAATGGGAGGCCAGCGGGCGCGACATAGTGTCCGGTCTGCCGCGCACGTACACGGTGACGTCGAGGGACATATACGACGCCATTCAGGAGTCGATACAGGTGATCGTCGACGGCGTCAAGCAGACGCTGGAAAACGCGCCGCCGGCTATCGCTGAGGATATTGTCCATATGGGCATCGTCATGACAGGAGGCGGGGCCCTGATACGCGGATTCGATCGGCTTATATCTGATGAAACGGGGCTCAGCGTGATCATCGCCGAGAACGCGCTTGAAGCGGTGGCGGAAGGCGCGGGCACCTGCCTTTCAAATATAGATAAGCTCGAAAGATACGCAAGCTATTACAAGAAATGAGATGGTTAGCCCGGCATAGATTCCTCACGGTCATCGTCGCCATCTTGGCGGCGCTCGTCATACTGTTCGCGATTTCCGTAAACCTGCAAGGCGACGATACGGCCATAGGCAAGGCCGCGCGCTCGTTCGTCACGCTCGTGCAGAAGCCCGTCCTTTCGTTGAAGGACAGGATCATGGGCGTCGATGAGGACGGCGTCGGGGCGAGCGAGACGGACAGGCTCAACGCCGAGATAGAGAGTCTGAAGCTCGAGCTGCAGATGTCCCAGCTGACGTCGGAGGAGTACGAGGAGCTCAAGTCGCTTTCGGGCAGCTTCAACATCTCCGATCCGGCGGCGGGCAAGAAGCCCGTGGCGGCGGACGTGATCGCGTACAACAACACGGACACGTTCAACATCTTTACGATAGACGTAGGCTCGGAGGCGGGCGTTGAGCGCGACTCGGTCGTCATATGCGGCGCCGGGCTCGTCGGCCGCGTCATCAGTTCCGATAAGGGATGGGCGAGGGTGGTTTCGATCACGGACGAGAATAACAAGATAGGGTTTCAGGTGACGGAGCAAAAAGACGGGCAGGACGTGAATTTCCTCGGCGTGTGTTCCGGCGACGGCGAGGGAAATATGACGGGGCGCCTGCTCGACGAGGACGGTTTCGCGCAGGAGGGCGACGAGGTCGTCACGTCCGGGCTCGGCGGCATCTACCCCGCGGGCGTCACGATAGGTAAGGTAATAAAGGCGGAATACACGACGAAGAGCCAGCTGATGGAGATAACGGTAGAGCCGGCCGCGTATTTCAAGGGGCTGAAGAAGGTGGTCGTTCTCGTATGAGCAGTATGCGCTGGTACATAGCCGCGCCCGTATTTTTCGCGGCTTTCATCATACAGGTATCGCTGCCCAGCGGCGCCGGGCTCTGGGGCTATTCCCCGAACCTGCTCCTGTGCATGACCTGCGTTTTTTCTTTCCTTTACAAAGAGCCGTACGGCCTTATTATGGGAGCGGTATTCGGCGCGCTGCTCGATGTGGCGACGTCGTGGTATTTCGGCCCGCAGGCCATATCGTTCGTCATCGCGTTCCTCATAGCGCGCCCGTTCGGCAAGGTGTTCAACCACGAGTGGTTCCTGCCGCAGATCATCATCGCGGCCATCGCCACGCCTATCAACGTATTCCTCATGTGGGGCATGGGGCGCCTCGCGGGCGGCCTTACCCATATCCGCTTCGCTCTCGAGCCGCTGCCGGCGCTTCTCATCATGCACTGCGCGCTCGCCGTCGTCCTGCATTTCATATTTGTCCGAACCATCATCAGACACGGCATAGACCGGAAGTATTACGGGGAGATAATGATGTGAACGCTTGGTACCATAGTAGGAATAATATACTCATTGTCATATTCGCGGCGCTCATAGTCCTCGTCTGTGTGAGGCTGTACATCATAGCGGGCCCCGAGGGTGAGCAATGGACGGCGGAAGCCGATACGAACGTCGTCAGGACGATAAGGACGGACGCGCCGAGGGGCGAGATATACGACCGCAACGGCATACTCGTGGCCGGCAACCACTCGAGCTACGCCGTAGATTTCTCGCGCAACGAGATGTCGAACGAGGACGTGAACAACAGCACGTGGGCGCTCGTGGAGATACTAGGTAGGCACGAGGAGAAGATCATAGACGAGTTCCCTCTCCCGCTCTCGGACGACGGGACGATGTCGTACGCTTTCGACAATGAGAGGGCGGACTGGCTTGCCGACAACGACATGCCGGCGGACTACACGGCGGAGCAGGCCTTTGACGAGCTCCGAAACCAAAACAACATCCCCGCGGAGCTCCCTCTCGCGGAAGCGCAGGACGAGCTCATCAGCATGGGTATTACTCCACCAATCTCCGTCGCCGACTCCAATATACGGTTCACGCAGGATATAGCGAAGGAGAATTTCCTCAAGCAGCACAAGGTCGAGGGCACGCCCGACGCGAAGGGGGCGTACGACTCTATCCGCGAGCTCTACAAGATAGACGAGCAGTTCCCTGATCTCAGCGAGAGCGAGGTCAGGCAGGTCATCGTCGTCAGGAGCGCGCTGACGTCGCTCGGCTACCTGAGGTGGATGCCCACGAAGATAGCGGCGGATCTGAAGACGGAGACGGTGATAGAGCTCGAGGAAAAGAAGCATGACATCGAGGGGATGGAGATCGTCACGGAGTCCGTGCGCTACTATCCGGAGGGCAGCACGGCGAGCCACGTCGTCGGCTATCTCGGCAAGATCTCGCAGGACAAGCTCGACGAGTACGAGGATAAGGGCTACAAGGCGTCCGATCTCATAGGCCTGTCGGGCATAGAGAGCTCGCAGGAGGATATTCTCCGGGGCGTGGACGGCATGAGGCGCGTGCAGGTCAACATGGAGGGCGAGGCCGTCCGCGAGCTTGACGAGACGACGGAGGCGAGAAAGGGCAACGACATAGCGCTCACCTTGGATATGCGGCTCCAGAAGGTGGCCGACGAATCGCTGACAAAAGCGCTGAAAGGCATCAGGGCCGGCGGCATATTTACGAGCGAATTTGGCGAGTATACGTTCGAGGAGAGGTCGCCGCACGCTGAGGTCGGCGCGGCCGTCGCCGTCAACGTGAAGACGGGCGAGACGCTCGCCATATCGAGCAAGCCGGACTTCGACCCAAACCTCTTCGCGGAGGGCATATCGCAGAAGGACTGGGACGACCTGCAAGGCGACAATCCGAGGGACCCGCTCGCGCCGCGCCCGCTGTACAATGTCGCGGCCCTCACGGCCGTCCAGCCGGGGAGCACGTTCAAGCCGATGACGGGCATCGTCGCGCAGACGTCGGGGCTCGACCCGTACCGAAATCTGTTCGACGCGAAGACGGTCGAGATCGGCGACCACACGTACAGCTGTATGGGGAGCCACGGCTACGTCAATCTCTTCTCCGCGCTCGAGGTGTCGTGCAACTTCTATTTTTACGACGCGGCCACGGGGCGGGACTGGGCGAACGACGGCAGGGACCTCGGCTACGCGAAGAACATAAGCATAGACAAAATATCGGACTACGCGAACAAGTTCGGGCTCGGCGTGAAAACGGGGGCGGAGATCGCCGAGACCGTAGCGCCCGCGCCGACAGCGGAGTCAAAGCTCGAAAATACGAAGACCATGCTGAGGATCCGCCTCATGGGGCAGGCTGAGTCCGTATTCGGCGCGAAGATAGCGAAGGACTACGACCTGCTCTCGGACACGGTGAACAAGATCGTGAGCTGGACAAAGGAAAACCCGTCCGTCGCGACTATCAGGAACAGGCTCATCGACCTCGGTGTGAAGCAGAGCAAGGCGACGGATGTGGCCGAGGAGTGCAAGTATACCTACTTCAACTACGCGCAGTGGACGACGGGCGACGAGTTCAACATAGCGATAGGCCAAGGGGAGAACGCGTTCACGCCCATGCAGATGGCGCGGTATCTTTCGACCATGGGCAACGGCGGCGAGCTCAAATCCATGAGCCTCATCAAGGCCGTCGAAGGCGAGGGCGAGAGAGCCCGGCCCGACTCCGTCGACACGGGCGTGGAAAAGGCGTACGTGGAGAACGTGGTCGAGGGCATGCGCCGCGTCGTGTCCGACGGCAGCCTTGTGGACGGCATGGCAGGGCTCGGCGTGAGCGTGGCGGGAAAGACCGGTACGGCCCAGCGCTCCGGCTACATCAACCCCCCGGACGAGGTCGCGTACGTGAAAGAGCACCTTGCGGGCATCAACTCCGGGCTCAGGTGGAACGACGTCAATAAGGAGATGAACAGGCTCATGACTGAGTTCCCGCATCTTTATACGAGTAAAAACACGGCGGTGCGCAAGGCGGTGATGAACCTGTCGGGGGACGGTTTCAATGAGGCGAATATCGACGCGTTCAAGGACGAGTACGCCGATTTCTCGTGGGTCATGGCCATGGCGCCGGCCGACGATCCCGAGATCGCGGTCGTGTGCCTCATAGTGCAGGGCGGGCCGTCGAGCAACGCGTCGCCCGTCGTGCGCGAGATCATAGGGCAGTATTTCAACTTGAAGCAGCAAGACGAGCAAAACCACCTGAATACGGACTTCGATACGTTTTTTACCGACGACAAGACGGGCCGGATCATCAGCGGCCCTGCGGTAACGGTGGCGGAGGGTGAGTAGGATATACTTAGTCGCGTCGGGTAAGGGTGGCGTCGGAAAGACCGTATTCTCGTCAAACCTCAGCTGTTCGTACGCCGAGAGGGGCGTGAAAGTGGCCCTCGTCGACATGAATGTGGGGCTGCGAAACCTCGATCTGTACATGGGCCTCGAAAACAGGGTGATCTTCGATGTCGCTGACGTCCTCTCAGGGGTCGTGACGCCGAGAAAGGCGCTCGTGAGGGACAGGAGATTCCCGTTCCTGTACCTGCTCGCCACGACGCAGAAAAAGGAAAAATTCGATGCGGACGCGGACGATATGAGAAAGCTGTACGCGTATCTCAGAAGTCATTTTGACATAATTATCGTCGACGGCCCCGCGGGCGTGAACCGCGAGCTGAGCCTCGCCTCCACAGATGTGGACGCCGCCATCATGATCACCACGCCGGAGTACGTATCCCTCCGCGACGCCGACCTTGTCGAGCAGACGCTGAGGAGGGAGGGCGTGAGGAACAGGGTCTATGTCGTGAACAAGGTGCACAAGGACTTCCTCGGAAGCAGCATGCTCCCGACGGTCGAGACCATCACGAGCACGATGAAGATACCTTTGGCGGGCGTCATCCAGTACGACGACGCGATACACTTCGCGGCCAACAGCGGCGTACCCGCCGTGGTAGGAAACTACTCATACATAGCGAGAAACTTCAATAAAATCGCGGACAGACTGCTTGTGTATTGATTATTGGAAGGAAACCTACCTGTATATTGGGATGCCCGGAGGAGTTTCCGAGTCTATATGCTTATATGTGCGCTCGCGGCTCCTCATGCCGCAGCCCACTATGAGCCCTATCGCTATCATATTCGCCATGACGGACGTGCCGCCGGCCGACACGAAGGGCAGCGTTATCCCCGTGATGGGCATGATCCCTATCGTCATCCCTATGTTCTCGAATATCTGAAATCCGAACATGCACATGAATCCCACGCAGAGCAGGCCGCTGAAATACTCCTTGGCGTCCGCGATCGCGCGCCATATGCGCGTGAGCATGACAAAAAACAGCGCGAGCACGAGAAAACCCCCGATGAAGCCGAGCTCCTCGCATATTATGGAAAAGATGAAGTCCGACTCCGGGACGGGCAGAAGCTCCTTGATCGTGCCGTTGCCGAGCCCTTTGCCGCCTATGCCGCCGCTGCC
>JAISAI010000045.1 GCA_031266795.1 Eubacteriales Family XIII. Incertae Sedis bacterium
TGGAAAGATGATGGATACACAGTCGGGACAGGATGCGGCCGAAAGAACCGATTCGGGGGAAGCTTTGGAACCGCGCGGACGCGGGCGCGGCTTTTTGCGCAGATTCACCGTGAGGGACATCGTGTTCCTCGCAATCCTCGCGGCGGCGCTCACGATCACGGGCGTGGTCACGATGCCCCTCGTCATGACGGTCACGCTCTTCGGCGTGCGCAACGCGGCGGCCGCGATATTTTACGGCGCGTTCGGGGCGATCGCCCTGATGAAAGCGCCCAAGCCCGGCGCCCTGCTCATGCTCGGGCTGTTCAACGGGTCCATCCTGCTCATGATGTCGCCTGTGATGTTCTTCAACAACGTGGCGGGCTCGTTCTTTGCGGAGGCGGTCGCGTTGCTGATCTTCCGCTCGTACGACTCGGACCGGAGCATCGTCACGGCCGCCGGACTTTTCGTCCCGTTCACGCTACCGCTGTCCATCGTGTTCGGCATGTTGCTGAACGGCCAGACGGTCTCCGAATTGGTGGAAAAACCTCTGCTTTCGATCATCTTCTGCGCGGCGGCGGTCGTACTGAGTTTCGCCGGCGCGCTCATCGGCAGGAAGATAGGCGCGGAGCTTCGCAAAGCGGGCAAGATCTGATAATGGGACGAGTAATAATAGGGCAAAAGTATTGATAGAAAGGCTTCTTGTAAAAAAACCGCTCTACCCGCTCTGCTGTATCGCCTTTTCGGCGGCGATGCTTATAGGCGGCCTTTTTATATCAAAACGTCCCTCGTTCGCGGCGCTGCTCGTTGCCATCTGCGTGGTGTACGTAGTGTTTGGCTACGGCCGGCCGCTCATCCGCTGCATGGCGGTGGTGGCGCCCGTCTGCGTCGTCGTCGGCTTCGTCACGCTGCTCGTTCACGGAACGCCTTGGGATGCGGCGCTGGCCTTGCAGACGTCGGGGCGGATATTCCTGCTCGGGCTCTGCGCCGTTCCGACCATATCGCTGCCGCCCGTCAATCTGACACGGTGCATGACGCAGCTCGGATGCCCGCGCGTCCTGACGCTCGGTACGCTCGTCGCCGTCAGATTCTTGCCGACGATCGCGGGCGAGACGCTCAGGATACGGGAAGCGATGACGACGCGCGGCGTGCGGCTGACGCTCAATCCGTCCTATGCGTACCGCGCGTTCCTCGTCCCGTTCGTCATGCGGCTCACGGGCATATCCGACGTGCTCGCCCTGTCGCTCGAGACGCGGGGCTTCGACATCGAATCCGGGGGCGCGACGGTATTCCGCCCTGTGCGGTTCGCGGCGCGCGACGCGGCGTTCTGCACGGCCATGGCCGCTCTCGTAGTCTGGATGGCGGTATGGGCGTGAGCGGCAAGGCGGGTATGGATGTGGCGGCCGGAGTGAGTGATTCCACGATGGATGCGATCAGCAAAGCAAGCGCCATCGAGATCCGAGACTATTCGTTCAGGTTTGCGGGCGCGAGAAGTAACGTTCTTTCGCATCTTAACCTTGCCGTGGGCTACGGCGAGTTCGTCGTGCTGTCCGGCGATTCCGGCTCGGGGAAGTCTACGCTGCTCGCAAGCCTTATCGGCAGTATCCCGCATATATATGCGGGCGACAGGAGCGGACGGATATTCGTGGACGGGCGCGATGTGTCGGACGAGCGCATCGCGTCGAGGGCGCGCTTCGTAGGCAGCGTGCTTCAGGACGCGGACAGCCAGATCGTCCACGCGCGGGTCGGGGACGAGATCGCATTTGGCTGCGAAAATCTCGGCATGCGTCCTGAGGAGATCGGGAGGCGAGTAGACGAAGCGGCGGGCGCTCTGAATCTCGATACCGAGGCGTTCACGCGGACGCTTTCAGGCGGCCAGAAGCAGCGCCTCATCACGGCGTCCGCCCTCGCCATGGGCAGGAAAATACTGCTGCTCGACGAGCCGCTCGCAAATCTCGACAAAGAGGGAGCGGAGTTTTTGCTCGGGACGCTGCGTGATCTCGCGCGCCGCGGCTACGCCGTGCTACTCGCCGAGCACAGGTTAGAAGCGGCGCTACCATACGCCAACAGGCACATACGCCTTGCAGACGGGATGGGGGAACACAAAGGGGACGGTTCTTTTTGTGTTCCACCATTTCAGTTTCAACACACCCCCCTGCAACACAAAAAGAACCGTCCCTTTTGTGTTGATCACGCCCCGTCATTGCGGCCTCCGAGCCGCAATCTTGATTCAGTGGTATATGAGATTGCGGATCAAGCCCGCAATGACACAGTGGGTGTGAACGGAACATCTCTTACTGTGGGACATGAACGCGCGGACGACGCCGTTTTCATCCTAAACAACATCACCTATCAAACGGCTGGGCGCACAATTATCGAAAACGCTTCCTTTTATATAAAGAGAGGCGAGAGGATCGTCATACTCGGCGAGAACGGCTGCGGCAAGACGACCCTGCTGCGCTTGCTGGCGCGGCTCATCAGGCCGACGGGCGGGAGCTTGGAGCAGCGCGTAGCGCCGGGGCTCAGCGGGCGGGCGTCGCCGAAGTGGTTCGCAAAGGTAGGCTACGTGTACCAAAACCCGAACTACCAGCTGTTCATGCCGACCGTCCTCGAAGAGATAGCGTACAAGGCGGCAAGCACGGCGGAAGCCCGTCGCTACGCGGAGTTGTTCGGGCTGTCGGAGCTGCTCGGCAGGCACCCGCACTCGCTGTCCGAGGGGCAAAAGCGGAGGCTCGGCATAGCAGCCGTCTGCGCCACGCGCCCGGAAGTATTGCTGCTCGACGAGCCAACGGTAGGGCAGGACGACGACTCGCTCAGGCGCATGATAGAAGCGCTGAACCACATAAACGGAGAATACGGCACGACCTTGGCGACGGTAACGCACGACAACCGCTGCGCGGAAGCGCTCGCCGACAGGACGCTACAAATGAGCAGCGGCCGGGTACTCGTGGTATATTGAGCACATTCTCGATGTTTTCCATATTGCGATCTGACAAACCTGCGGAAACTCTATATTTTCATCGACTTTCCGCGCGTTTGAGCCTCGGTTTTTGCCAAATCCGCGTTCAAGCCTGCGGAAACACCATATTTTTATCGACTTTCCGCGCGTTTGAGCCTCGACTTTTCGCAAAATCCGCGTTATAATATGCGGGAACGAGCATATTTACCGACATTTCCACATGTTTATCAAAGGAGGCGGCGTTGTGTTGATCGGAAGAGCGAGCGAAAAATCGCGGCTTATCAACTATTACCATTCAAGCAAAGCTGAATTCGTCGTGATATACGGCAGACGCAGGGTCGGAAAGACGCATTTGATACGCGAAACTTTTGGGAACGACTTCTTCTTCTACTTTACGGGCACAACTACCGTACATACGGCGGCGGGGCAGTTGGAGCGTTTCACAAAGGCGCTTTCCTTAAAGGGAGTGAAGCCGCGACACAAAATCAAAAACTGGAACGAGGCTTTCGACCTGCTAAC
>JAISAI010000032.1 GCA_031266795.1 Eubacteriales Family XIII. Incertae Sedis bacterium
AAGGCCGGCCTCATGAACAAGGACGCGAAAGAGCTGTGCGGCGACGGGCTGAAGCGGGTCTGCACCCTCGTCGGCATACCGCCGATCCTGCATATGGGCGCCTGCGTGGACATCAGCCGCATGATGCTGCTCGCGACGGGCATAGCGAAGGACTGGGACGTCGACATCACGAAGATACCCGTCGTCGGCTGCGCGCCCGAGTGGATGAGCGAAAAGGCTGTCGCCATAGCAAACTACGTCGTCGCGACGGGGCTCGACGTATACCTCGGCATACAGCCGCAGGTGCACGGCTCCGAGCAGATGATGCAGCTCATCACCGACGGCACGCGCGAGATCAGCGGCGCGGGCTACACGATCAACACCGACCCCGACGAGCTCGCGAAGTCGATCATCGACGGCATAGAAGCGAAGCGGAAGCTACTGAATATATAGACGATATAGAGAGACGATTTGAAAGGGCAAGCTGCATATGAAGATCGCTGTCACAGGTAAGGGAGGAGTCGGCAAGACGACGCTTGCGGCGTCGTTGGCGCGGCTGTACGCCGCGGACGGAAAGAGCGTCCTCGCCGTCGACGCCGACCCCGACGCCAATCTCGGCCTCGCTCTCGGCTTCACCGAGGAGGAAATCTCGCGCATAACGCCGATCGCAGAGATGGAGGATCTCATCGCGGAGCGCACGGGCGCTGACAAAAACAGCTACGGCAGTTTTTTCAAAATCAATCCCAAGGTGGACGACATACCGGACAGGTTCGCCGTGGATAAAGACGGCGTGAAACTTCTCGTAATGGGTACGGTCGAGACGGGTGGGGGCGGTTGCGTCTGTCCGGAGAACGTCATGCTGAAACGGGTGATCTCCCATCTCGTGATTGGCTCGGAGGACGTAGTCGTCATGGATATGGAGGCGGGGATCGAGCACCTCGGCAGGGGCACGGCGGGCATGGTCGACCGGTTCATCGTCGTGGTCGAGCCCGGCGCGCGCAGCATACAGACGTACGGGCGCATAAAGTCCTTAGCCGCCGATCTCGGCGTGACTCAGGTGAGCGTCGTCGGCAACAAGATCACGAATGAATCCGACAAGGCGTTCATATCGGAGCGGGCGCCCGAAGCCGACATACTCGGATACATCAGCTACAGCGAGGACGTCATGAAGGCGGACAAGGCGGGCGTATCGCCGCTCACGGCAGGCGCTATTTTTACGAAAGAAGTTAAAGCCATAAAGGAACGGATAGGATCATGAAGAAACTATTTGACAGAGTATTTGACGGCGCGGACGAGATGTACGCGCTCGCGGAAAAGGCGATCGCGGAGACCGTCTCAGAGCTCGGGGAGAGCGCGCCGCTGAGTATGCCGAACACGGCGTACCATCTCGCCAACCACCTTTCCTATATCAAGAAACAGATCACGACCGTCGGCGAACTCAAAGACGCGTTCGAGGAAGTGAAGGCGTGGAACGAGCACGGACAAAACCTCAGCGCCGTATTCCGCACGGGCTTCGGCACGTTCATGGCCGCCGAGGCGATAGAGGCTTGCAAGTACGCGAAGTCGGACGACCCTTACGAGGGCAAGTACCACGGGCATCTGTCCGATGCGGAGGTACGCGAGCTCGGCGTGCCGCTCGTGACGAACGACATCCCCGGTTTCGTCGTCATATACGGCAAAGCGCCGTCTGACGAGGAAGCCGTCAGCATCATAAAGGGCTATCAGACACGCGGTATTTTCGTCTTTCTCCTTGGCGAAATCATAGAGCAGGCCCGGCGGCTTGACATGAACATGGGGTTTCCCGTGCGAGTGGTGGCTGTCGGGCCGGACATCTGGCAGGTGGCGCACATTATCTCGTTCGTCAACAGGGCGGCGATGATCTTCGGCGCCGTGCAGCCGGGCGACAGATACGAGCTCGACGAGTACACATTCTGGCGCATCCACGCGTTCGTCAACGTATACGAGCCCGTCAGCGACATCGTGGTCGCCTGCGGCGGCGGCGCCATCGCGATGGGCTTCCCCGTCATTACAAACGACGAAAACGATATGTGGGCCGTACCCAAGAGCCTCATCATCCAAAAGACGACGGAGGACTTTATCGAAACGTCGCTCGAGGCCCGCGACATCAAGCTGAAGATCACGAACGTAGATATACCCGTCGCGTTCTCGAGCGCTTTCGAGGGCGAGATCGTCCGCAAGGCCGATATGCGCATCGACTACGACGGCTCGCGTTTTGACTCGTTCGAGTTCGTGCGCATGACGGAGGCCCACGAGATCGAAGACCATTCCATCGAGATCATCGGCCCGGACATAGACGAGACCCCTGAGGGCGAACGCCTCGGCATAGGGATCATCGTAGACGTGGCCGGCAAGAATATGGTAAAGGATTTCGAGCCGGTCTTCGAGCGCAACTTCCACAACTTCATCAACTGCGCGGAGGGCGTCATGCACACCGGCCAGCGCGACATCATCCGCATACGCGTCAGCAAGACGGCGTTTGACGCGGGATTCCGGCTCAAACACATCGGAGAAATACTCTACGCGAAGATCATGAGCGAATACGACACGGTCGTCGACAAATGCTCCGTGAAGATATACACGAAGCCCGACGACCTGAAGGAACTGCGCAAGATGGTGAACGAGACCTACGATGCGAGGGACGCGCGCCTGCTGTCGCTGACGGACGAGAGCGTCGATGTGTTCTACAATTGCATACTGTGTCAGTCGTTCTCGCCGTCCCACGTCTGCATCGTCACGCCGGAAAGGCTCGGCCTCTGCGGCGCGGTGTCGTGGCTCGACGCGAAAGCCACGAACCAGCTGAACCCGCAGGGCCCGTGCCAAGTCGTCACGAGGGAGCGCGTGATCGACCCCGAGATCGGCATATGGGAGGACGTGAACGAAAACGTCTTTGCCTCGTCGCACGGCAATCTCGAAAGCGTCTCGCTGTACTCGATCATGGTGGATCCCATGACGAGCTGCGGCTGCTTCGAGTGCATCTGCGGCATAGAACCGTACTCGAACGGCGTCGTCATCGTCAACCGCGAGCACATAGGGATCACGCCGCTCGGCATGACCTTCCCGGAGATGGCGTCCATGACGGGCGGCGGCGTCCAGACCCCCGGCTTCATGGGGCACGGCAAGCACTTCATCGCGTCGAAGAAATTCATGAAGGCCGAGGGCGGCTCCCAGCGCATCGTGTGGATGCCGAAAGCGCTGAAGGACATGGTGGCGTCAAAGCTGAACGCGACGGCCAAGGAGCTCTACGGCATAGAAGCGTTCACGGACATGATAGGCGACGAGACGGTGGCGGAGGATCCCGACGCGCTTATGGAGTTCCTCGCAGACAAGGGACATCCGGCGTTAGGAATGGAGCCGATGTTTTGAGTAAAATTCGATTTGATTTTTTTTGAATAATGTAATTGTTGATGTTGTGTTAGCTTAGAAGGAGGAGATTGGGTAGATGGCGTTCAAGAAAGATCCGCAGGTGTTTGGCGCAAAGATCACGGAGGTCGCGTTCGGCGCGGACGGGGCGTCGGCCGTTTTCGGCGGGGGGAACACCCTGCCGCTGTACAGCTTCGACGCGGAGACGCGGCACAGGCCGCTCGTCGGCATCGAGTTTTCCGACAAGGGCCCCGACCGCAGCCTTCCCGGGCTCGCGGAGTTTTACGAGGGGGCCGACAGCCTGACGGATGTCGCCGCGAGGGCGTGTATGGCGCAGGGCGCGGACTTCGTGAGCTTAGTGCTCGAAAGCGCCGACCCCAACGGCGACGACATCCCGTCCGAAGACGCGGCCGCGCTCGCGAAGGAAGCGGCGAAGGCCGCGGCCGGGTCGGGCAAGCCCATCGTGATACAGGGCACGGGCAACGTGGACAAGGATCAGGAACTTATTCCTAAGATCGCCGAGGCCTTGCAGGGCATGAGCGCCCTGCTGCTCTCGGCCAAGGAGGAAAATTACAAGGGCATAGCCGTCGCCGCCGTGACCGCCTACGGACAGAAGATAGGCGCGGAGTCCTCCGTCGACATCAACCTCGCGAAGCAGCTGAACGTGCTCATAGCGCAGATGGGCATACAGCCCGCCGACTACGTCATGAACCTCGGTACGGCCGCCGCGGGCTACGGCTTTGAATATATCGCCTCGACCATCGAGCGCGTCAAGCTCGCCGCTCTCTCGCAAAACGACGACGCTCTGCAGATGCCGGTCATCACGCCCGTAGCGCTCGACGCATGGTCTGTCAAGGAGGCCGTCGTTTCCGAGGAGGATTTCCCCGAGTGGGGGCCGAGGGAAGAACGCGGCGTACAGATGGAAATATCGACGGCGGCCGCGGCGCTCGCGGCGGGATCGGACGCGGTGATTCTCAGACATCCGGCGTCGGTGAAAACGGTCTCCGAACTTGTCACAGCATTGGTATAGGGAGGATCATATGGCGCTCAAGGGAATAGATATTTTCAAGTTGACACCAAAGACGAACTGCAAGGACTGCGGACAGCCGACATGCATGGCTTTCGCGATGAAGGTCGCGCAGGGTACGGTACAGATAGAGCAGTGCCCGCATATGTCGCCCGAGGCTTTGGACGCCCTCGGCGAGGCGACCGCTCCCCCGATGAAGTCCTTCAAGGTGGGCGCTGGCGGCGAGGAGTACGCCCTCGGCGGTGAAACGGTGCTCTTCCGGCACGAAAAGACCTTTGTGTCCAAGCCGCTTTTCGCGGTCAGCACATCGCCGGACGAGATCGACGCCACCATCATAGGCGTATGCAAGATAGACTACGAGCGCATCAGCGAGCGTATGTGCGTGGAATTGGTTTACATCGAGTATGCGGGCGACAAGGTGGCGTTCGCGGAAGCCGCGAAGAAAGCGGCCGCCGCAAACCGTACGCTCGTGCTCGCCACGAGCGACGCAGACGCGGCGAAGGAAGCGCTCGCCGTAGCGGCGGAGGGCAAGCCGATATTGAACGGGGCGAACCCGTCGAACTTCGAGGCGTTCGCGGCGCTCGCGACCGAACACGGCGTGGCGCTCGGCGTCACGGCTGACGATCTCGACTCGCTTCACGACACGGTGCAGGCGATCGAGAAGGCCGGCGTGAAAGACATCCTCATAGACGTCGGCGCCGCCTCGATAAAGGACGCGTTCGCGAAAGCCGTGCAGGTCAGGCGCGCGGCGCTGAAGTCAGGCGACCGCAGCTTGGGGTATCCGTCCATCGTCAACGTCGCGGCTCTCGCGCCGGGCGACGCTCATATGCAGACCGCTCTCGCATCCGTTTTTATTCTTAAATACGGAAGCGTCATAGTGATGGATGGCATGAGCTACGCGCAGGCGCTGCCGCTCTACGGCCTCAGGCAAAATATATTCACCGACCCGCAAAAACCGATGACCGTCGAGGTGGGCGTCTACCCGATCAACGGCGCTGACCAAAATTCGATCTGCGCGCTGACCGTGGACTTCGCGCTCACGTACTTCATCATATCCGGCGAGATCGAGCGGTCGGGCGTACCCGTCAACCTGCTCATCCCGGACGCGGGCGGCTACTCGGTGCTGACGGCGTGGGCCGCCGGCAAGCTGTCGGCCGGTTCCATCGCGAAATTCATAAAGGAAGCCGACATCGAATCGAAGATACAGAACAGAAACCTGCTCATCCCCGGGAAAGTGGCTGTCCTGAAAGGCGAGCTCGAGGAGAACCTGCCCGACTGGAACATAGTGGTCGCGCCCAACGAGGCGGTGTCCTTGGTAAAGTTCCTGAAGGAATTGGAGTGTTGACCGTACGGAATATTGTATGAAGTATAATAGGTAGGAGGATAAGTTTAATGGATAAATTCATCATCATCGGCGAACGCATACACTGCATCTCTCCCGTTATCAAGGAGGCCCTCGCAAACCGCGACCCGGCGCCTCTCATCGCGCGCGGGCGCGAGCAGCTTGAATCGGGCGCGACGTATCTCGACTTCAACATCGGCCCCGCCGAGAGGGATGGGGAGGAGATCATGAAGTGGGGCGTCAAGCTCTTACAGGAAAACTTGGATAACGTGCCGCTCGCGCTCGACACCGTCAACCAAAAGGCCATAGAAGCCGGCATCTCCGTCTACAACAGATCGAAGGGCAAGCCCGTCATCAACTCGGCGGACGCGGGCGACAGACTCGACAATATCGACCTCGCGGCGGCGAACGACGCCATCGTGATAGCGCTGTGCTCCAAGCAGGGCGTGCCGCGCGATAACGACGAACGAATGCAGTACTGTCAGGAGATGCTCGAGTACGCGATGGAGCTCGGCATGGACACGGAGGATCTGTGGTTCGACCCCCTCACGCTCGTCATCAAGGGTATGCAGGAGAAACAGGTCGAATATCTGCAATTCATAAGGCAGCTTTCCGACATGGGCCTTAATTCGACGGCAGGGCTGTCGAACGCGTCCAACGGCATGCCGAAGGAGGTGCGCCCGGTCGTGGACAGCGTGCTCATGGCTATGGCAATGGAGTGCGGGCTGACCTCGGCCATCATGAACCCGAACGACAAGCGCCTGATGGATACGATCAAGACGGCGGAAGTAATAATGAACCGTTCGCTGTACGCGGATTCGTATTTGGAACTATAGAGGAGGAACGACCATGATCATTATCGGTGAAAAAATCAACGGCTTTATTCCGTCCACATTGAAAGCCATCGAAGCCCGGGACGACTCTTACATAAAGGAGCTTGCCGAAAAGCAGTCCGAATACGGATCGTCCTATATAGACGTGTGCGCGGGGACCGACCCCGGAACGGAGCACGACACCTTGGAGTGGCTGATCGGGCTCGTGCAGGAAACGACGGACACGCCGCTGTCCATCGACAGCTCGGACGTCTCCACGATCATAGACATGCTGCCCCTCGCAAACAAGCCCGGACTCATCAACTCCGTTTCCGGCGAAGGCGAAAAATGCGACAAGCTATTTCCGGTCATAGCGGACACCGCGTGGAACGTCGTGGCGCTGACGTGCGACGACGAGAACGGCATACCGACCGACCCGAAAGTCAAGGCAAAGATCGCCGGGGACATCATAGAGAAAGCGGCGGGCGCGGGCATTTCCCAAGAACGCCTCTTCATAGACCCGCTCGTGACCACGCTCGCGACGACAGCCGACGCGCTCGCGAGCTTTGGCGACGCCGTGAGCATCATCAAAGAAAAATACCCGGACGTACACATCACATCCGGGCTCAGCAACATCAGCTACGGCCTGCCGTACCGCAGATCGATCAACAGGGTATTCCTGACCTTAGCCATGTCCGCAGGCATGGACAGCGCCATACTCGACCCCACAGCGGAGGATATGCGGGCAGCCATATACGCAACAGAAGCCCTGCTCGGCAAGGACGACTACTGCATGAACTATCTGACAGCGTTCAGGAATGGGGCTATAGGGCAGCAGTGAACTACATGCCCACTGTCTGAGAGAACGATGATCGTACGAAACAAGCGCAACGGCTTTGCCGCTGCGCTCTATTTGGCAGAAGTACGGGGGATTTTTTCGTTGTACCCCAAAAAGAGTGCGGGGCTTTAGCCCGTAGCACTCTACCGTAGTGCTCTACCGCAACAGGTAACTGTATACTGTTTTATACTACCGTTACGTTGGCGGCGCGTAGCTTGCTGCTGTTCTTGGGATCCTGTTCGACGTCGAAAGAAACCTTGTCGCCTTCATTGAGAGATTTGAAGTTGTCGCTTTGGATGGCTGAGAAATGTACGAACACATCGTCGCCGCCATCATCGTTGGCAATGAAACCGAAGCCTTTTTCTGAATTAAACCATTTTACCGTGCCACTACTCATAATTAACGTACCTCCTGATTTTTTCCACCCAACATTGCAAAAAAACACATGCCTCTATAAATCATAAATGAATCAATGACTTACCAAAACATGTGAGACAATGCAACATTTAATACTTAGAAAACATAACACAAAATCCACGCGATGTCAATAATACGGGAGAAATTTTTGCTTGACATAATATGGGAATAATTTTGAATACAGGCTCGCGGTTAGCGCGGCAATAAGCGAATTTTTGCGGGCTCAACTCTCCTCTGGCCTCTCCACGGCTTTATATGATAAAATGCATTCACCGCGTTTTCTGTGTATTTCACTTGTGAGTCGCACTTGATGTAGAAAGGAAACGAACCGTGTTATTGATTGATTTGTTGGAAAGGAATGCCGGGAAGTATCCCGGCGACGTGGCCCTCATCGAACTGAACCCTATTCAGGACGACGCGGAGAGCCTTGAATGGCAGGAGTATGAGCTTGTGGAGACGGGGCACGACCCGCACTACCGCAAGGAGCTCACGTGGAAGGAGTTTGACGACCTCGCGAATCGCTTCGCCAACTTGCTTATGGGCAAGGGAGTGAAGAAGGGGGACAAGGTCGCGATACTGCTCATGAATTGCGTCGACTGGCTGCCGGTATATTTCGGCGCGCTGAAGACCGGCGCGGTCGCGGTGCCGCTCAACTTCCGCTATACGGCGGACGAAATATCCTACTGCGTGAATCTCGCCGACGCGAGCGTGCTCATATTCGGGCGCGAGTTCACGGAGCGGGTCAGCTCGGTGCGGGGCGAGCTCGGCGGCGTGCGCGATTTCATCTTCCTCGGCATGGAAAGGCCGGACTACGCCGACAGCTTCGAAGGCATGATCAACGGTTATCCCGCGACGAAGCCGGAGGTGGCGATCGCGGACGACGACGACGCGGCCATCTACTACTCGTCGGGGACTACGGGTATGCCGAAGGCTATACTGCACACACAGGCGAGCCTCTTCTCAGCCGCCGTGACGGAGCAGGCCCACCACTCTCAGCAGAAGGACGACGTGTTTATCCTTATACCGCCGCTCTATCATACGGGCGCGAAGATGCATTGGTTTGGCAGCCTCATGACGGGCGGGCGCTCGGTCATCCTCAAGGGCACGGATCCGAGGTGGGTAATAGAGACGGCGGCGAACGAAAGCGCTACTATCGTATGGCTGCTCGTGCCGTGGGCGCAGGATATTCTCGACGCCATCGAGGACGGGCGCATCGACCTCGGCAAGTATGAACTCAGCGCGTGGCGGCTCATGCACATAGGGGCGCAGCCTGTGCCGCCGAGCCTCATCAGGCGCTGGAAGAAGCATTTCCCGCATCACGACTACGATACGAACTACGGCCTGTCGGAGTCCATCGGCCCCGGCTCGGTCCACCTCGGCATCGAGAACATCCACAAGGTCGGCGCGATAGGCAAGGCGGGCCACGAATGGAGTACGCGCATCGTCGGCGAGGACGGGGTTGACGTGGAGCGCGGCAAGGTCGGCGAGCTGATCGTCAAGGGGCCTGGCGTCATGAAGGAATATTACCACGACCCCGAGGCTACGGCAGCTTCGCTGAAGGACGGCTGGCTTTACACGGGCGACATGGCTATGGAGGACGAGGACGGGTTCATCTTCCTCGTGGACCGCAAGAAGGACGTGATCATCACGGGGGGCGAAAACATATACCCTGTCCAGATCGAGGACTTCCTGCGCGGCTACGAAAAGATAAAGGACGTCGCCGTCATAGGCGTCGCGGACCACAGGCTCGGAGAGATCGCCACGGCCATCATCTCGCTGAAGGACGGCGTGGAGGCGACGGAGGACGACATCAGGGCTTTTGCGGAAGGCTTGCCCAGATACAAGAGGCCGCGCCGCATCATATTTGACGACATCCCCCGCAACCCGACGGGCAAGATAGAGAAGCCGAAGCTGCGAAAGAAGTACAACGCCGATTCTATCGTGGCCCGCGAGACGGAGCAGGAATGATGTCCCTGCACTAGGCGCGCCTACAAAAAGGGGACGGAGCCGTCCCCTTTTTGTATCAGATATTGATCCCTTTCGTCAGGCTGCGTCAGCCTTCTGCGCTTCCTTCCACGATTTAGACATCTGCGCGACTCCCCAAAGCTCGGAGAGCCAACCGAGAACGGCGCCGATGTACATCGAGAGGAGAAGCTGGATTAATATATGCACATCCAAACCTACTCCGAAGCCAAACGCGCTCGCGCATCCGCAGAAAGCGCCGGGTACAAAAGACAGCACGTTCCAGTTCGCCACCGCGCACATGATAAAGCCGCCTATGATGACAGCGATAGTCAGCGACATCGCCGCTCCCATTCCAGCGAACGGCGTCAAAAGCGCGACAATCAGCATGGAGACAAGCGCGCCTTCCGTGTTCGCAGCCATGACCTTGCCCATCCCGGACGGTTTGCCGCCTATGGCATAGTACAGAGCCCAGGCAATAAAGGCAGGCCATGCCGTAATTCCAATATCAACCGGTATTGAACCGGCATTGACAGCATCACCTATCAGTGTCGCGATCCCGCACAATATGCCTGCAGGCACGCCGATACTGATCCCCAGAGACACATATAGATTTTTCATAATTACCTCCCATTTTCTCTCCCTGAATGCAGTGCGTCGATCAGCTCAGCGCTTTCCCTATCGCGTCCGCCGCAAGGATGCCCGCGTACACTTCCTCCGGAGTGACGGATACCATCAGATTGCCCATCGTATCCCCATCCGCACAAGCAAGTTTAGCGACCTCAAAGAGTTTGTCATTATCCGGATTTGTGATACCCAGCCCCGAAAGAGTGATCGGCAAACCAACGGCATTGCAGAAATCAACAACTTCCTTGATCTCATCCATCGGATAATCTTCGAGCACGAGCTGAACGAGCGTGCCGAATGCGACCTTCTCTCCGTGATAGAAGCTGTGCGTCTCCTCGTAAGCGGTGAGGCCGTTATGCACGGCATGCGCGCCCGCAAGCCCTCCGCTCTCAAATCCCAGGCCTGACAGCAGTGTATTCGCTTCGATGATCTTCTCTACGGCGGATGTCCTGCCCCCTGCGGCAACAGCGAGTTTTGCCTTTACTCCCTGGCTCATCAAGGTTTCGTAGCAGAGTTTGGCAATCGCGAGCGCAGCCAGGGTGCCCTTACCGCCGACACAGTTGTCCGCTTCTTTGAAAATAGCTGACTTCGCTTCGAAGTAAGTTGCGAGAGCGTCGCCCATACCCGATACCAGCAAACGCACAGGCGCCTTCGCGACAATACTGCTGTCGACGATGACCATATTCGGGTTTTGCGGCAGGAAAAGATACTCCACGAATACTCCGTCAGGAGTGTAGATGACGGATAACGCGCTGCAAGGAGCGTCGGTCGCCGCTATCGTCGGAACGATAACGACAGGGATCTTGCCGTAATACGCGGTAGCTTTGGACACGTCGATCAGCTTGCCTCCGCCCGCCCCTATGATGACGTCTGCGCCAACATCCTTCGCGATAGCCCCAATCCTGTCGATTTCAGGCTTGCTGCACTCGCCGCCAAACTCAGCGAAATCATACGCAATGCCATTATCGGCTAAACTTTTTCCAAGGGCGTCGCCGACTCTTCCTTTCCCGGAAGGACTCACGACGACAAGCGCCTTGGCCCCGATCTTGCTCACGTGGGCGCCGACATTCCCTATTTCTCCCGGGCCTTGAATATATCTGCCGGGACTCCCAATGATCTTTGCCATAACATACCTCCTTCATTAAACAACAACAACATATATATTCCGGCGGCAAAAAGCCGCAGTTATATCGACAAGGCGGAAAGGAGATCCTTGTGCGGCCTGGGGATGACCGCAGCGCTCGTCACTTCCCCGCTCTCGGCAAGCTCATTCAGACAGGCTTTTACCGCAGCCTGCACCGCCGCGACCTCTCCGGTGAAGGTAAGAAAGCCTTTGCCTCCAAGCCCCCTGGCTATCCGAATCTCAATCAGCCTGACTGCCGCAGCCTTAGCAACTATATCTCCCGCTTTAACGGACGCCACCGCCGATATCGTCTCGATACTTCCGAGCGCATTTAGTTCCCCTATATCCGACAATCCGATAAAAGCGGGCATTACATCCTTATGCACATTATTTATAATCGTATAGTCCACGACAAAAATTTCCCCCGCGGCCAGCGCGGCCTTGACGGCGCTATCCACCGCCGCGACCTCGCCGCCGGCGAGTATGATGAATTTTCCGGGACATACCGGGGTCGCGAGCGGTATCGTCACATCTGCGGCCTTGAGCATCTCATCCGCCGTCTTGATGCCTATTGGCGTGCTTTTCAATTCCACGAGCCCTATTGAATGTTTCATATTCCCTTCTCCCGAACTGCGGCCTGGGCCGGCTTACTCGGCTTCGATCACAACGGACGCTTCCGTAACTTCTGTCACTACCCCATCGATGCTCGCATGGACAGGGCAGCCCATCGCCTCTTCACGCGCAGCGCCTACGATGTCGCCGGCTTTTACCCTGCCGCCCTTGGCCACACACGGCGACGCCGGCGCCCCAATATGTTGCGACATCGGAATCGTGACCTTTCCAAACCTGATCCTGCACGTACTGAACGGTGCGGGCGCGTCGTAGCGATCGATGCCCAACTGTATTCCAAGCCGGTGTACATTATATCTGCCGTACTCACGGAAAGGATGGGCCTTTGCGGGCGCCGCTTTGTAGTCAGGCGCTACGCCGCGCTCTTTGAGATCTTTCTTCAACATTGCATTGACGCGCCAGGGCTGTAAATCCTGGACACAGGCATACTGGCACAGGCGGCACTCAACGCAGAGGTTCGCCATGGTGAGAGATTCGCGCGCATCGCAAATACTGCCGTAACTCGCAATCCGGATCAGTTTGTGCGGCTCGATCCGATGCCCGAGCATCTTGCGCGGACATACCTCCGTGCACAAGCTGCAGTGCATACAGGCAGTACGCGCTTCTCTGAGCATTCGTTTCATATCTTTCGTCATGGTGACGATGAGAGGATGGCTCTCAGGGAGCACGATGAGGCCTTTCGTCGTCTTCGTGACAACGGAGCCCTTGCCCGTGACTTTCCCCATCATGGGGCCGCCGTTTATGACCGCGTAGTCGCCGCACGCCGCCCCACCGGCTAAGCCGATGGCTTCCTCTATACTAATCCCGACCGGTACGCGTACTGATAGCGGCTGACGGACCTCACCCGCCACAGTGAGATATTTTTCCGTAACGGGTTTGCCTTCTTGTAGCACATCCCGAATATTGAGCACCGTTTCGGCATTGCAGACGACACAACCCACCGCGATGGGGATCCCACCCTCCGGTACGATCCTTCCTGTGACTTCGTATACAAGCACCTGCTCGTCCCCGGCAGGATAGAACGCGCCAAGCGTATGAAGAATAATATCTGTACGGCCATTCAGCGCTTTTGTCAGCGCCCGGATCGCGTCTTTGTATTTTTCCTTGAGCGCGATTACCGCGTGCTTCGCTTTTGTTTGCTCCGCAATCAGGCTGAGGCCTTCTATGATATCGGCAGCCCTGTCCGCCATAAGCTGCTGATCGACGCGAAGCAACGGCTCACATTCCGCCCCGTTCACGATGACGTATTCAGCCGGGCCGCCCAGCTTCATATAGGCCGGAAAGCCGGCGCCTCCGGCGCCGACAACGCCCGCATCTTTTATTTTATTGACAAAACCTTCGATGCCCATGGCCCTTTCATCACCTTATATTGAATCCGTCAACCAGCACACAGCGCCTTCGCCTCGCAAACGAACGCGCGGATGTAAGCCCCTCCCCCGTGGGGCCCGCTATCGTGAACGTGGTATAGCCCTCCCCGCCAACACCGATACCGGCGAAAGAAGGGCCGTTCTTCACAAAGATCGTCGTCTGCGACCGCTTTGCCATATTCGTGAGATTGGAGACATTTTGCGAGTGCATGATGGCCGTGTGCCTGAAGCCGTGCTCAGCCTTTACGGCCAGATCGATCGCGGAGTCAACGTCGCTGACCCTTACGATCGGCAGGATCGGCATCATCAGTTCTTCCTGCACAAAAGGATGATCGAACCCGCAGTCGATGATGACCGCCTTGACCGACGGATCCGCCTTGACCCCGATCTTGCCCAGAAGATATTGCGCGCTCTTGCCTATGCAGGAAGTTTCGGCGTGGCCTTTGTCGTTGAGCACGAGCTTCTTCAAGCGTTCGAGATCGTTCTCGTCCGTGACCTGATACGCCCCGAATTTCTTCATGTTAAATATAAGGTAATCGGCTATGTGCTCCACTGCAAAGACTTCCTTCTCGGCAATGCACGGCAAATTGTTGTCAAAACTGCAGCCCGCAATGATATCCATCGCGGCCTTCTCGATGATAGCGGTTTCGTCGACTACAACCGGCGGGTTCCCGGCGCCGGCGCCGATCGCCTTCTTGCCGGTGGACATGACCGTCCTGACGATCTCCGGCCCCCCGGTTGCAACGAGCATCCTGACCAGCTTATGGTTCATCATGGCCTCCGTGCTCTTGATAGACGGCTCCGCGACAGTTACGATAAGATTTGGAGGGGCGTCGAGCGCCGCAAGCGCCTTGTTCAGCTCGGATACGAGAAATACCGACACGTTCTTTGCCCTCGGGTGGGGGCTGAATACAACGCTGTTTCCCGCCGCGAGCATACCGATCGAATTGCAGAGGACTGTTTCCGTGGGATTCGTAGTCGGCGTTATCGCGCCGATCACCCCGTAAGGCGACAACTCAACGATCGACAGGCCGTCGTCCCCCGAAAACGCGTCCGTTATAAGATCTTCGGTCCCGGGTGTTTTATCTGCGACAAGCTTGTTTTTCTGCATCTTGTCATCAACGTTGCCCATGCCGGTCTCGGCGACCGCATCTTCCGAAAGCTTCCGCAATATATCCGGGCGTCTGACCATATCGCGAATGGCCTCTATGAAATCGTCGCGGCGCCTCATCGGGTAAAGCGCATATTCCTGTTGGGCTTTGTGCGCAGCGGCAATCGCTTCTTCCATGTCGGTAAATATGCCGTTTTCCCCGTTCGCGCCCGTAAAGCCCGACAGTCCGGACGTCGCCGGCGCATTCCCGCCTACCGCAATCTGTTCGAGCACTTTTCGCACCATGTTCTCGATCGCGACAGCGTTTTCGCCCTTGTTTATCTCCGCCATTTTCGCCTCCATCAATTCGTGGCCACGCCTGTGCGCCCGCTTATAAAGCCGCAGACGCCACCTGCATATCTTCTTCGACCCTGCCTCCGCTCACGCCGAGCCCACCGATCATCCTCCCATGGCTGACGAGGGGGTATCCGCCTCCGAATGGAACGATCTTTCCTTGGTTCGACAGCTGTATCCCGTATGTATCGGCCTCCGGCCTTGCCATGTCCCGCACTTCATGGGTGGGCGCCTGCAAAGCCACGGCCGTAAACGCCTTGTTCAGTGATATATCGACGGACGCAAGCAGCGCTCCGTCCATGCGTTTTTGCAAGACCAGATTCCCTCCGTCATCCACAACGGCTATGGCCATCGGCACGCCGATTTCCTGCGCCTTTTTGACACAGGCCGCCACTATGGCTTCAGCCTTTTCCAGTCCTATTGAGCTTTGTGTTTCCATAAATGCCCCCTCTCCAAAAGATTCAACTGCAAATTTGCCGCTTCCATTCGGGATGGATACCGTATCCGGAAGAACGCTTTTGCATACCTCGGCAATGAGCCCCTTTGCGGTCACTTCAAGCCTGGCCAAGGCATACAGGGCGTCAGACAGCCGGTTGACGTATCGAATGGGTTCGTCTCTGACCTTCTCACTCCCCGCCAGCCCCACAAGCCGTCTTTCCGCTCTCCTTACGACGGTGCGGGCCACGTGGAGGGCCGCGGAAGCCGGGTTCGCGCCGGGAGTGACAAAGGAAAAGGTTTCCCCTGTCGCGAGGGTGCATCTGTCTATAAGATCTTCAAGATACCGCACGTCCGCTTCGCCTATTTTGTCCGAAAGGAGCTTGACGCCTTCCTCGTCCCCCGCGATTTCTGCAGCGAGGGGAAACAGCCTTTTCTGGATATCATGTATCGGCCGCCTGACAAAATCCCAGTCGCTGAGCGCGTAGGCGAGCCCCATCGCCGAGTTGGCCTCATCAATGGCGCCGTAACATTCGACTCTCAGCGCAGCTTTGGATACCCTGCTTCCGCCGAGCAGGCCCGTCTCCCCACGATCACCTTTTTTCGTATAGATTTTTGACATCAGCCAAGTTCCACTTCATCGACAATCCCGACGATGGCCGCGTCCACGGGCGCGCGTTCCTTTGCCGCTACCTGCCGTGCCGAACTGCCTGTCGCAACGATCACGATGACGCCGACGCCAGCCCCGACGGTGTCAACCGCTATCGCGGTTTCATCGGTCCCTTTCAGCTCCGGCGTCAGCCTCTCCACGACGAGAAGCTTGCATCCTACGAGGCCTTCCTGCTTGCTTGTCGACACGACGGTGCCTGTGACTTTACCCAAATACATAATCGTCTCCCTGTTCTGATAATCTGCCTATTACTTACTCTCTGATCAATTTAATGCGCATCTCGCGTATCCTCTCGGCCGCAAGCGCCGTGACTCTCACGTCTTTGCCTATTCTCAGCCCTGAGCCGCGTGCGAGCGTATTTACATCGCTGAGGGCAAGTATCCTGCTTCTGTTGCCGGACGCCGCGCGGTAGGGCCGCGTCGTCGCACCGGCGCCCGGAACGCGATCCTCGCCTGGCGCCCTATCAGCGGAGGTACGTCTCTCAATGCGCGCCAAGCAAAGGCCTTCGGCTATAACGGCGTCCGCAAGGCCGTCCGATGATGTAAGCCGGACGCCGAAATCCGATAGCTTGCCCAGATTTTCGGACATCATAAACCGGTAGGCGCCGTTCGCGGAGAATCCCATATCCGCCCGCTGCCTATTGTTCGGGCAGGAGGCGTCCCTCGAAGCTATGACCACGGCCCCCTTGAACAGGGCGGCCTGAATGACGCCCGTTGCGACCGAATCTGTGATGCCGTGCGCGAGTTTCGCGGCGCTGCTGATCGAAAGCGTGGGCACGATAACGAAATCGCTTTCACCGGCCAATTCAAGGGCCTCGATATGGCCCATCTCCCCACAGAGCGACGCAACGCCGAGCGCTTCCTTTATGGCGGGGCGATCCAACGCTTCGTCCTTGCTCTGCGCAATCACACCGGTCATAGCCAGGCCGTTTTTCTTCAGCTCACGCAAGGAATCAAGAGCGGCGTCAAAACCCAGCAGGGCTTCCGTGAATACGACAATCGCCTTTCTGTTATGGAGCGCGACTCTTCTCAGTATCTGGTCTACGAGAACGGACACTACCGTATCCTCTACGATCTTCTCGATGACCGCCCTATGATTTTTTGATGATTTCAAGTCTGTCACCATTTTTCAAATGAAATGCGTTTGCTTCGTCCACGTCGACGTGCAGTTCGAGCTCCGAGTTATCCGCGGCCCTCACGATGACGCCGGACATGATCCCGCCACGGTCGCCATCCACTTTGACCTCCACTTCCTCTCCGTTCTTCAATCCCCATTTTTTCGCGGTTGAAGGCAACATATGCACGTGCCTGAGCGCGGTAATGACGCCGCGCTTCTTCGCAACGCTTCCCACAGACCCTGCTATGCCTATCCCCGGCGTCCCTTCAAGCAGGCCGGACAACACGATGGGGGAATCAATGCCGAGCGCCCTCGCGTCCGTAAGTGATATTTCAATCTGCGTCTCGGGCCTGAAGGGGCCCAAAATCCTTACATGCCCTATGCTTCCTTTCGGCCCTTGCAATGTGACAGTCTCAGCGGCCGCGAACTGCCCCGGTTGGCCGACAGGGTTGCGTACCGTCAATTCGCTGCCGCGGCCAAAGAGCGTATCCATATCCTCCCGGCCCAAATGGACGTGCCTGTTTGATACCCCTACCGGGGCATAAGGCGCGCCACTCCCGTTCACCCGTGAAATGACGGCCAATGCGGCTTCCGCTATGATTTTTACCAGCTCGTCTTCGCTGTATCTGCCGGTCATTTTTTCCTCCGGGGCTTGGCCGTTTTTGGCTGCGGCGCAGCGGGTTTCGGCGGTTTCCCCACAGGCGGCGCAGATTTGGGCTCTGCGGGCTTCACCGGCTGCCCCGCAGGCGGCGAAGCGGCTTCCGGCGTCTCAGGCTTCGCCCGCGGCGCCTCCGCCCCAGGCGATGGCGCCATATTCGGCGTCTTTGCATAGCCCACCGTATCCTCATTCCTGATCATCATGTCCAGATCATTGGCCGGCCGCGGGATCAAGAGCGTGTATACTTTGTCCGCGCCTATGATCCTTGCCGCAGCAGCGGCGCCGGCTTCCACCGCCGCCTGCACCGCGCCGACGTCACCCGTCACCTTCACGGCGGTGAGGCCTTTCCCCCGGGCGCGCTCATAGCCGATGAGCTTCACATTTGCAGACTTTACCGCCGCGTCCGCAGCTTCTATAGCGCCTACCAAACCTTCGGTTTCTATAATTCCAACGCTGTTTGACATATCCGCCTCCCTATCTCTTACAAACCCTTAAACGGCATTCTTTTTACCAATCTTGCGGCATTACTCCCCATCACCCTGATGTCGTCCGCCTTCCCCGGAAGGCTCTCCCTAAACAACGGGTTCCCTACGCTTAACTTATCAAAGTGTATGACGGCTTCGCGCGCCGTGATACCGATACCGACGCCGAGCCTTGACTCCGACGCCGCGCGAAATGCAATTGCCGCCGCTCCGGGCCCGGCGGCCGGCTCAAATGCCATGTCGGCCGGAATCCCCTCTTCCTCTATCCCTTCGAGCATATATGCAAGCGTTCCCCTGTCCGCGCCGTCCTCCGCCACGATATGAATGGCAGGCCTCGCTTCGTTGATTCTCTCTTTTAGCCCTTCCGCCGCCATCTCACATCACTTTCATGGCCAGGTTCTCCGCCCGGGAGAGCACCAGCCCGGTGGCCACCGCATTTCTTGGGCCTTCAATACCTCGAATATTGCCCTGGCCGGCCACCACGTTGTATCGGGACAACGCGTCCGTAACGAACTGGGGTATCTCGAAATCGAGCGCGCTGCCCCCGACGAGCACGACGAAGCTGACCATCCTGATGTTGCCGCCCGGGCTCACCTGCGACAAGGCGCGTATTGCATTTGTAACGAACACCTTCCTCTTTGCTTCCGCCCTGACCTGCCTGACCCGCTCCACGGAATGATTCCCTTCGACCGGTATTTTCCCGTCCGGCTTGATGAGAATGACCCTTGCGAACAACTCGGGGGCGAGCGGTTCCGTGAAAAACTCCACCGTGCCGTTTTCGTGCCTGATGTGAAACAGGCTCTCGACCTTCGCGAGGGGATATTTCTTGATGTCCTCCGCCAGCGCGTCCGACTCCAGGCCGAGCTCGGTTTTGATGAGCATCGATACCATGTTGCCGGCCCCCGCGAGATGTACGGACTTGATCTCTCCGGAGGGAGTGATGACCGAAGCGTCCGTCGATCCCGCGCCCATATCCAATATCGCCAGCGGCCTGCTCGTTCCGGGAGTCGTCAGAGCGCCCCTGACGGCCATATCGGCTTCTACCCCGCCGACCTTCACGCTGATACCCATCTTGGCGGACAATTCGTTCGCGACCATCTCCATCTGCAACTTGTCGGACCTTACCATGGCGGCGATGCCGACGGCGCTTTCCGTAGAAAACTCGCCTGCAAGGCCTCCGAGTACGGACTGCGGCGCCGTCGTATCGACGGCGAGCAAATCCCGGATCATAACGGTGGACGGATGCCTCCCCGTAAGGTCAGCCATTACCTGTCTGACCCGTTCGAGCATCCCGCCGACATTCGTACCCGGCTCACCCTTCACATCTTCAATCCCGTCCATTCCCGAAATCACTTCCATAAGACGCTCGGCGCCTTCTTCTATCCCGACGCTGGCGGTCCTTTTCAAACCGATCACATCGACGCTTCCCGCCGGTATCCGGCGTTCTTTCACATCGCCTTCAGGCGTCTTGATGACGACTGCGGACCTGTTTCCGATAAGCGCGCGGGCAATCGGGACCACCTTTTGCGTCTCATCGGGCGTCAGTCCAAAAAACGTCGCAATGCCGTATGGGTTTGACAACAGGGAAACGACGCTTCCCGGCTCCGCGACTTCGATAGCGGACAGCATCCCGAGCGGGACCTTGTCAATGAGGGATACTTCATCCACGATCGGTATTTTGCGTTCCAGCCTGTTGTGGATAAGCACGCCGTCATCCCCCTGCACAATTGCCCCTACGATCTTCACCGCTCCGGACGCGGACGCTTCGTTTATGATCCCTGCGGCTTCTTCATAGCCGATCTCCGCCGGAATGACAACCACTATATCCCGGTCAAAATCGGCTCCGCCAAGCTCGTCAATCCTCACGGTGGCCCCTACGCCCGTCCCGAGCCCGCCCGGCGTCGAAGGGTCATGGCCTATCATCGTGGACTCAGTGATGATCGTCTCAGTGATGGTCTCCATGGCCACATCGCCTATGACGGGCGCAGCTTCGTTGATGAGAATTTCGCTGATATCTTCTATATGGATCCCAGTCTTCTCCGTCGCCTCGCCGAGCGCCCGAAATACGCCATTGATGTTTGTCCGCGTACCTTTCAGCCCTGTGGTATCGCTGATGCCGCTTGATATAAACTCAAGCCTGTCGCCTTTCTCATCCGCGAGCGCCACTTCCGTTGTCGCATTTCCGATGTCTATACCGGCTACGATTTTCATCCGGCCTTCAAACGACCTCTCTGTTCGTATACTTCCGCTGCTTCACGTACAAACTTTGAGCATATCGTGCATCTGTATTTTGATTCAAGCTCATTCGAAATATCAAGCAATTCCTGTTTCGTTGACCTGTACGGCCTGAGCGCGTTATAGATTTCAAGCACCCGCGCGTCAGGAACGTTGATCAGCTCCGCCGCCCTTCGCATATTCTCCGCTAAGGCAGCCCGATCCACCGACTCCGCTACCTGCGCCTGCATTTCAAGCGTCTCCGGCGAGATCCTCATATCCTCCGCAGATATTTGGCCGTCGAGGAGCGCTTTCAGCTCAAGCTCGTCGAAACGCTTGCCCGTCTGCGAGAAGATCCTGTCGGACAATTTCTCCGCAAGCGGATAATTGCTAGCCGTCACCTTGCCCTCAGGGCCGTCAGCCTGAGGCCTTCCGGTATCCGGCGCAGAACCGCCGGCCATCATCTCCTTGACGACCTCCTCTACAATTTTTTTCATCAATTGTTCTTGATCCATGTCCCTACCTCCCTCACCGGAAACTGACTGTCAGCGCCTGCATCTTCTTCGGCGCGTCAATGTGCTGTGTTTCCTTGATGTGAAGCAACGCGGCAATAGCCTGATACTTGGGGCGCGCCATCTGGTCGTTCCTGACCGCGACGGGTTCCGTCGCTTCTCCTTTTGCGTATTTCGCGGCGTTCCTGCCAATGGCACGGTATGTTTCAATATCTATAAGCGGCGCCTGTGGAAACAGCTCAAGATTCGTCAGCGGTTCAAGGTCTTTCTGATGAATCACCGTCGTGCCTTTGGACTGTATCCCCACGCCTACTCCCGAACCTGACAGCTTTGCCGCGTCATGCGCGATAAAACCGACATCGGACGTCCGATAATTTTTCACAATCCTGCATTTGAGGCCTTCTTCCTCAATGCCCGCAATCATCTCTTTCAATACGTCAGAATGCGGTATACCGATGATCGTTTTCGTCTGGGCGCTTCCGAACGCGGGAGCAATACCGATCACGACCTCGTCAGGGCTTTTGCCCTGATCAGCGACGCCAGTCTCACGCAGCTCCATAACGGGGCTTTCGTGATCCGTGACAGGCGGTTCGGGATCCAGTAGATGGTTTTCGTTAAGTACGCTCTCTATGATATTTCTTAATTCTTTTGCATCAATTGCCATACTATTACCCCCTTAGAAGTCTTCCGGACGAACAGCTCTCGGTATATCCTTGATCTGGTTCCAACGCTCGTCGCTCATCTGATAGCCGGTCTTGGGCCCCGTATAGTTGTTCGGCGTATTGACCGCGCTGACCACGTGGAAATCCTTATCGAATATCGCCGCCGTATGCAGATAGTCGCCCGCCATACGTGATTTCAGAAGCGTAAATATACTCTCCGCCACGTCTGTGAATCCTGTTGCTGACAGCGCCTTGACTATGTCGGCGCCTGTGACGC
Organism: Eubacteriales Family XIII. Incertae Sedis bacterium; assembly: GCA_031266795.1. Taxonomy (GTDB): domain Bacteria; phylum Bacillota; class Clostridia; order Peptostreptococcales; family Anaerovoracaceae; genus JAIRPC01. The sequence continues at coordinate 21,976 of JAISAI010000032.1, forward strand.
CGCGTTTCATAAAGTCTTCTACTGACTTCAAGTCCTCAATGACATTGCGTAGGGGCATATCCTTGCTGCCGTGCGCATATGTCGCCGCCTCGACTTCTTCATCAGTGATCTCCGTCAGGCCGAGCTCCTTGAAAACAGCCTGGATAGCCCTCGCCGCTTTGTTGCGCACGGCGACGATCTCCTCCTCCGTAACCGGGCGCAGCCCGCCCTCGAGTTTGAGATCCCTTTGCAGTACGAGCCAATCATCGAAATCATCCGAATCCCAATTGCTGCCCGCGAACATATTGTCGTAGTTGGGGACAGAGCTGTAACCGGAGCATATGAAGTCGGTGCCCGGAACGAACTGCATCAGCGTCCTAGCGACTCTCCTCAGGTCGGAATGTGTAAATGACTGGTCGCTGCCGGTCGTGGATTCAAGATCAAGCAACATGCTGATCAGATTCTCTGCGGCAACTGCCCTGATGCCGCTGGGTACGCCAGCCGGAACCCCGATACAGCTGATCGAACCGTTCTGCGTGCCCTGGACTCCCGCGCCTTTCGTGATAAAGAGGCAACGCGCTTCAAGGTAGAGCATCGACTTGCCTTCCGCGTATCCCATCTGCACCTCGGATCCCGTTCCGGAGGTAAACCGCATTTTCAGCCCTCGGGAAGCATAGCCCGACGCCAGGAACGCCTTTGACCACGGCGTATCGTCCCCGTCTATGAATACGGGCTCTGTGCCGTATACGGACACTGTCTCCGCATACGAGGTCAGCCCTCTCATACCCATGAGCAATTCTGTCGCTTCCTCGACCGCGCACTGGGTAAGGGCGCCGCGGCGCCCGACCTGTGAACCGACCAGAATAGAGATCGCGTTGAACGGCGCATATCTCGCGACGCCCACCGTCGTCTCTATCTCGTCAAAGCCGCGCGAAGCAGCCTCGGCCGAATCGGCCGCGAGCAACACGGGATTGTCCCTCAGATTCGTCGCATGGGCTTGATTCGACGGCCTGAGCCTCGATCGCATTTTCGTCATGCCCATCATTATTTCCAGAACAGACATCTGGCTGACCACATCCGTAAGCTTTGCGGGAGTCATGGACAGTGTCATCTTCAGCACATCCTTGCGGGCCACATTGATGTCAACGATCCGCCTCGCCATTTCGAGCGAATCGAGGCGCATGGCTTCTTCCGCATTATCAAGATTGATCGCGTAGTCCGCAATGAATGTGTCTATCATATCGAAGTCGGCGCGCTTTTTTCCGTCAAGCTCAGTTACAACGCCGTTTTCGATTTTTATACCCGGTTTTGGATCACCGGGGTTCTCCATGGATATGAGCCCTACCTCGGGCCATTCCTTGACGAACCCGTCCTGATTTATAGGCCTGTTTTCCAAAACCTCGAATCTCTTCGATCTCATCGCCATCCTCCTTCCGATTTAGATGTAAGGAGTCGTCGTAGATGCCACATCTTCTCCCGGGCTTAACGCTCCCAGGAGCTGTTTGCCGACTTCTCTCGCAGCTATCAGGGCCTGCCTTACCGCTCCCGAATCTCCGGAGAACTGGTATATGACTTCGTTCGTGAGGCTTGTACCGGAAGACGGGGACCCGTATCCCACCGATTCGACTGTCGCCGCTTTTGCGGCGGTATCCGCGAGCACCACGCCTATTGCGGCCGGAGCGCCCACAGTCAATCCGAACGACTTGCCGATAGGCGCGCCGAACGCCTTATTCAGCGCATAGCTCGCCCTCGCCGTATACTGGAATTCCAAATGCCCCGCGCTTGTCCCATAAACGTCGCCAAACGTCTTGTCGAGCTCGTCGAGCGTGACCTCCACAGCGCGCCTGACATCGGAAACATCAGCTGCGCCGAATATGATCAATGAGCCGTGTCCGGCCCCACCCTCGGTATCCCGGGGCAGCTCAATGCTGATGACCTCGCTGTTCGTGGCTTTCACGGCTTCATCGGCTGCAAATATCTGCGGGCCCGCCCCGGTCCTGCCGCCTATAATCCCGATTGACTTATACTTCGTGTCTATGTTCATAAGCTCATGAAGTTGGGGGTCAACGTTCGCAATGACCAGACCGATGGTGTGGCCGTGCGACGTGCCTACATATTCGGTCAGATGGCATTCGGACTTACCGGCGGGAGCTCCGCTTACTGAGGGGGCCGCAGTGGCTCTTGGCGCCCCGTCTATCTTCTTCATAACTTCATCCATGATCTTTTCAACGATATCTTCTTTCACCTGAATCTCACCTTCCTTTCATTTGAATGTCCATGCAATAAGGCGATCCTAGCTACTTCTTTTCGGGAAGTATCATCTCCACATCCGAATGCGGCCTCGGAATCACATGAATCGCAACGACTTCGCCTACGAGCGCCGCCGCCGCCGCGCCCGCGTCCGTCGCCGCCTTAACCGCGCCGACATCCCCGCGCACCATGACGGTGACAAGCCCTGACCCGATCTTTTCCGTCCCGAGCAGCGACACGTTGGCAGCCTTCACCATGGAGTCCGCAGCCTCGATAGCTCCGACCAGACCTCTTGTCTCAACGAGACCCAATGCTTCTTTTTCCATTTGGAACCCTCTCTTTCTGACTTGCAATATGACATCTGATAATCACGCCGTCCCCCGGCGCACGTTTTGGAAAATGACGCAACATAAAAGCATCGCGTCACGACTGTATTAAATTCATTATAATGATATAAGGGGAAAATGAATTGCAGTATACAGGTAATCTTTCGAGTGTTATCGGCCCCCACGACAAAAAATTACTCTGTTTTTCATCGGGGGGCACGGGAAATTACGAATCATATATTTCCGGACCGGAGTTTTCTCCTGTACTCGTTTGGGGAAACCCCAACCACCCTTTTGAAAGCCTTGCCAAAATAGTTTGCGTCGCTGAAAGAAAGTTCGATTGCGATATTGACGACGGGCAGCGTCGTATCCGCCAGCATCTCCTTGGCTATCGACATTTTTCTGTTGGTCACATAGTTCATGAAATTGATATGGACCTCTTTCTTAAATATCTTGCTCATGTAGTATGGACTGACGTTGACATGATCGGCTACATCTTCAAGCCGGATGTTCTTCCTTATATTCTTTTCTATATAATTCAGCGCGCGGTTAATGCGGTCGTCAGGATCCCCGTATTTTCGAAAGACCTCGGAAAACACCTCGTCGTTGATGTCCGTCAGCCTGTGCATGATCTCGTATTTGTTGCAATTGTGGGAAAGCTCTTCCTGGAACTTATCATTCAACATATGAAGCTTCCCTTCAAAGCTGAGCCCGCTCGCCTTCGCGGTTTTGATCATTCCCTTCGCGAAGCGTTCAAGCACGGTCTCCGCGCCATATTCGTCATTTGAAACAGAGAACGCCCATAGCACAAACTCCTTGATGAGGATGACGCTCTCCTTGTAGGACTTGGCGTTGACGAGGCGGCGATACCTGTTCGTATACCCGCTGACCTCCCTTTCGGTCTCGACATTCACCCTCGGGGTCAGGCAGGATTCGACGACTTTCCGCAGGTCTTCAGACCGCGTCGGTTTGAGCAGATAGTCATCGACTTTCAGCTTGATCGCGGAATGTAAAAAGTCAAGCTCGTCGTACGCGGTCGATATGATGACAGATGTGCCCGGATTCTTTTCTTTCAGATATTTGATCACGTCAATGCCGTTAATTCCGGGCAGCTTGAGATCCACAAAAGCAAGATCGTAATCCCTGCTGTCTATCTTTGTGATCGCCTCGTTCCCGCTCTTCGCGACATCCACACGCTCGATGTTATCTATGCCCGATATGATCATTTGCAGGGCCTTGCTCTCCAACTCTTCGTCTTCAACTACCAATACGTTGTATTCATCCATATTCCTTACCATTAATTTATATAGGTAGGCGGATCATCACCTTTGTGCCGCCATTCTTGATGTTGGGGCTCTCTATCTTGAGCGAATATTTTTCCCCGTTCAGATAGATAAGCCTCGAATTGATATTTCGCAGGCCGATGCACGCCTCGTCAAGCCCCTTGGCATCGAATGGGCTCAGGGCGGCTTCGATCGTCTCGCGCGACATACCGTCCCCATCATCAGCAACGGTGATGACGAGATCGTTTCCGTCCCGATTTGCCTCAACGGTAATCTTCCCCCCTTTTTCCCTCGTTTCCACGGCATATTTGATGCTGTTCTCGATGATCGGCTGCAAAAACATAAACGGGCAACTGACTTCGTCCCATTCGGGCTTAAAATTGATCGCGAAAAGAAGCCGGTCCCCCAAACGCGTCTTCTGGACCGAAAGATAATTTTTCGTATGCGCGACCTCCTCTTTGAGCGTTACGGTCTGCGTACCGCTCTTATTGAGGATATAGCGCATGATATCCGAAAACGAATAAATGATCTCTTCCGTCTCGTACGCCTTCTCCATCATCGCGAGCCTGCCTATGGCGTTGAGGGTGTTGAACATGAAATGCGGATTGATCTGGTAGGCAAGAGCCTGGAATTCCATGGACTTGATATTGCGTTCCAACTCCATCCGCTGGCTTGACTCCTTCAACATCTGGATGTTTTTATCCGCCATATCTTTTTCAAGGGCATTGAGGTACTGCTGGCCGATGATATACTCTCCAATGTAGTAAAGCGTGTTGGCCGCCATGCGCAGTTTTCGGTAAGAGATGACATTGGTCTTTTCGTAGAGTTCCCGATATTTCTCATTTCTCTTCCACGAGTCGTCTATGTCACGAATGGTTTCGAGCGGGACGTCGATGCTCGATTTTTCATGAAACCTTACCTGTCCGGCCATGATGGCTCCAAGGTGCTGGCCGTTAGCTATAATAGGGATAGCAAAATCCGCAAGGCCGGTATGGCACAGATAAATGCAAGGCGCGCCGATACTCGCAGCCTTGACTCCGCCGAGCGCGTCGCACTGTTCACATTTACGGTTGAATTCGGGATCGTTCCGCATGCATTTGCAAAATTCCGAGAACCCGGTCAGCTCAGTTATCGGCTTGCCTGTGATGTCGATCGTAACCAAGGCGATGCCTACCGCGCCGCTGAAATAGGTTTGGATCGTCTGCAGATTTTGTATGTCTATGAAATTTTCAATTCTTACAAGCCCGATCCCTCTTATCCCCCAATCGCTCTATTCCCACGCTCGGGGCGGGCGCCGTACTGGCGCCCGCCTGTTGCTTATTCTATAATCTTCTACAGCAACGAGTTATAAAGCCCGGCTATGTCCTCTACGCTTGTATCTTTGGGATTGCCGGGCCTGCACGCGTCGTCGTACGCCGACTGCGCAAGGAAAGGCACATCGTCAGGTTTTACGATGGACTTCAGATCCTGCGGGATGCCTACGTCTAAGGATAGCTGCCTGACCGCGTCGATCGCGGCCTTTCTGTACCCCTCCTGTGACATGGCGTCGACGCCTTCCACCCCCATTGCTTCAGCGATGTATTTGTACTTGTCGCCGGTGGCCTCGGCGTTATACTCGAGCACCGTCGGAAGTATGATCGCGTTCGCGATGCCGTGGGGCGTATCGTATAAGGCGCCTAGCGGATGGGCCATGGAATGGACGATGCCCAGGCCGACGTTGGAGAATCCCATGCCCGCAATGTACTGGCCCAAAGCCATGCCTTCACGGCCCTCCGGCGTATTCTGCACCGCGCCGCGCAATGTACGCGAAATGACCTCGATCGCTTTCAGATGGAACATATCCGAGAGCTCCCAGGCGCCGAGCGTGATATAGCCCTCAATCGCATGGGTCAGAGCGTCCATGCCCGTGGCGGCCGTGAGCCCGGCGGGCATGGAGGCCATCATATCGGGATCGACGAAGGCGACGACCGGAATATCGTGCGGATCCACGCATACCATCTTGCGCTTATTCTGGGCATCCGTGACCACGTAATTGATCGTGACCTCCGCAGCCGTGCCCGCAGTCGTCGGGACGGCAAAGACCGGTACGCTCTTATTCTTTGTTTCGGCGGCGCCCTCGAGGCTCCTCACATCGGCGAACCCAGGATTGTTGATGATGATTCCCACGGCCTTTGCGGTATCTATCGACGAGCCTCCGCCGATCGCGATGATGTAGTCCGCTCCGGAGCCCTTAAATCGCCTGACCCCTTCCTGAACGTTCTCAATCGTAGGATTGGGTTGGATTTCCGAAAACAACTCGTAGTCCAAGCCTGCGCCGTCCAGCACGTCCAATACTTTTTTTGTCACCAAGAACTCGATAAGATCCGGGTCAGACGCCACAAAGGCCTTTTTGAAGCCCCTTGCCTGAGCCTCGTTTGCAATTTCCGCAATTGCCCCCGCTCCGTGATATGACGTCTCATTTAATATGAATCTTGCCAAAATACCCACCTCCTTAACAGAACCACAATACGATTGGGATAATTCCCGCTACATTTACATTCGAACACAATGACGGAAAATACCCGGATACAGAAATAATACACTCGCAATCTATATTATAGAGTAGTGGCGCATAGAATTAGTTGTGTTTATTATGGTAACTTATTAACATTTTTCATAATGCATCGCAAAAAAACACCCGTATGCCCACCGCGGGCTTCCGTGGCGGGCGATTTTTATTGTCTATTCAAACAAGGGGTCGTAATTGCAGACCCCTTTATAGTTACAATAGTCACAGGCTTTCATATTGCGATTGGCGGATGTCTTCAGCTTGATCGCCGTCTTTGGCCTTGCGTCTACGCGGCCGCCGGACATCCCCTCTATCAGGTCGCCTACGAGGGCGCTGACCGAGTCTTGCAGCTCGCCGAACTCTCCAGCTTCCATTACCCCCTTTTTCGATCTGCCGTCCGGGTCTATCCCCATGGCCGCGAGGGAACGCGCGTCGTTTACGGCCACGCCGTCCGGCTTCACGCTCCCGATGATCTCGGCTGCGATGTCCTCTTTGCCGTAGTCCTCCACGCGCGGCTCTTTGACCCTGAAATAAAAGACGCCCGCCGGCTTGTAACGCTCCGACACGGCTTTCATGTACAGCATGAGCTGCAGCTGATAGCCGGAGGCCGCGTCCGGCGGGCTGAATTCTTGCGCCCCGGATTTGTAGTCGGTGATACGGGCGTAGCCGCCGTTCAGGACGTCAACCCTGTCGATGCGTCCCTCGACGCGCGTCTCAACGCGCACTGAGGGGCTTGCCTTCGTGATGGGCGGGAAGTCGCCTTTTTCCCCGAACGAGCTTTCATAGTATATTTCATCGACGCGGCTCTCGCGTATCTGGCGTGTCAGCGCCTTCGCGGCGAACGCGGCGGTACGGCCGACTCTGCGCATACGGTATGATTCCGTCTCCGTGACGGCGGCGTCCGTCTCCACCTCGCCGCTCTGGCCGGGACGCGCAGGGTATTCCTCCGATACCAGCCTCTCTACGGCGGCGTCTATCTCTTCATCCGTGACCGTGCGCCAGCGCGAATCCCCGTCGCTTGGCGGAAGGCCGTCCGCCGACAGCTCACGCCCGAAACGCATGAGCACGTTGTGGTATACCTCGCCTACATCCCTATCGTCTGTCCCCGCCGCGCGGTTTTCTTTCAAGCCGAGCCCGTATGACATGAACCATGAGAACGGGCAGCGGCTGTACCGCTCGAGGGCGGACGGCGACGTGACGCGCCTGTACAAGCCGTCCACGAACTCCGCGCTGACGCGCTCATGCCTCCCGCGAAACGTGAGCCCCGCCACGATGCGTTCGATGTCGCCCGGCCTGTTCGCCGTGTACCACGCCAGCACGTTTTGCCACGCCTCCGGCAAGGGGCCGCCGTTCATGTACGCCCGGAGCTTCGCGGCGAGCGGGTCTAAGGCGTGGTCGGGATGCTGGATGTTCACGAGCGGGTCTTCGGGATGTTTCGGGCCTACTGCGCCCGCGTTTTCGATGTCCCGCTCTATCGGCGTATCCGGGAAAAGGCGGCGAAGCCGTTCGAACACCGGCGACGGGCTGATGCTCCTGCCCGTGCTGTCCGACGCGGCGTAGCTGACGCGAAGCAGGGCCGACGGTTTCGAGAGGTTCCGGTATATCGCGAGCTCCTCCTCCATGTGCATGGTTTCCTCCGTGCGCGCGACCGCGCAGCCGGCATCGGCGAGCCGGTACACTTCGTCCTCGCTGAACACGGCCGCGTCCGAAACCGAGGCGGGCAGCACGCCGTCGTTCGCGCCGAGGACAAACACGGCTTTCGCGTCCCCGTTGCGCGTGCGCTGCATGGTGCCGAGCACGATCTGGTCTATGACCGTGGGCAACACGCCGACGCGCACCGAGTCGAGCCCGACGCGCAGTACCGTGGCGTACTCGTCCATCGACATGGTGAGGTCGCCGAGCACCGTGGACATCTGGCCGAGTATCTCCTCCGCGACGCCCCACATGCCGGACATCTCCGCCGCGTATTCGAGCATCCCCGCGCCCTCGAGGTCGGCGACGTAGCCCTCGATCATTTCGGGCAGCCGCGCGCGCCCGATGAGGAACGCGAGCAGCGCGTCAGTCCTCACCTTTGCCGAGCGGCCGCCCTTGAAGCCCTCTTCAAACTCGCCGATCAGTGAAGCGACCTCGCGCCTCGTAGCGTTGAGGGCGTCGAGCTCCTCCTGCTCGTACTCGCCTTTGCTGTATCCGTGCGCGTCCTCGCGTTTCAGGCCGAACGTGAAGTCGCGATCCCACATCTTGCCCCTTATGTTGTACTTGGCCGCGTAGTTTTCGAGCTCTTCTATTTCGTCCGCGCCTCTACCGGTCAGCCCTGTTTTGAGTAGTGTAAAAACATCTTCGTAGCGCCTGCCCGACGCTGCTATGCGCGGCAGCGCGAGGAGGTATTCTATGACGGGATTGTGCTCGACGCTTCGCCGCCGATCCATGAATACGGGCAGCCCGTAGCGGTGGAAGACGCGCCTTATGATCGGGCCGCGCTCCGCCATGTCGTTGCACAGCACGAGGATGTCGCGGTACCTGATCTCCTCCCTGCCGCCGCCCGGCGCGGGCAAGCCGTCGCGTATGAGGCCGCATATATCGGCGGCCGCCGTCTCGGCTTCCGTGTAATAGTTGGCGGCGGCGATGAGGCGCAGGGCGGGAGGGCGCTGTTTCGGCGCGGTGTTGGTCACGTCCGGCGCGCCGCCATGCGTGTCCATTACTCCTTCACTACCGGACGCCTTGCGGGTGTTATTACTGGAATCATTACCGGCGTCGCTACGGATGAACGGCATGTGCGGGCGCGTGAACAGCGACTTCTCTATGTGGGCGATTTCGGGCGGTATGTCGCGCAGATAGGGGGAGCCCTCGCCGGAGGGTATCGGCTCTATGCGGGCTTCCACGCCGGCCTCGGCCGCGCGCCGCGCGAGCTCTGCCGCGAGGCAGTTCGTGAGCGCGAACAGCGGATCGGCCCTGCCCGCCCCCGCGTCCGACGTGAGGACGACGCCGGCCGACGCAGAGCGCCGCGCGATCTCTATGACCGCGCCCATCACAGCCGGCGAGAGGTAGTCGAAGCCTGAAAACCAAAACTCCGCGTCCGGGATGAAGGACGCCTCTGCGATCTTCGAGGTGTAGAGCTTCAGATGATCCGTCTGATCCATGTACCTGCCGCTGATCGCTTCCTCGTAGCCCTCGTAGATGAGCGCGGCGTCCTCGATCTTGCGCCTCAAGATCGTATCAGTACTCATCGCGGACGCTATTTCCCGCAGGCCCTCGGCCGTGACGTTGTGGTTTTTCAGCTCCGCGAGCATGTTGTTGAGCTTCTCAATAAAATCGGGCGAGGACTCGAGGCGCTTGAAAACCCCCATATCGCCCGCGCGCCGGTAGAGCAGCCGCGAAAGCAGCATGAACTTGCCGTACTTGCTGATGAACGAAAGCTGTCCGGCGCCGTCCCCGCTTTCGGGCGCGCCGCCATATCCCGTGTCCTCGAGTACGCGGCGGCCGAGCGACGTCATGCTCAGCACGTCGAAGTCGATGAACCCCGGCGCGTCCATGTACGCGAATGCGTCCGCTTCCGCCCTCAGCGTGGACTGCTCCGGAACGATGAGAAAGACGCGGCGGGAACGCATAGCCTCCGCGATGCGCTCGAACATAAACTTGTCCTTATTTACGTGTTCTCTCGCCGTGTAAAGGTAAAACATACGCTGTCCGGCCCGTTCCGGATGAGAGCGTTCTCGCGGCCCTATTCAGGCCACTCGCCCTTTTTCTTTATTTTCGTTTCAAGCGTGATGCCGAGCTTGGCGGCTTCTTCAAAGTAGTAGTCTATCTGGGCTTCTGTTATCATGTCGGAGCTGATGAGCCCTTTCTGCCCGTACTTATCGTTCACGAACATCTTCGTAAACAGCGCGCCGCCCTGTCCCGTCAGGTACATCTCGGCGGTCAGCCCGGAACGCGCGAAGGAATCCGCGAGCCCCGGCGCAAAGACGTGTGTTTCGACGAGAATGTCCTCGCCGTCTTTTTTCCCGTACGCTTCGACGACCATGCATCCCGTGTCCGCCACAAGGCCCTCGTCCAATATTTCCTCGATTTCCTCGCGGTACTTAGGCGCAGGCGGCAGATGCCCCAGCACGACGGAGAACGGGGACACGCTGACGCCGTCGACAGTCTCCTTGTCCTTCGACAGCAATCCCGCGCGGTACAGAGGTTTCGCGAAATCAAATCCCGCGCCGCCGTACTTGAACCAGACGTTCTTCACCCCTTTGAAGCAGGTTTCCCTGTTGAACCAGTAATGCACGGGTTCGTCGTGGCAGTGTTCACCGAGGGTGACGGGGCCCGTGCCCATATAGTCATACTCTCGCGTTATCGGAAGACCGAACGCCGGCGTGCGGATAAGCTCGCCGTCCACGACCGCATAGGCCTCCTCGCTCATATCGGAGAGCGCGGTGACGGGCGACCACCAAAACGGCAGGAAGCGTTTCGCTTCGACGCCCTCGTAAACGATGTTGTAGATCGTGTCGCAACTGTCAAGCTCACGCACTGCACGCCGGGTCGCCGCGCAGATGAGTCCGGGCGCCGAACCCGTGCCGACAATTGCGAGGCGGCCGGCGGTTTCAAATTTTGGTCCGTAATCGTTGTAAAGGATTTTGATGCTGTCGATCCAGTCTTCCGCGAGCGCGTCCGTCGCCGCGAAATCCTGATAGTCGGCGCCCACTTCGAGCGCGGCGTCGAGCACGTTGCCGTGCCACCTGAGCGGAAGTCCGTTCACTATGAGACAGGCGCCTTGCGCCGCCTTTGCTATGCTGTTCTTGTCGGATGCGTCTACGGTGATTCCGACGCCTTTTTTAAGATCGGCGGCAACCTTTTCCGCCGCTTTCGAATCGTAGTCCGCGCAGATTATCTTATCCACGTTCGGTTCCTCGTCCATGCGCTTGGCTACGGTGGAGCCCTGCGCACCTACGCCGAGAATCAATATTGTCTTACCCATGAGGTACCTCTTTTCTGCCGACGCGGCGGGAAAACCGCCGCTTGTCGTAAAACAATCATCGTGAAAAATTCCGCTATCCCCTGTCGGCGAGCATTACGCCGTCGAAGGGCTGAAGCGGAGCGATTATCGGATGTCTCTTTAAGTTCTCATC
>JAISAI010000066.1 GCA_031266795.1 Eubacteriales Family XIII. Incertae Sedis bacterium
CCCTCGTGGACGCTGTCAGGCCGGGAGAAGTAGATGAACTCAAAACTGCAAAATGACTGCTCAGCCCTGAGGCCGGAGTCTATGGTCGTGATCTCGCCGTTCTCGATGAGTATGATCTCGCCCGGACTGACGTCGTAGACGAACTTGCCACCAACTGCGTCTATCGCGCACGACTCCGACGCGAAAATATAGCTCTCGCCGAGCTTGCCGAGGACGAGCGGGCGGAACCCGTCGGGATCCCTCGCGGCTATGAGCTTGCGCGGGCTCATGGCGAGCATGGAGTACGCGCCCTTGATGCGGTGCATGGCCCTCTTCACGGCTTCCTCTATAGAATCCGAGACAAGGCGCTCGCGCACGATCGTATAGGCTATGATCTCGCTGTCGGACGTACTGCGGAATATGCCTCCGGCCATCTCTATCTCGCGCCTGAGCTCGGCCGCGTTCACGAGATTGCCGTTGTGCGATATGGCGAGGTTCCCCTTGATGTGGCTGACGGCGATAGGCTGCGCGTTCTCCACATTGCTGTCGCCCGTCGTCGAATACCTCACATGGCCGACCGCCATATTGCCCGGCAGCGCTTCGATCGTCTCACGGTCAAAGACATCGAGCACAAGCCCGAGATCCTTGCGGCACGTGATCACTCCATTATTATTGACGGCAATACCGCAGGCCTCCTGCCCCCGGTGCTGAAGCGCGAAAAGCGCGTGGAATGTATTTAACGCCGCGGGGATGTCCGCCCCGGGCGGGGACGCGATCCCGAATACGCCGCACATTACTGGTATTTCCTTGCCACGGCGAATTTGATCAGCTCGCGGAAGAGCGGGTGAGCGCGGTCGGGCCGGCTCTTGAACTCCGGATGGTACTGCACGCCTATGAAGAAATCGTTTTCGGGGATCTCCACCGCCTCGACGAGGCGCCCGTCCGGGGACTGGCCGGCTATCACGAGCCCAAGGGACTCCAACCTCTCGCGGTACTCGTTGTTGAACTCGTACCTGTGCCTGTGGCGTTCGCCGATCTCCTCCTTGCCGTAGGCCCGGTACAGTTCGCTGTCCGCTTTGACGACGCACGGGTATCTGCCGAGGCGCATCGTGCCGCCTTTGGGGAGATTGCCGTGCTGGTCGGCCATGAGGTCGATGACCGGATCCGGCGTGACCTCGTCGAACTCCGTGGAGTTGGCCTGGCTGAGCTTTGCCTCATTGCGGGCGAACTCTATCACGGCGGTCTGCATACCGAGGCAGAGCCCGAGGAAGGGCACGTTGTTCTCGCGCGCGTACTGTATGGCCCTTATCATGCCGGGCACGCCGCGCTCGCCGAAGCCGCCGGGCACGAGGATGCCGTCGACCTCGCCGAGCAGCTTGCCCGCGTTCGAGTCGGTCACGTCCTCGGAGTCTATCCACTTTATTTCGATCTGCGCGCCGTTCTCGTAACCCCCGTGAAAAAGGGCCTGCGCCACGGAGTAGTAGGCGTCGTGGAGCTTGACGTATTTGCCGACGAGCCCGATCGTCACGAGTTTCTCCCGCTCCGCGACGCGCTTTATCATGGCTTTCCATTCCGTCAGGTTCGGCGGGTCGGACACGATGCACAGATGGTTCAGGACGATCTCGCTGAAATGCTGCTCCTCGAGCATGAGCGGCGCCTCGTACAGCAGCGGTATGCTCCTGTTCTCGATGACATGGTCGGGCTTTACATTACAGAAAAGGGCGACCTTGCGCCTGATCGAATCGTCGATGTGGCCACGCGCGCGCAGCACGATGATGTCGGGGAATATGCCGAGCGAGTTCATCTCGCGCACGGAGTGCTGCGTCGGCTTGCTCTTGTATTCGTGCGACGCCTCGAGATAGGGGATGAGCGAAACGTGGATGGACAGGCAGTCGCTCTTGTCCTGCTCCTGTATGATCTGGCGGATGGCCTCGAGGTAGGGCTGCGACTCGATGTCGCCGATCGTGCCGCCGATCTCCGTGATGACGACGTCCGCGTCGTTCGACTCCGCCGCCGCGTATATGAATCCCTTGATCTCGTCCGTGATATGGGGTATGACCTGTATCGTCTGCCCGAGATAGTCGCCCGCCCGCTCCTTGTTGAGCACGTTCCAGTAAACTTTACCGGTGGTGAGATTTGAAAACTTGTTGAGATCGACGTCGATGAAGCGTTCGTAATGGCCGAGGTCGAGGTCCGTCTCCGCGCCGTCCTCCGTCACGAACACCTCGCCGTGCTCGATCGGGTTCATCGTGCCCGGGTCCACATTGATATACGGATCGAGCTTCTGCGCCGTGACCTTCAGCCCGCAGTCTTTGAGAAGCCTCCCGAGCGAAGCCGCCGTAATGCCCTTGCCGAGCCCCGAAACAACGCCGCCCGTCACAAATATATACTTAGCCATGAATCATTCATCCTCCGAAAACAAGCGCCGTTTTCAATTATACCACATCACCTCCTACAACGTCAGCCGGAGACGAACATCTTCTCCCAACCGATCATCACGCTGACAGGGAAGTAGCGTATCTTCGTACATACCGTCATAGTATCAAGCCAGAGTTGTATTCCGGAATAAAGAACGGGCAAGTGCAGAGGACGGATATTTTTTCTTCTTGTTGTAACAAGTTGATTTGAGAAGATAAAATTTCCTGTTGCTTCGGTATAGAACCATCGGTGGAGTCCGCTTCGACAAGCTTCCAAGCCTTAGAGATATTCTGTCTGATGACAAGGTTGCATTCTTCTTTGTTTACCGCGAACTTTCGGTAATCCCTGTCCCTGTTTTCCCTATGGACGCGAGATTTATATCCCTTTGATTTCAGCTCGTTCAACTCCGTATAATAGGAATCGTATCGTGGGTCAGGAATTGAAGCCATATGATAGAACGCCTCAATCATGGGATAATTCACGTAGAGCTTGCCCATGTCAGAGGATTCCGTAAAGTATTCCGATAAATATTTGATTTTTTGCGGAGTATAATTCGTATCGTGTGGGTCGAAGTCGAAGATAAGGAGTATGTCCGAATAGCGATAGTCGAAAATCGCTTTTTTCTCCTCATTTTTTTCGCGGGCTTTTAAAACCTGAAGCAGGTCAAAGGATTCAGGATTGTCGCGGACAAACATTTCGTTGTACAAAGCATAGATATTTGTGCCGTAGGCGACGATTTCGTATTTTATATCTATGCGGTATATGCGAAGCAAGTGTTTCATCAAATTCGCATCGGTCTTTTCACCTTCGACAAGTACGAGCATTTTTTGATGAGCGTCAGACATCGAATTCACCGCTGAAGTATAGCTTTTCGAGATTGTGCCCCTCTCGTAGCTCACGCTCGGTTGCATTGGCGAAGGATGTAAGCTTACCGTCGGTCAGGATGAAATAGCAGTCCGGACGCATGATACGGTTTGATAAAAGATTGGTATTATGGGAGGTCAGTATAGTCTGAGCCCCCGGTGTTTTCCCAAGTATATCAACGATAGTCTCCGCGAGTTCATAATGATAGAAAGCATCAAACTCGTCAATAAACATCAGGGAAACTTCCTTAGCGGTCTTGTGCCAGTAAAAAAACGTATACAGCGCTTTTGTTCCGCTGGACGCCGCCTTAAAGAATAATAATTGCCGTTCATGATTGAGATAAAGGCGTCTTTCCCCGTCAACGTCCGTATTAACTACAAGGCTCTCATTAATCCCGGCCCGCTGCAGAAAAACTTCCAGCTCCTCCAACATCCCGTCATCAAAAATAAAGTCATAATAATCATTGGTCTTGGTTTTATATCCGATGTATCTGTTACCATCCAAACTGCGAAACCATAACATCCGGGAAACAAAGCGGTGCATCCGATAAAGAGGGTGATTGTCGTTGAGAGACGAATTGACAATAACATACTTTAGAATCGAGTCGCCACCTCGAAAATCGAAGTTAAGCGTGGGAACCAGTTCTTTTATCCCCGATATATCGCCTCGGTCATTTTCATAATCATATTTGAACTGAGAAATCCCTCCGATATAAAGTTCTTCAAAGATAAGTTCCTGATTTTCATTCTTGTGATAGGTATAGTCGATTTCATCAATTCCGAATGTGAATACATAATGGAACTCTACATACCCGATTTTATTATCAGCATTCATGTAATAATCGTAAAGCCCCGGCGTAATGTTGTTGTTGGTCAAGTGGGCGACAATATCAAAGAGCGCGAGGCCGAGATTGCTTTTGCCCGTGGAATTTTTGCCGTATACAATGATTTCCCTGAGTAGGCCGTTCGCTATACATGAATCATTGAATCTATAATCCCGCACATCAGAAAAATCCAAGCGGATTTTATCCTTAAAGTTCTTGAATCCGGTCACTTCAAACAGCTTCAACACAATGTTCACCTCTTTCAAACCCTATTATGCCTGTTTTATTGAAAAAATACAATAGAAACCGGAAAAAAATTACGGCGCCTCCGGAAAAATTTTACGCCGCCTACTTCACGCCGATGTGGTCTTTTAGCTTCTCGAAAACGAGAATTGAATCATGTTCTCCTACAACGTCAGCCGCTTCTTCATAAGCTCGGGCTGGGTCGAGTACGCTATGGCCGTGTCGGCCGGGATCTTCCCTTCCTTATATAGCGCGAGTAGGCTCGCGTCCATCGTTATCATGCCGTCTGCCTGCGACGAGGTGATCACGCTGTCTATCTGATGTATCTTGCTCTCGCGTATCATGTTGCGGATCGCGTCGTTGACGAGCATTATTTCGAAGACGGGGATGATCTTGTCGTCTACGCTCCGCACGAGCTGCTGCGATACTACGGACTGCAGCACCATGGCTAGCTGTACGCGGATCTGCCCCTGCTGCTGCGGGGGGAAGGCGTCGAGCACGCGGTCTATCGTGTTGGCGGCCCCGACCGTGTGCAGCGTCGATATGACGAGATGCCCCGTCTCGGCTGCGGTCATCGCTATCTCTATCGTCTCGGAGTCGCGCAGCTCGCCGATGAGGATGACGTCGGGCGCCTGCCTGAGCGCGGCTCGCAGGGCGGCGACGTAGCTCACTGTGTCCAGGTTGATCTCGCGCTGGCTGACTATGCTCTTGTCGTGCCTGTGCAGAAACTCGATGGGATCCTCGAGCGTGATGATGTGTGAGTTGCGCGTCTGGTTGATCTGGTTGATGATACATGAGAGAGTCGTCGACTTGCCGCTGCCCGCCGGGCCTGTGACGAGGATGAGCCCTTTCCGCTTCTGCGACTGGTCGAGGACGATCTGCGGTATGCCGAGCGTGGACGGGTCGGGCAGGTCGAAAGCGACGACGCGTATGACCGCCGCGAGCGTACCTCGCTGCTTGTATGTGTTGACGCGAAACCTCGCGACATTGGGGAGCGAGAACGAGAAATCGTCGTCGCCGTTCGAGTCGACGTGCATGAGGTCGCGGCCGGAAGCCATGCCGTATATCTGCCCTATCAGGTTGCGCGTATCTTCGGGAAGCAGCCGCTCCTCCGACATCACGGTGATGACGCCGTTCAATTTGCAGGAGAGCGACCGGCCTGAAATCAGGTATATATCGGACGCGCCCGACGACGCGGCAGCCCTCAACACTTCTTCTATACTTATATTTCCCACTATACTACCCCATCATTTACATCATAAAAAACCATCTACCTATTATAGTTACTGTTCACACCCACTATGTCATTGCGGGCTTGACCCGCAATCTCATATACCACTCTTCAAGATTGCGGCTCGGAGGCCGCAATGACACAGCAACCCCATACCTCATTCGATCATGAGCTGTATATCGTTATCGCCGGACCACTCGCTCGTGGAGCGCACCTGCCACAGCTCGCGGCTGACGTCGCCGTTCGCCGCCACGCCGAGCCTCACGGAAAGCGCCTTGTTGTCGTCTATCGGCACGTCGTACCTGACCACCGTCCGGCCGCCCTCTTCAGTCACCGCGTACCCGTCGCCGAGCCCGTCCTGCCACCCGGCGCCGCCGCGCGCGGCTTCGGCCACCTCGGCGACCTTCTCCTCGGCGGCCGAGTCCGCGGCGTAGTATTCGCTCGTCATCTCCGCCGTCCTCTCGGAGAGGTTCAGGTCGGCCTTGGACGTCGTGATGGAGAGCGCGGCAAAGACGATGAGCACGAGTATGACGAGTATGGCGATAATGGACGTGACGCCCATAGTCGTGCCGAATGTGCCTTTCTTCGATATCTTATTGTTCGTCATAAGGCCTTACCTGCAATGCTTCCTTTGCCGTTTTATTATTTGTCATACGACTTCACCTGTAGCCCGTATACGTCTTCGGCCGCGCCGCCGCTATGGCCGGCCTTCTCGACCGAGATGTCCATGAGCTTCATGGCGCCGCCTTCGGCCGTCTTTACATCCGACCTGATAATATACGCCGCCGAGCCCTCATCCGCCACGGGCTTCCATTCCTTGTCGAAAAAGGCGTCGCCGCCAGGCGTCTTTCCCGCCTTGAATTCCTCGGCAATCGACTCGGCCTTGAGGACCGCCATCGTCAGCGCCTTTGACTGTGTGCTGAACCCGTAGGCCTTACCGAAAATATTCGTGCATACGGCTGCGGCAATCGCAAAGATCAGGATCACCATCATGAGCTCGAACAGGAATATGGCTGTCTTCGATACTTTCATATTCAGCTCCTCCTGCTCAGCGTGAGGCTTTCCTCATCGCCCGCGTCGTTGACCGACGTGATCTTCACAAGGCTGCCGTCCACTTCGAAATCCATCGACTTCATATCCATGATCGCCTGGCCGGAACCCGGCGCCATCCTGCTACCGGCCGTGATCGTCGTTTCACAGAGTTTTCCGTCGTAGGCGTATATCCACGTTTCGTAAGCTTGGCCGTTGTCGTATCCCTCCGTGATGACGAGGGCTGGCCGCCCGCCCGCGTCACGCACCTCGAAATTGGTCCCCGTGCTCTGCCTGACCTTCTCCGCGATGTAGACGAGCGACGTGCGCGTGTCGAAATTCGCCTGCATCTTCTCAGCGGAGCTACGGTACACCTGCGCCCCGAGCACCGCGACGAATATAGCCGTGAGGGCGAACACCCCGAGCAGCAGGAGCGTGAACATCACATTGACGATATGCTTTCTTTTACCCATAAAAGTCTCTCCCGGCGTTTCTCATTCGCGGTTCAACGGCAGCAGGTCTATGCGTGGCATTATATTTTCACCGATGGTACGGTAGTGATAGACATACCTGCCCTTATCGAGCGTCAACCCGTAGTTCCTTTCAAGATAGCCAAGGTCGGGCGGGTATCTGCCTTCGAGCGAATAGCACTGCACCGTCGCCCGTACGATAGCCTCCTTGCCCATCTTCATGCTCTCGTCCTGCTGGCTCCTGTCCAGTGACGAAGCCACATTCCAGACGAGGACGGCCGCGCCCACGGCGGCCGCGACGAAGAGGAGCAGCTTCAACGCCCAGTATGACCTCTTTTCCCTGAATACCCTAGCCATCGCATTCTCCCCCGGGCGCGCTCACACTATCGACGTCATGACCGCAAGCAGAGGCAGCATCGCGCTGAGCAGTATCAGGCCGACGATCACGCAGAGCACGGCGACCATCGTAGGCTCTATGATCGAGATCAGCGTATCAAGGCGCTCGTCCGTCTTGTCCTCGTAGTCCTGCGAGATCTTATCCATTACCGAATCTATGTTGCCCGATTTGAAACCGAGCAAAAGCAGCCTCGCTTCCATTCCCGTAAAAACACGCGTCTCGACGGCCGATTCCGAGAATGACTTGCCTTGCTCCACGAGTTCCTTCAGTTTGGAAACACGTTCGCGCATGACCATGTTGTCCATGAGCGGCAGCGTGAGATCTATCGCCCTGTCTATGTCAAGCCCGCTCGCGAGCATGAGCGCTATGCCGGACGAGAACTTGCCCGTCGCCATATCGAGCGACAGCTTCTTGAACATTCCCTGCGCCATACGCCTCTGTACCGCGCGCCCGGACTGCGTCGCCCTCATCACGATGAGTACGCCCGCTATCACGGCTATCGCGATGATGATGCCGACCGCGTATGTGCTGATCGCGCTGCCCACGCTCATCGCGCCTTTCGCGAACGGGGAGAGATCCCCGCCGAGCGACGTGAACACCTCGTTGAAGATCGGCAGCACCTTGATGATGAGTATGAGTATGATAGCGACCAATATCGCGAGCATGATAGCCGGGTACGTCACGGCGCTCCTGATGCTCTTCGCGATGTTGTCTTCCCTCGCGTAATATTTGGACAGGGAGTCCAGCACCTGGTCAAGCCGCCCCGACGCTTCGCCGATCTCCACCATCTGCGTCATGTATTCGGGAAACACCCCCGTGCGCCTCAGCGACGCGGCGAACGGCTCGCCCGCTTCGAGCCCCCCCAGAATGCTGCCGAAGAGCTTTTTCGCCGCAGCCGTCTCCGCGTCCTCGCTGAGGATGATCACCGCTTCGGAAAGCGGGATGCCCGTCTTGACGGTCAGCGCCATCTGCGCGGAGAACGCGGACAGCTCCTCGGCCGAGAGTATTTGCTTATTCGTACTCATAAGTCCCTCCGATCATCAATAGTAGTATATCGGCTGATATTCATCGCCGTCTCCCACAACATTGGGATCCGCGTTGTCGCCGGCGGCGGTGAACGTGGGATCCGCGAGATTGTACTTATCGCCCTTGAACTCTATTATAGCGGCAAACTCGCCTGTTTCCTTGGAATATATAGATATCCAGGCATGATAGGCTGTGCCCGCGTACCCGATGATGAGCTTGCTCGGTATGCCCTGGCTGCGCAGCATGGCGGTCGTGAGCGCCGCGAAGTCGAAGCATATGCCCTTGCCCGATGCAAGCGTTTCATCCACCACCGGCAGATACCCGCTCTGAACGCTGCTCGCCTTGTCGTAGTCGTACGTCACATTGTCGATCACATACAGATATATCTGTTCGGCGGCGCCCATATCGCTCTTCGTGCCCTGCGTGAGCTCCGCCGCCTTGGCGACGCACTGCGAATCAGCCGTGTAGTCGACATACTGGCTCGGCCTGAGGAACGGCGAGAACTCGTCGTCCAACTCCATGCTGACAGTGTCCTGCGCCGCGACCGCGTATTTGTCCCCCTCTATATTCGTGTAGACCGCGACGTCGTACTCGCCGTCGCCCTGAGTCAGCGGCAAGGCCTGGTATTCCCCGTTCGGATTGAGGTCGTAGGTATACGGCTCGTCGCCCGCCCCCGTATTCGTGGTCTGGACCTTGATGTTGCTGTTGCCCCCCTCGTACTTCACCATGACGTAGCCCTGGTCCACATTCGAATAGTCCACGGTCGCGCCGTCGCCGTCAAATGTCTTTTCGCCCGTGGCCTCGTTCACAAGCACCTTGGGGGTATTGTCCCGGTCGGGGGCGCTGTCGTCGTCAGCGACGGTCGCGTGCGGCCCGTCGCCCACCGCGGTCTCGATCGTATCCTTGATGGAGTCCATGGCGGCGCTGGCGGCGCCGGCATCGCCGCCATCACCGCCGCACGACGCCATCAACACGGTAAGCGCCAAAAGCGCGGAACAGACAATATTGCTTTTCTTGCCGGACACTCCCATCCCTCTCCAATGAAAACGTACCCTACACGATCCACGCGCCTCTATACCCTGCACATAGCAAGCGCGCGCTACACAAAGGAAATCCCTCTATATAATAATGTATATATAATAAAGCATACGAGAGCAAGAATGCAATAGAGTCAGGCCCGTCCGATCCTTTTTTTGCGGTAAAGGGCTATTGCGAGCGCTGCCGCCGCTATTGTTGCTGGAATAATAGCCACGCGCAGCCGGCCCGCCACCGCTTCGGCCCCGGCCCCACTGGAGCCCGTACCCACCCTTTCCGCAAAGGGGTCGGCATACACCTCGTCCGTGATCCTGCCGACTAGGATGTCGCGCCCGTTCGTCTCTGTCGGCGAGCAGGTGCTGAGCAGGACGATGTGGTCGTCCGCCGCCACCCCTATATCGCGCACGTGGTCCGCCATGCCTATGACCATGTCGAGGTACATCTGCCGGTCCCCCGGGTCCTCTATGTCCACTCGGTACACGTGGCCGTTGTAGGCGCTGGCGCGCA
>JAISAI010000058.1 GCA_031266795.1 Eubacteriales Family XIII. Incertae Sedis bacterium
GGTCGAGGCCGCTGATGTGGCGCATGAGCGGCGTTTCGTCCGAGCCTTCCCGCGTCAGCATCATCGGGTACGAATTGAACGCGACTATCGCGTCCGACACGTCCGTCCTGAGCCCGAAGCCCTCGATGTACTTGATGAAGCTCTCGTCCCCGACCCGGTAGACCGTGACGCCGTCCGACTCCGTGACGGGCAGGCTGCGCTCAGCGAACCGGGAGGTGACGTGCTCGAGGAAAAACCTCGGAGCTACCCCGCCGGCGAGCCCGGCGAATACGGCCGCGTCGCGCAGCTCCCTGCCGGAGATGAACACGCGCGCCCTCTGGAAGTCGTAGTCGTCGGACGCGACGCCGCCGAGCAGGGGGACGCCGGGCGCCGCCTTCGCTATGGCGTCGGGATAGACGTCGCCCGCGAACGGCATACCCGACGGGGCGAAGATCAGCAGCAGCTTCGGCTTGCCTATCCGCTCGCCTATGCGTTTGTACGCGTCGCCTATGAGGGCGGGGGCTGTGTCCGCTTCGAGGCTCTGCGTGGCCTCCGCCGCGAACGTCACATCGTCGGCTGTCAGCAAGGTGAATACCGCGGACAGCTCGTTCATGCCGCCCGGGCCGAGCGCCGCGAGCGTCGTCATGCCGACGACGTCGCAACCGAACCTCTCGGACAGGGCGCCCGTCAGGGCCGCCCCGTCCACGTCCGCGTCGCAATAAAGTATGCCGAGCGAAGCCGCCGCTACATCCAGTTTTTCTCGAATACCATGTTCAAGCTGATCGGCGGATTGATTCACATCGTCAAGCTCAAAGCTGACAGATACAGCGCTTTTCATCGTATTTCCCTCCGTTCGCACTCCATGAAGTAAAATTTGAAATGATTTTTGAAATGAGTGTTCTACTCGCCAAATTCCTTTTCAATCTCATCATATATTCTACCGCGATTTTCGCGATCGTGGTAGGCAAAGAAGCCCGCCTCTCTGTCGGCGTACATTTCGAGCGCTTCGTCCGGTTCTTCCGGGTCGCCCGCGTCATCGCCGGCGGATCCGTCCGGCGCCGTTATCAACGCCGACAGGATATCGTTCAGCTCCGGCATATCCTTCGCGATGGGGCCAAAGCCCATGGTGTCGTAGTCAAAATCGCCACTGTCGTACGAAGGCGGCAGGGAGTCCGGATGGTAGTAGACGACGGGCTTCTCCATGTACGCGAAGTCGTACTGGGCGCCGCCGTAGTCCGTGACGAGGACGGCGGCCTGGTTCAGATACTGCGTGCAGCCCCGGCGCGCGGACGATACGATCTCTATCGGCCCTCCCGCGTATTCCTCGAAATCGGACGCCTGCGACGACAGCGTCGGGTGCAAGAGGAACACGAGCAGGTACCCGCTCTCCTCGAGCAGCGCGCGCAGCCCCTCGTCCGTCAGCAGATTTCTGTACGTTTCGAAATACGCCGTATTTTTGAACTCGGGATTGTACGCCGGGGCGACCCACGGGCGGTCGCTCGCCACGACGGCCGACCTGCGCCACGTCGGGGCGAGCAGGACGATGCCCTCGGGGTACGACACGAGCCCGTCGAACCGCGCGAAGCCCGTGACATTCACCATGGACGGCTTGTAGCCGTACACGCCGAGGCGAAGATTCACGGCCTCATGTTCCGACGCGCAGAAATACATCTCCGCATTGTCGATGTACCTCGCCCGGTACTGGGGTATATGCTGCATCGTCAGGTCGTGCTGTATGCACACGATGTGCGCCGAGAACAGATCCGCGAACCACCTCCGCTCGAAATTGTCAAAGCCGACGAAGCCCTTCACGTTGGCGTGCGTGGCGAGGATGATATACGCGTTCAGCGCGAGCAACTTGCGGTAGAACGACTCGTACGCGTGCACCTTGTATCCCCCGCGCTTCAATTCCCGGTAGGCGCTCGAGTATTTTGAGGCCAGGTAACGGTGGCGGCCCACAGGCCCGCCCTCGGCGCGGCACCTGTCCGAGCTGTATTCAAACAGGTACTGGCCGTTGTCGTCGCCCATGTATACCCTGTCGTAATACAGCCTGATCCGTTGGCCCTTCAGCAGAGGGCGCAAAGCGAAGTACGCGGCTCTGAGGAACAGGGCCGACAGTTTTTTTGACATCGGCATATTGTAGCGCGTGAGGCAGCGGAAAGCGCGGCTCTCGTTTCGTATGCGCAAAGACGCGGAGGGTATGCGCACGACGAGGGCGTTCAGCGCGGGGTCGTACTCCAAGGCGAAGCCGCCAAACCGCTTGTACTGGCAACCGAGGCCGGGGCTGATCCCCGCCTCGGGCTCGGCAAACACGATGCGCCGCCGCTCGCCGTCCGGGGCGCCGCCCCGAGGGATGAAGTATATCTCGTCGTCCTCGTGCAGTTCGCCCGCCTCGAAATCGGCCTCGAATGTGGGATAGGTCACGAGCGTCCGCCCAAAATACCGGCGCTCGGCGTAGTGCCCGGCGTCGGGCAGCGGGATGGCCGCGTCGCCCGCGCAAATGATGATGCCCGTGTCCCGCGCGCCGTCGCCGGATATATTCGCGGCGGGAAGCATGGCCTCGATCCCCCCTATCCTCTCGTCGTCGGAAAACCCTTCGATGAGCAGACGACCTTTCACGAGCATGATGCTGCGTATGTTCACGGCGGAGAGCCCATCAGGCGCTTCGTCGGTAGCCGCGGGCGCGTCGATAGAAGACGTATCCTCCGCGCCGGCGTAGCCCCTCAGCCGCAGCAGGAAGCGCTTGAAGTATCCGGGCACGCGCGCCGACTCGATCTGCCCCGCATCCGGCGACGCCGAAACGGCCTGCGACACCAAATCCAAAAACTCCGCAAACTCGTCGTCGTCGAGGACGCCTTTGTCGTCGTCGCCCGCGTTGCGCGCAAAGCGCCGATAAATCTCCTCGGCCACATTCTCGGCGGCGCCGTCCCGCGCAGCCGGGATCAATTCATCCCGGATGGCGTCAAGATACCATGTTTTCTGAAATTGCAACTCTTTTTCTTCCATCAGAATTTAATTATAACATCACAAACGCTATATTAAAGCATCCGTTACATTATAAAATCATTGCTGAATTGATAAAAAACCGTGGCCGGAATAGGGGGAGCCGGGGGCACACTCTGTGCGCATTGCGACGAGCCGTGCAGTTTTCAACGTTCGCTACGCTCACTCCTCCGCTCGCTTTGCTCGCTTCGCTGTCCTGTTTTACATTGCGGCTAAAGCCGCGTAAAACAGGCAACACGAAGCGAACAAAGACTTTGACCTATTGCCATGTTTCTTCCAGCGAAGCTGGAACCTCGACTTTGGCTATTTTCGAGCATGCATGACAGCCGATTGCAGAGAGTTATTGTAATTAAAGCGGTTCATGTCTGAGGTTGAACGGTACGCGAAGTCGGTTTTATTGCCATTTATCG
>JAISAI010000068.1 GCA_031266795.1 Eubacteriales Family XIII. Incertae Sedis bacterium
GAGTTTTTGTCCGATGACCCAATCGCCATTGGCTATTTTTCTGCTGATGAAATTTATGATCTGACGGTAAAAAGGCGTTTTATCCGTTTTATCGGGCTTCCAGCCAATCCCGGTCATGGTTACGTCATGCATCATCTTTTGTATATTGCAACCTCCCATGAAGATTGTACAACTTGGTTGATATGTTTTTCAACTACCGATTGGAAGCCTCGGCCTATGAAATGACCTAAAATAACCGGCATTCTGTAGTCTTGGTTGGAGAAAAATTGTGCTCTTGGTTGGTTACAAGGCTACGGCAAAATTTTATAATAAGATAGCTAAGCTAAGTGTTGATATGGTCGTCCGGTCACCGAACCGGAGGAGGAGCGTAGAGGAATATGGTTGAAACTTTGGCCGCGCCGGCAAAATATTATCAAGGGCCCGATATTCTAAGGGAACTATACACATATATCGAGCATATCGGAGAAAAATTTGCGGTACTGACGGATAATATCGTACTTGAAATCGTCGGGGACAGAATCCGCGAAGGCTTTGAAGGAACAGGGGCTACTTACGATGTGGTTCTGTTCGCCGGTGAATCGACCCGGGAAGAAGCGGACAGAATCGTAGAGCTGACGACGAGAGGCCATCATGACGGAATTATCGGAATCGGCGGAGGGAAGGTAACCGACACCGCAAAATTGGTTGCGGATATCAGCGGACTCCCCGTTGTCATCATCCCCACTGCGGCGGCTACGGACGCGGCGTGCAGCGCTATGTCGGTGGTTTATGATGAGAACGGAACATTCGTGGTTTCCAAGAAGATGAAGAAAAATCCCGACGTGGTCCTTGTGGATACGGCGGTGATTATGGGCGCTCCCCTGAGAACTTTCATTGCGGGCGTGGGCGACGCCTTTGCCTGTTACTACGAAGCTAAGGCGTGCAGGAAATCGGGGGCAATGAACTATAACGGAGGCGTGGGGACGCAAGCGGCCTTTGCAATCGCTGAATTATGCAACAAGGTATTAAGAGAGAACGCTGTATGCGCGAAAGCGGCGGTTGAAAAGAAGCAATGGAGCGAAGCGCTGGACAAAACTATCGAAGCCAACATTTATCTGGGCGGGGTTGGCTTTGAAAATAACGGGTGCGCCATTGCCCACGGCGTGTACAATGGAATGACCGCGGTAATCAAGCCCTTTCACGCCATGCACGGAGAGGCTGTCGCCGTGGGCACGTTAATACAGCTGGCCGCTGAAAAGGTTTCTACCGAAGAATGGAACGATGTCACGGACTTCTATAAGCAGATGGGTTTGCCGGTTTGTTTTGAAGATTTGGGCGTAAAAAACCTTGACGACGAATTGATCATGAAAATTGCCGATGCAGCTTGCACCGTGAGCCCCAACGTTCATAAGATGCCGTTTGACGTGACCCCGGCGCTGTTATTTGACGCAATAAGGACGGTTCAGGAAAGAAACGGAGGGAGTATTTCGTGAGAAAATTCATGGATTTCACCGGGCAGGTCTGCGTGGTAACGGGGGCCGGAGGCAGGAATGGGATAGGGTTCAACTGTGCGAGAGCATTTGGGGGATTGGGTGCGAAAATCGCGATCATCTCCACGACAGACCGCATATATCAGCGCGTGGGTGAGCTCGCGGCGGAGGGCGTTCAGGCAAAAGGGTATATCGCCGACCTTATGGACAGGAGTCAGGTTGAGAAGAGTATCGATCAAATCGCGAGGGATTACGGACGGATTGACGTGCTGGTCAACAATGCGGGAATGGCGCAGATCGGAAATAAAGTGGAGGGGATGGCCAGAAGCTACGAACAAAACGAGCAATCGCAGATAAAAACGGAGGCGGGTATCTCCCCGGTTCAACCCGGGAGCTCATACCTCTCGCAGATGGCATATGAAACATGGGACCGGGGAATCGATAGAAATCTAAATATCTGCTTCAACGTGACAAGAAGAGTCCTTCCTTACATGATAGCAGCAAACTACGGACGTATCGTCAATGTGGCTTCGGTAACGGGACCGCTTGTCAGCAACCCGGGCGACGCCGTTTACAGCGCGGCAAAAGCTGCCGTAGTAGGAATGGGCAAGGCGGTCGCGATTGAAGTTGCGATAAATAATATTACGATAAACAGCGTTTTGCCGGGGTGGGTCACAACGGGTTCCCAGTCAAAAGAGGGAGCGGAAGCCGGCAGGAATACCCCTTTGAAGCGCAGCGCCGAACCGGATGAAATCGGAAACGCGGTCGTATTTTTGGCGTCAAAAGAAGCGTCGTATATCACGGGGCAGACTCTTGTAGTAGACGGCGGAAACAGCATTCAGGAGTATAAGGGCGCGTCGGAATTTTATTATTAGAATAAGATATATATTGATGGGCGGATAATAGGAGGAAAGAGCGATGGTCAACAGGGATACATTAAAAACAGCGTATGAGGAGGAGTTGCGGCTTTTTGAGGAGCTGCATCCCACGTCGAAGGCGCACTTTGAAAAGGCGAAGGATAGCCTGCTTTTGGGTGTTCCTTTGAATTGGATGGTTCGCTACGCCGGCGGTTTCCCGCTGAGCGTACAGGACGCAAAGGGCGCTCACATCACAGACGCGGACGGCATCGATTACATCGACTTTTGCCTCGGCGATACCGGTTCCATGGTTGGGCACGGGCCTGAAGCCGCCGCCGAAGTTATCGCAAAACAGGCCTATAGGGGCGCCAGTTTCATGCTCCCCACGGAGGACGCCGCATGGAACGGCCGGGAACTGCAGCGAAGATTCGGCGTGAAGTTCTGGCAGTTTTCCACGAGCGCCACGGACGCGAACAGGTTTGCCATACGGCTTGCGAGGCAGATCACAAAGAGGCCGAAGGTCCTTGTATTCAACTGGTGCTATCACGGCACGGTCGACGAGACCATCGCCACGCTGTTCGAAGGCGGCCATGTCGGATCCCGTACCGGCAATATCGGCCCCCAAGTCGATCCCGCGCTCACGACGAAGGTCGTCGAGTGGAACGACGCGGAAGCGCTGGAGGAAGCGCTGAAAGACAGGGATGTCGCCGTCGTCATGGCGGAGCCGGTCATGACGAATATAGGCATCG
This sequence comes from Eubacteriales Family XIII. Incertae Sedis bacterium, assembly GCA_031266795.1. Taxonomy (GTDB): domain Bacteria; phylum Bacillota; class Clostridia; order Peptostreptococcales; family Anaerovoracaceae; genus JAIRPC01. The sequence continues at coordinate 3,076 of JAISAI010000068.1, forward strand.
TCCACCCGCTTCCCGGCTACCACGAAGCGCTCCGGGCCCTGACAAGAAAATACGGCGCCTACCTCTTGTTGGACGAAACCCACACGCTGTGCGCGGGCGTCGGCGGGTATACCCGCGAACACCGTCTGGAGCCGGATATCGTCGTGTGCGGAAAGACCCTCGCCTCGGGGATTCCCGTGGGCGCCTACGGTTTTACGGAGGAATTCGGATCAAAGGCAAAGGCCGAGCTTGACAGCCTGTACGGATTGGTAAAAGGTATAGGCGGTACGCTGGCGGCAAACGCCATAACGATGGCGGCCATGCGGGCCACGTTGAGCAAGATCCTCACACAGGAATTTTACGACGTCAATATACCGAAGGCGGCGCGCTTCAATCAGGGGGTGGAGCATGCGATCAGGGAGTACGAGCTTCCATGGAGCACGACGCAGCTCGGGAATAGAACCGAATACTGGTTTGTGCCGCATGCCGCGAAAAATGGAACCGAAGCCGTCAATCACAGGGATTTCGAGCTTGACTGGTATATGCACCTGTACTGTTTGAACAGAGGCATTTTGATGACGCCATTCCACAACATGGCGATCATGGCCACGGCCACGACAGAAGCGGATGTGGATAAGCACACGGAGGTATTCAGGGAAGCCGTATCGAAAATCGTCGATTGACCGCCTTGGGCGCCGGCGGAAGTTTGAGACAAAAGGGAGGGTAGCTATTCCGAACTCTGTGCCGACGAATCGCTCGCAGCCGCCGGGGTGATGGCGCCCTCCGTCGTGGCTTTCACGCCGGTGTATATCTCCCTCATCATCGCCACTACCTCGTCGCCCTCTGCGGGAAGCCAAAATGACAACTTGCTACCGCTTATGCTCCCATCGTTCCCGGGCAACATATACGAATTCACATTGTCCGAGCCGAGACCTGACGCGTTCGTGGCGAGGTAGAGCATCGCCCTGACGTCTATGTCCGAATCGACATTGTCGACGACGGTCTGCGCCACCTTCGGCAGATTCAGGCCGAGCGCCTCCTTGACCGCGGCTTTGACAAACTGCTGCTGGGCGTCGACGCGGCCTATGTCGCCGTCAGCGTATCCCTTGCGGTAGCGAAGGAACTGTATGGCGTGCTTTCCGTCGAGCCTCTGCTCGCCTTTTTTCAGGTCAATGTAAAGTCCCTGCTTCGCGTCCGTATAGTACATATTGAAGGGCACGTCCATCGGTACGCCGCCTATGGCTTCGATGATCTTCTCCACGCCGTCGTAGTCCACGACCGCGTAATAGTTGATCGGAATCCCCTGCAGGACGTTGTGCACCGACTCGCAGGCCGCCTTGACGCCTTCGGTCTCCATGACTGAATTGATCTTGAGGAACGCGCTGTTGGCGTAGCCTTCCCTCTCGTAGTACGTGTCGCGCGGCACGGAGATAATGTCAAACTTCTTCTCGTCCGGGTCGAAGCTCGCGAGCATGATCGTATCCGTCAGGCCCTTTTGCTTGCTGTTGTTGATGGTGTTTCCGAACAGGAGGATGTTCACCCTGTTTGAGTCCTTGAAGTCGAGATCCGTACTGAAAACATCGGCGGCGGGTATCAGTATGTTCAACTTCTCGGCGGTCTGCCCTGCGGGCTCGATCACCTCGACGCCGAGCGCCTCAGACTTGTCCATTGGCTTCTGGCCGAGCAAAGAGTCAAGCGCGCCAAACCCCGCCGTGATGCCCACGATACAGCACAAAAACGTCACCACAAAGAATTTTGCGAACGCCTTGCGCGGCGATTTCTTCATCTTGCCGCCCTCTCCGGCGGCCATAGTATTATCGTTCTTGTTTCCCTCTATAGTATTGTCGACGTTCACTCTGTATCTTCCTCCGGGGGTTTCATGCGGTATATCTCATTCATCATCTCGTCGGTCTTCGCCTCGTCGACGAGGTAGTACGACGCCCGGTTCATCGTCTTGGCGGCGCCCGGCGTCATCCATGTCTTCATATCCTTCGTGCTCATGCCTATGGCTTCGCTGCCTATACGCACGGCCATCTTGCCCGCCATATTTGAATCGACATTGTCCATAACGGTCTTGGCGACTTTCGGGAAGCCGAGCCCTATGCTCTGCTTGAAAGCCTCCTTCATAAAATTCTGCTGGGCTTCCACACGACCGATGTCGCCGGTCTTGTAGCCCTTGCGGTAACGCAGGAACTGTACGGCCTGATCGCCGCTCAGCGTCTGCTTGCCTTTTTTCAAGTTGATGTACAAATCTTGCTTCTTATCAGTATACTTCATGTCCATGGGTACGTCTATCTCTATTCCGCCCATAGCGTCCACGATTTTTTCAATATCGTCGTCCGAGTATATCTCATAGAAATGGATAGGGACGCCGCTCAGCACGTCGCTCACGGCCCTCGCCATCGCGACGGCGCCTTTCTCAGGGTCGTCGCTCGACCCCTCGCTCTTGTATATCGAATTTATCTTTTGAAGCGCGGCGCCGGGATAGTCGGGCCGTTCATAGTACGTATCGCGCGGCACGGAGATGAGGTCGACGCGTTTGATCGCTGTATCGAAGCTCGCGAGCATGACGGTATCCGTCAGGCCTTGGTTTTCACCGAGCACGAGTATGTTGATACGCCTGCTGTCGCTGTATTTTTTCGCAAAATCGCTGTCCTCGCCGGCGATGGGCTCAAGCCCCTCCATAATATCGCCGCCGGCCAAGCCGAAAAACCCATATTTGTCTATGAGAAACATCCCCCCCGCGAAAACCACGACGAGGATGATAAAGAGCGGTACGAATACACGGATGAACGGGTTGCCTTGTTTCTTGTCAGTTGTACTCAAAGAATCCCTTTCCCGTCTTGCGGCCGAGGTTGCCGCCCCTGACGAGCTTTCTCAGCAGCGGATGCGGCCTGTACTTCGTATCGCCGTACTCTCCGTACAGCACCTCCATGATGGCGAGGCACACGTCAAGCCCTATGAGGTCGCCGAGCGCGAGCGGGCCTATGGGATGGTTCGCGCCGAGCTTCATGGCTTCGTCGATATCCTCGGCCTTCGCCACGCCGTCCGCGAGGACGCCGGCGGCTTCGTTTATCATCGGGACCAATATGCGGTTCACGACGAACCCCGGCGCCTCCTCGACCTCGACGGAGGTCTTGCCGAGCGTGGCCGCAAGCTCGAGTATCGTGTCGCGGGTCTCGTCCGACGTAGCCAGCCCCTTGATGATCTCGACGAGCTTCATCATGGGGACGGGGTTGAAGAAGTGCATACCGATGACCTTGTCGGGGCGCTTCGTGGCGGAGGCTATCTCCGTGATCGAAAGGGACGACGTGTTCGTCGCGAGTATGGCGCCCGGGGTAACGAGCTCGTCGAGCTCCGCGAAGAGCGCTTTTTTCGCCTCGAGATTTTCTGTCGCCGCCTCGATGATGAGGTCGGCGTCCTTCACGATAGCTATATCCGTGTCGCCCTTGACGCGCGAGAGGGCCGCGTCCCTATCCTCCGCGCTGATCTTCTCCTTCGCGACGAGCTTATCAAGATTTTTCGTAACGATGGCGATGCCGTTCTCGACCGACGACTCGCGCCGCGCGCGCAATACGACCTCGTAGCCGTTCAGCGCCAGTATCTGTATGATCCCCGCACCCATCGTCCCGGTCCCCAATACTCCAACCTTTTTAATCATAACCAGTCTCCTTTACATGATATTATTTGATTATCGGCCTCAGGAAAACGCTGATTCCTTCCGTCCGAAAAGTCTTCGATAAACGTAAACCTACGCTGAAAAAACATCGCGAAGTTCGGCGTTAATTATACCATAGTTCGCAGCCGTATGACGAATAATTTTGCCGCATTGTGGATATTGACCGAGAAAAGGAAATTGACTCTATAATATGTTAAGATCGAAACTACTCAACTGTCGTGACAGTTGAGTAGTAACCTATAGCGTTGCGTTCATGCTGCCTGTGCGGTAGCCTGCAAGATCGAGCGATATGTATTTGAAGCCGATGTCCGTGAACGCGGACAGCACGCGCGCGCGCGCCTCTTCGTCCAACAGGCGCGAAAACTCGGCCGGCGCGAGCTCTATGCGGGCCTGGTCGCCGCTTTCCCCGTGCAAGCGTACGCGCACTTGGGTAAAGCCGAGATCGAGCAGCACCTGCTCGGCCAGATCGACTTTTTTCAGCTTCTCCTCCGTGATCGTCTCCCCGTACGCAAAGCGCGACGACAGGCACGCGAAGCTCTGCTTGCCGGCCGTGGGCAGGCCGAGGCCCGCGCTGATCTCCCTGATCTCGTCCTTCGTCAGCCCCGCCTCGCGCAGAGGGCTCTTCACGCTCTGTTCCGCCACGGCCTGAAGCCCCGGGCGGTAGTCGCCCTCGTCGTCGAGGTTGCTGCCCTCGGCTACGTTCGCCATACCCTCGCGGCGGGCGATGCTCCATATTTTTTCAAACAACTCCGTCTTGCAGAGATAACAGCGGTTCGGCGGGTTGGCGGAGAAGCCGTCTATATGCAACTCCTCAGAGTCCGTCACGAAATGATGGACGCCGTGCCCCAAGCAGAAAGCCGTGGCCTCCTTGAGTTCGCGATCGGGGAACGAACACGAGCGCGCCGTTACCGCTATCGCCCTATCCCCGAGCGCCTCGCGCGCCGCGTAGAGAAGCAAGGTGGAATCGACGCCGCCGGAAAACGCGACGGCCACGCTCCCGTAGCTACGGAGTATCGCGAGCAGTTTGTTATATTTTTTGTTCATGAATTGCCTCCGGACATAGTAAGGAAACGTTGAGTAGTAACGTTTATTCTCATAGTATAGTACCCCCGCCCACCACCGTGTCTCCGTCATACATCACGGCCGCCTGGCCGCTCGTCACGGCCCGCTGCGGCTCGTCGAACGTCAGCGTGATCTCGTCGTCGTCCGTCTGCTCGGCTACGGCGGGGCTGTCGTTTTGATTATACCTTATCTTGGCCGTGACGCGCAGCGGCCGCTCTATGGCGGGCGCTGCTATGAGGTTGATCCCGCTCATTTTGACTTCGCGGCTATACAGGCTGTCGTCGTCGCCGAGCACGACTTCGTTCGATTCCGGCCTGATCTCGGCGACGTACATCGGCCTGCCGAACGCTTTGCCGAGCCCCTTGCGCTGCCCTATCGTGTAGCGGACGATCCCCTCGTGTCTGCCGAGGACGTCGCCGCCCGCGTCCACGAAGTCGCCGGGCGGCCAGCTGCGCCCCGTGAATGACTCGATAAACTCGGCGTACCGCCCGTCCGGGACGAAGCATATGTCCTGGCTGTCCCGCTTGCGGGCGTTCACAAATCCGTG
>JAISAI010000111.1 GCA_031266795.1 Eubacteriales Family XIII. Incertae Sedis bacterium
TTTAATATGGCAGGTTGTATGATTGGTCCTGTCGCCGCAATTTTAATCTGGCGTTTTGTAATTATGACCGCTCATATTTAATCTGTCGGTAATGGCTGATTTATTGTGTCGCTTCACACTTTCACTACAGACGTGTGGTTTTGTGCGCAGACTACGGGAGAATGCGGTATACTATCAGCAGGAGGACGCGCATATGAAGAAGCTGCCTGTCGGGATACAGACGTTCCGAAAGATCATCGAAGGCGAATATCTCTACGCTGACAAGACGGGGTACATCTACGACCTCATACAGGGCGGGAGCTACTACTTTCTCTCGCGCCCGCGCAGGTTCGGCAAGAGCCTGTTCTTGGATACGATGGCGGAGGTGTTCGGCGGCGCCAGGGAATTGTTCGACGGCCTCCTGATCGACGAAACCGACTACGGATGGGAACGCCATCCCGTGCTGCGCATCGACATGACGCAGGTCGACGCAAGAGATTCCGTTACATTTGAAAAAGAGCTTGCCGGCATGATGAGGGAAAAAGCGGCGGCCGAGGGCGTCGCTCTCTCCGGCGACACGCCCGCAAGCCTGTTCCGCGGGCTCATCGAGGCCTTGCGGGAAAAACACGGGCGGAATGTCGTCGTGCTCATCGATGAGTACGACAAGCCTATCATCGACCATATAGACGAGCCGGAAAAAGCCGAGGCAAACCGGGAGTCGCTCGGCTATTTCTACGGGATACTGAAAGGCCAGGACGCGAACCTGCGCTTTGTATTCCTGACAGGGGTATCGAAATTCACGAAACTTTCGCTGTTCTCGAAGCTGAACAATTTAGAGGATCTGACGATGTGGGAAAAATATGCGGGCGTATGCGGATTTACGGAGCGCGAGTTCGACGCGCTGTTCGCCGATCGTATCCCCGCCTACCGCGAGTCACGCAAAGAGGCCGGCGGACGGGACGGCAGCAAGAGCGACGCGGAAATACGCGACTTGATATTCCGCTGGTACGACGGCTACACATGGGACGGGGAGACACGCGTGTTCAACCCGTTCTCCCTGCTGAATTTCTTCAACAATAACAAATATCGCGCATACTGGTATGCGACCGGCGCGCCGGCATTCCTCGTGAAAGCATTCCGCGAGAGGCCGTACGAGTACGCACAGATACAGGAAACCGGAATCAACGAGCTCGTCCTCGACTCTCATAACATAGAAAACGCGCCGCTCGTATCGCTGTTGTTCCAGACGGGTTTCCTTACGGTAAAATCAATAGAGGAAGGCCCGCCGGAAGAATACACGATTGGCTTTCCGAACACGGAGGTCAGCGAATCCATCGGGCAGCTCTACCTGTCGACCGTGACCGGCGCGGTCGACCCGCTCTCCGTATCCTTCATCAAGGAAGCGCGAAAGGCCCTCGACGCGGGCGAGCCCGAGCGCCTCGAAGCCCCGCTGAACGGCCTGTACGCGTCGATCCCGTACCAACTCCACAGGGAGGAGGAAGCCTACTATCATTCGATCTTCCTCGCGGCTCTGCAGTTCCTCGGGTTTCGCATTTTGGGCGAGGTGTCCACGGCGGAAGGGAGAGTGGACGGCGTGCTCGACCGTCCGAACGGCATGTCCTACGTCATAGAGTTCAAGTATACAAAAGCAGACGACGACGCAGACGCGGACGCGATCGAAAAATTGCTCGACGACGGCATCGCGAAAGCGTTTAAGCAGATAGAGAAACGCGACTACGCGAAACGTTATTCGGGCAGCGCGCACACGGTTTTCAAGATCGCGATAGCCGTAGCCGGCCGCGGACGTGTGCGGGTTTGTACGCGGAAATAGCGCCCAGATGATAGAGTGTGACAAAAAAGATGGACGGGCTGCGCCCGTCCATCTTTCGTCTATCCACTCGCTTGATACGCGATTTTACACCAACTCGAGAAAGACCTCTTCCGCGGCGTCTCCGCGCCTTGGGCCGAGCTTTAGTATTCGCGTGTAGCCGCCGTGCCTGTCCTCGTACTTCCCCGCTATCTCGCTGAACAGCTTCGTCACCACGTCCTCGTTGTATATGTAGCTGAGCGCCCTGCGCCTCGCGTGCAGATCGCCGCGCTTGCCGAGCGTTATCATCTTCTCCGCCATGCGGCCGGCTTCCTTGGCGCGCATTTCCGTGGTCGTGATACGGCCCTCGCGAAGAAGATCGGTCACCAAGTTTCTGAGCATCGCTTTGCGGTGCGCCGTGGGCCTTCCGAGTTTCCTGTATCCTTTTGACATACGCCTTGCCCTCCTGTTTCCTATTCGTCGCCGGGCTTGAGTCCGAGCCCGAGTTCTTCGAGTTTCTGCTTTACCTCTTCGAGGCTCTTCTTGCCGAGATTGCGCACCTTCATCATGTCGTCCTCGGTTTTCAGCGTGAGCTCCTCGACGGTATTGATATTCGCGCGTTTCAGGCAGTTGAACGAACGCACGGACAGCTCGAGCTCCTCAATAGTCATTTCGAGCGCCCTGTCCTTGCCGCCGTCGTCCTTGTCCGCCATGACCTCGATGCCCCTCGTGCTGTCGTCGAGATCCATGAACAGCCTGAGGTGCTCCTGCATGATCTTCGCGCCTATCGCTACGCTTTCGCGCGGCGAAACGCTGCCGTCCGTCCACACGTCGAGCGTCAGCTTGTCGTAGTCCGTGACCTGGCCCACGCGCGTGTTCTCTACCGCAAAGTTGGCCTTGCGCACGGGCGTGTAGATCGAATCTACGGGGATGACGCCTATCGGGGTCGCCTCCGTCTTGTTGTTCTCGGACGTGACGTATCCGCGCCCTTTCGCGAGATGGATCTCCATGTAGAGGCTCGCGCCCGCGTCGAGCGTGGCAATATGCAGCTCCGGGTTGGCTATCTCGACGGCGCCGGAGGTCTGTATATCCCCCGCCGTGAGCTCCATCGGCCCTTTCGCGTCTATCACGACGGTCCGCTCGTCGTCTCCGTCGAGGCGGACGGCGAGTTTTTTCAGATTGAGTATGATCTCCGTGACGTCTTCCTTGATGCCCTTGATCGTGCTGTACTCGTGCATCACGCCCTCGATGTTCACGGACGTGACCGCAGAGCCCGGCAGGCTGCTGAGCAATATGCGGCGCAGGCTGTTGCCGAGCGTCGTGCCGTAGCCTCTCTCCAAAGGCTCCACGACGAACTTCCCGTAATTACTGTCACCCGTATCAAGACACTCTATCGTCGGTCTTTCGATTTCTAACACAGCATTCCTCCTATAAGATTACTGTTGCAATATCGTAATAGCATGGCGCCGAATTACTTCGAATAAAGCTCTACGATCAAGTGCTCCGCTATGGGCGTGTCGATGATGTCCCGCGTCGGGTAGTTCACCACCATGCCCTCGAGTTTGTCAACGTCCACGCTCAGCCACTCCGGGGCCGTGATCTGGAAATCCTTGATCTCCTTGAACTTAGCCGAGTTGAAGCTCTTCCGTTTGACCGCGATCTTCTGGCCGGGCTTGACCTCGTATGAGGGGATGTCGACCTTCGAGCCGTCCACGACGAAATGCCCGTGGTTCACAAGCTGGCGCGCTTCCTTGCGCGACGAGGCGAATCCCATGCGGAACACGACATTGTCGAGCCTCGTCTCAAGCATGACGAGCAGATTTTCGCCCGTGATGCCCTTCTTGCGCGCGGCTTTCAGGAAAGCATTGTGGAACTGCTTCTCAAGCAGCCCGTAAAACCTCTTCGCCTTCTGCTTCTCTCTGAGCTGAAGACCGTAGTCCGACGTCTTTTTCCTACCCTGACCATGCTGTCCGGGGGCGTAATTCCTGCGCTCAAGCGAGCATTTGGGGCTGTAGCACCTCTCGCCCTTGAGAAACAGTTTTTGACTTTCGCGCCTGCACAGCCTGCATACGGCGTCCGTGTATCTTGCCATATTCTTCTCTCTTTCCTTACACCCTGCGTCTCTTGGGCGGCCTGCACCCGTTATGCGGTATCGGCGTGATATCCTTTATCATCGTGATCTCGAGGCCGGCGGATTGAAGCGCCCTGATAGCGGCTTCGCGCCCGGAACCCGGGCCTTTCACGTAGACCTCGATATGTTTCAGCCCGTGCTCCATCGCGCCTTTCGCGGCGGCTTCGGCAGCCATCTGCGCGGCGAAGGGCGTGGACTTCCTCGACCCCTTGAATCCGAGGGAACCCGCGCTCGACCACGCCAAGGCGTTGCCGCCCATATCCGTGAGCGTCACGAGCGTGTTGTTGAAAGTGGACTGTATGTGCGCCTGCCCTCTCTCTATATTCTTTCGTTCTCTTCTCTTTTTCCTGCCTGTTTTTTTCGCGGTTGCCATTCTTACCTCCGTCGACTGTTATATACGCAATCTGCCTTATTCGCTCTTCTTCTTGCGCCCGACCGTCTTTTTCGGCCCCTTGCGGGTGCGCGCGTTCGTCTTCGTGTTCTGCCCCCTGACCGGAAGCCCGCGCCTGTGGCGTATGCCGCGGTAGCAGCCGATCTCCATGAGCCGCTTGATATTCAGGCTGGTATCCCGTCGCAGATCGCCCTCCACGCTGTAGTCGGAGTCGATGATCTTCCTGATCTTACCGGCGTCCTCCTCTGACAGATCCCTCACGCGGATGTCCGGGTCAACTCCGGCTTTGCTCAGTATCTCGGAAGCCGTCGAACGGCCGATACCGAATATATACGTCAGGCCGATCTCGATCCTCTTCTCTCTGGGCAGGTCTACGCCCGCTATACGTGCCATACGTCTCCTCCTTCTATCCCTGTCTCTGCTTGTGCTTCGGGTTGTCGCAAATGACCATCACGCGGCCTTTGCGCTTTATGACCTTGCACTTCTCGCAAATTGGTTTTACCGATGCCCTTACTTTCATTGCAGCCTCTTTTCCGTTCCTGCGCCGTCCGGGAATATCTCTCCCCTCTCGCCGTTTTCATTCTTCATCCACGCAATCGCGCGAACAATTATTATACTACTTTTACCCGCATTTATCAACATCCCGACTGTGCGTTTCATGTAATAACCACCTCGTTTGCCGGCGACTGGCTCTACGCGTGAGTCCACCCTTGGCGTCTTATTTATCCCGCCACGTGATGCGTCCTCTCTTCAGGTCATACGGCGACAGTTCTACTTTCACCCTGTCGCCGGGCAGTATGCGGATGAAGTTCATCCGTATCTTGCCGGATATGTGGGCGAGTATCTGGTGCCCGTTCTCGAGCTTTACGATAAACATCGCGTTGGGCTGAGCCTCCACTACCGTACCCATTACTTCTATAACGTCCTTTTTTGCCATTCGTCTGTCTCCTATGGCTTCTCTATTTGTCCGCAGCGGCTTCCCTGTCGTCAAGAGTGATGAGCTCCGGGGCGCCGTCCGTAATGATGACCGTATTCTCGTAGTGCGCGGACAGTCCTCCGTCCTCCGTCACGACCGTCCAGTTGTCTTCAAGTGTCCTCGTATCGTATACTCCTTCGTTTATCATCGGCTCTATCGCGAGGGCCATGCCTTTCATGAGCTTCACGCCCTTGCCGGCCGCGCCGTAGTTTTTCACCTGCGGATCCTCGTGCATCTGCCTGCCCACACCGTGGCCGACGAGATCCCTGACTACGGAGAACCCGCGCGCCTCGGCTGTTTCCTGTATCGCGTGGCCTATGTCGCCGAGACGACAGCCAATCCTACAGTACGCGAGCCCCGCGAAAAAACTGTCTTTGCACGCGCTGACTATACTCGCGGCCTTTTCGGATACGTCTCCCGCCGTATACGTCCTCGCGGCGTCAGCCACCCAGCCTCCGTACGTCGCGCCGATGTCCACTCCGACAATATCGCCCTCGTTTATGAGGCGTTCCGGCGACGGTATGCCGTGCACTATCTCCTCGTTCACGGATATGCACGCGCTCGCGGGGAACCCGTTGTACCCGAGGAACGTCGGCTCCATGCCCTCCGCGCGTATCTTCTTATCGACGAAGTCGTTCACTTCCGCTGTCGATACGCCGGGTGTTATGACGTCCGCAAGCTCGTAAAGTATGCTTCCGACGACCTTGCCGGCCGTCCTCATCATATCGATCTCATCGTCCGTTTTCAGATATATCATTTCGCCGATATTCCGTGCGCCCGGCGGAAGCGTCCGTCAGGCTTCAATGAGCTTGCCCATTTCGTCGAGCTTTTCGGCCACCGGCCCCATGCCGTCGAGCTCCGTCAGCGTCCCCGCTTTTCTGTAGTATTCCACCAAAGGCAGGGTCTGCTCGTTGTATACGTCTATGCGGTTTTCAGCTACGGCCTCCGTATCATCGGGGCGCTGTATCAGCTTTCCCCCGCACACATCGCAGCGCCCGTCCACGGAGGGCGCGAACTCCTTGTTGTTCACGTTGTAGGACTTACCGCACACTTCGCACAGGCGTCTGCCCGCGATGCGCCTTACGAGCTCATCCTTCGGCGTATTCAGATAGACTACGAGGTCTATCTTCGACCCGCTTTCCGCGAGCGTCTTGTCCAAGGCCTCGGCCTGCGCGATCGTCCGCGGAAACCCGTCGAGCATATAGCCCTCGCGGGCGTCGGGCTTTGCGAGCCTGTCCGCTATGAGATCGAGCACGAGCGCGTCAGGTACGAGCTCGCCTTTCTCCATGTAGCCCTTGGCTTTCTTGCCGAGCTCCGTGCCGTCCGCGATATTCTGTCGCAGGATGTCGCCGGTTGAAATCTGCGGGATGCGGTATCTCGCCGTCAAACCCTCCGCCAAGGTGCCCTTGCCTGAGCCCGGCGCGCCGAGCAGTATTATTTTCTTCATTATAAGAACCCTTTGTAATTGCGCATGACCATCTGGTTCTCGATCTGTTTCATCGTATCGAGCCCGACGCCGACGACTATGAGCAACGCCGTACCGCCAAATCTGATGTCAAGCTCCGTCGCCTGCTGGATGAGGAACGGCAAAGCGGCGATAGCGGCGAGGAATATGGCGCCGACGAACGTGATGCGCGTCATGACCCTATTCAGATACTCGACCGTCGTGCGCCCCGGCCTGATGCCGGGTATGAATCCGCCGTTCGACCTCATATTGTCCGATACGTCGGCGACGTTGAATGTGACGGCCGTATAGAAGTACGTGAAGAATACCGTGAGCACTACATACAGCGCGACGTATATCCACACGCCCGGAGGATCGCTCATCGAGAGCCACTTGTTGACGAACGCGGTGAACCCGCTGTTTGCACTCATGAAGTACGTGATCGTCAGCGGGAATTGAAGCAGGGACATCGAGAATATGATCGGGATGACGCCCGCCTGATTGACCTTGATCGGTATGTGCGTGTTCTGGCCGCCGTACATCTTGCGGCCCACGACGCGCTTCGCGTACTGCACGGGTATGCGCCTCTGGCCCTGTTGGACCATGATCGTGCCTACGATGACGAACAGTGCGAACAGCGCGAACAGCAGCAGCGACATCACGCTGATCTCGTGCCTGTCCACCCTCTGGAATGAGTTGCCTATGGCCGCCGGCGCGCGGCATATGATGCCCGCGAATATGATGAGCGATATACCGTTGCCCACGCCGTACTCGTTGATCTGCTCGCCGAGCCACATGAGGAAAGCCGTACCGCCCGTCAGCGACATGATGACTACGACAATCGTGAAGTAGTTCATGCTCCCGTCGGGATTCTTGAGGATGGCGTCCCGGAAAAGGCCGACGGCGAGGCCGATAGCTTGCAGGAACGCGAGCGCGACGGTCAGATACCTCGTGTACTGTGCGATCTTCTTCCGGCCCTCCGTGCCCTCCTTGGACAGGGCTTCAAGAGCTGGCACAGCTATCGTCAAAAGGTTCAATATGATGGACGCCGTGATGTACGGGGTGATGCTGAGCGCGAATATCGTGAAGTTGGAGAAGCTGCCCCCGGAGAAGAGGTCGAATATTTCGAACAGCCCCTGCCCCGTGAACGCCTCTTGAAGCACTTCGCGGTTGATACCGGGAACGGGGATGTTCGCGCCGAGGCGGAACACGACGATCATGAGAAGCGTGAATATGATCTTCTTCCTTATGTCGGGGACCTTTACCGCCTTAATGATGGTATCGAGAGCGCCCATTTATTTTGCCCCTTCCCGCGAAATCAACTCCGCGGTCCCGCCCGCGGCTTCGATCTTCTCAGAAGCTGTCTTGCTGAACTTATCGGCTTTGACCGTGAACTTCTTCGCGATGTCGCCGTCGCCGAGGATCTTCAGCCCGTTCTTCGATTTTCTGATCAGGCCCCTCTCCACGAGGGTAGCCTGCGTGATCTCCGCGCCGTCGTCAAAGACGTCGAGCGCGCTCACGTTGACGGTTTCATACTCCGTGCGCCAGATATTCGTGAAACCGCGTTTGGGTATGCGCCGGTAAAGGGGCATCTGCCCACCCTCAAAACCGAGGCGCGTACCGCCGCCGCTCCGCGAGTTCTGGCCGTTCATACCGCGGCCGGCCGTCTTGCCTTGGCCTGTCGCGGCGCCTCTGCCCTTGCGCTTCTTCGGCCGGCTGCTGCCGGGCGGGGCTTTGAGTTCGTGTAATCTCATACTGTATATCTCCTTCCGCTAAACGCCGGGATCATACCGACTCGCTTCAGTTCACACTTCGTCAACGGTGACAAGGTGCGAGACTTTCCTGATCGCGCCTCTCACCGCCGGGCCGTCTTCAAACTCCACGGTCTTGTGCATCTTCGTCAGCCCAAGAGCCTGCACGATCTTCCTGTGTGCGGGTATCGCTCCAATGGGGCTCTTTGTCAATGTGACTTTTATCTTTGCCATGCTTTGCCTCTTCCCAAACTATCCCAAGATCTCTTCTTTGGTCTTGCCGCGAAGCCGTGATATTTTTTCTACGGTCTTGAGGCTTTTCAGCCCCTCTATCGTCGCGTTCGCCATGTTGCCCGCGTTGTTCGAACCGATGGACTTGGCGCGCACGTCCTTGACGCCCGCGAGCTCGAGCACCGTCCTGACGCTGGAACCGGCTATGACGCCCGTACCCTCTACGCCCGGCATTATCACGATGCGGCCCGCGCCGTATACGCCTACCACGCGGTGCGGTATCGTCGTACCGACGGTCGGCACGTATATGAGCTTCTTCTTCGCGTCCTCGATGGCCTTGCGGACGGCCTCCGGTATCTCCCGCGCCTTGCCGAGCCCTACGCCGACGTGGCCCTCTTCATCGCCGACGACCACGGTCACGCTGAAACGCATATTGCGGCCGCCCTTGACCGTCTTGGCGACGCGCCTGATGCTTACTATGGATTCCTTGAGCTCTTTCTCTTTCGAGTCAAAACGCTGATTGGCCATTATTACATATCCTCCTAAAACTTCAGGCCCGCAGCGCGGGCGCCGTCGGCGAGTTCCTTGACTCTGCCGTGATAGAGAAATCCGCCGCGGTCAAACGCGACTTCCTCGATACCCTTGGCCTTGGCTTTCTCAGCAATCGACTCGCCTACGAGCTTTGCGGCGACCTTGCTGCCGCCGTAAGCCTGCCTTTCCTTGATGTCCTTGTCGAGCGACGAAGCCGCCGCGAGGGTGTGCCCCGTCGTGTCGTCGATCACCTGTACGAAGATGTTCTTCAAGCTCCTGAAAACGCAGAGGCGCGGTTTTTCCGGAACGCCGGAAAGATTTCGGCGCACGCGCCTGTGCCTGACAAGCCTTTTGTCGTTTCTGCTCGCTTTAGCCATGTTTTACTCCTTACTCGCCTTTCACGCCGGCTTTGCCTTCCTTGCGGCGTATGTGCTCGTCCCTGTATTTGATCCCCTTGCCCTTGTATGGCTCCGGCGGCCTCCACGCGCGCACTACCGCCGCGTAGTTGCCGACGAGCGACTTGCTGATGCCTTTGACGATGATGACGCCCTGCTCGGGGACCTCCGTCGTGACGCCGTCCGGGTCCTGAAGCTCCACGGGGTGTGAGTAGCCGAGGCTCAGGACGAGGATCTTGCCTTTTTTCTCCGCCCGGTAGCCTACGCCGTTGATGTCGAGCGTCTTCTCGAACCCGTTTGACACGCCTACGACCATGTTGTTGATGAGCGAGCGCGAAAGGCCGTGCAGCGAACGGCTCTGCTTGCCGTCGTCGGGGCGCGTCACCTCTATGACGCCGTCCTTCATCTCCACGGTCATCCTGTCGGATATTTTTTCGGAGAGCTCGCCTTTGGGCCCCTTTACAGTAATCAGGTTGCCCTCGCCTATGCTCACCTCTACTCCGGAGGGTACGCTTATCGGTTGTCTGCCTATTCTCGACATTTTTTATTCCTCACTACAATCCTATCAATCCTACCAAACGTAGCAGATGACTTCGCCGCCTACGCCGAGACGCCTCGCCTCTTTGTCGCTGATGACTCCCTTTGAGGTGGAGATGATCGCGATGCCGAGGCCTCCGAGCACGCGCGGCACGTCTTCCGCTTTCGCGTAGACCCTGAGCCCGGGTTTGGAGATCTTCCTGATGCCGCTTATGACTTTCTCATTGTCAACGCCGTACTTCATCTTTATGTTTATCACGCCCTGCTTGTCGTCCGTAACAAGGTCGAAGTCGTTGATGTAGCCCTCATCCTTCAGTATGCCGGCTATCGACTTTTTCACGCGGGACGCGGGCACCGATACATCCTCGTGGCCGACGCTGTTCGCGTTCCTGATCCTTGTGAGCATATCCGCGACGGGATCTGTCATAGTCATATTATCCGCCCCCTTTCTACCAACTTGCCTTTTTCACGCCGGGTATCTCGCCTTTGTACGCGAGCTCGCGGAAACATATGCGGCATATACCGTATTTTTTCAGCACGGAGTGCGGCCTTCCGCATATCCTGCAACGCGTGTACGCCCTCGTCTTGTACTTGGGCTTGCGCTGCTGCCTTACTTTCTGTGAAGTCTTTGCCATGTTCTATCTCCTTGTTATATGCCGGGGCGCGCCTATTTCTCAAACGGCATACCGAGCAGGCTCAGCAATTCCGCCGCCTCCTCGTCTGTCTTCGCCGTCGTCGTAAATGTGATGTTCATGCCCTTGATCTTGTCTACGCGGTCGTAGACGATCTCCGGAAAGATGGACTGCTCCTTCAATCCGACGGAATAGTTGCCGCGTCCGTCGAATGAGTTTTTCGACACGCCCCTGAAGTCGCGCACGCGCGGCAGGACTATGTTGAAAAACTTGTCGGCGAACACGTACATATTGTCGCCGCGCAACGTGACTTTCGCGCCTATCTTCATGTCCGTCCTGATCTTGAAGTTCGCTATGGATTTGCGCGCTTTCGTTACGACCGGGCGCTGCCCGCTGATGAGCGAAAGCTCCTCGACGGCCGTCTCCAGCATCTTCGCGTTGTCCTTGGCCTCGCCGAGCCCCATATTGATCGTGATCTTTTCGAGCTTCGGCACTTCGTTCACGTTGCCGTACTTGAACTTTTCGAGCAGAGAGCCGAACGCTTCACTTTTGTATATATCTTTCAGTCTTGACGCCAATTCGTTCTCCTCCCATCTCAATCTATCGGGCTGCCGGTCTTTTTCGAATACCTGACCTTGACCCCGTCTTCAAACGTATACCCTACGCGCGTCGCCGTCTTGTCCCTCGTGTCGTAATACATGACGTTCGACACATGGAGAGGGCCTTCCTGATGCTTGATCTCGGCCCTGACTTTGCGCGTCTGCTTCTGGTGCTTCGTCTGCATGTTCACGCCCTCGACGATGACGGTCTGCTTCGCGGGGTACACTTTCAGCACCTTGCCGTGTTTGCCCTTTTCCTTGCCGGATATGACCATCACCGTATCGTTCTTTTTTATCTTCATACTCCGAGTCTCCTACAACACTTCCGGCGCGAGCGACACGATCTTCATGAAGCCCTTCTCGCGAAGCTCTCTCGCGACGGGCCCGAATATGCGCGTACCCACGGGGGTCTTGTCTTCCTTTATGATGACGCCCGCGTTCTGGTCGAACTTCACGTAGCTGCCGTCGAGACGGCGCGCCCCGGTCTTCGTGCGGACAATGACGACCCTGACTACCTCGCTCTTCTTCACGACGCCGCCGGGCGTGGCGTCCTTGACCGCGCAGACGACGATGTCGCCGATATTCGCGTATCTGCGGCTCGTGCCGCCGAGTATGCGGATGACGAGCAGCTCTTTGGCGCCTGAGTTGTCGGCGACCTTGATCCTTGTTTCGTTCTGTATCACCTGCGCCTCCTTACTTCACTTTCTCCACGACGCTCACGAGACGCCATCTCTTATCCTTTGACAGAGGCCTCGTCTCCATGATCCTGACCTTGTCGCCGATGTTGCACTCGTTCTTCTCATCGTGAGCCTTGAACTTTTTCGTCCGCTTGACGGCCTTGCCGTAAAGGGAATGCCTGACGAAGTCTTCGACGGCGACGGTGATGGTCTTGTCCATCCTGTCGCTCACGACGACGCCGAGTCTCGTCTTTCTTAAATTTCGGTCGCTTGTCATAGCGTTATCCTTCCTGCTCACGCCCCGAGCCGCTCAGCGGCCAGTTCTTTTTCCCTCATCACGGTCTTTATTCTCGCAATATCGCGCTTGACCTCGCGCATTTTGACCGGATTTTCAAGCTGCCCGGTCACGTGCTGAAACCTGAGGTTGAACAGCTCGGTCTTCGTTTTCACCAATTCGTTCTCAAGCTCAAGGTCGGTCATCTGTCTTATCTTTTCCAAATTCATTCCGCTTCACCACCTTTGATGGACTCCTGGCCCTTGGCGACGAACTTTGACCTGATCGGCAGCTTGTGCGACGCGAGGCGCATCGCCTCTTTCGCCTGGCTTTCCGTCACTCCGCCGATCTCGAACATGACGCGGCCCGGCTTGACGACAGCCACCCAAAACTCGGGCGCTCCCTTACCGGAACCCATCCTGACCTCGGCGGGCTTTTTCGTGACGGGCTTGTGCGGGAAGATCTTGATAAAGACCTGGCCGCCTCTCCTGATCGAGCGCGTCATCGCGACACGAGCGGCCTCTATCTGGTTGGATTTGATCCATCCCGGCTCGAGGGCCACGAGTCCGTAGCTTCCGTACGTCACCGTGTTGCCTCTCGTCGCGACGCCCTTCATGCGGCCCCTGTGGACCCTGCGGCGTTTTACTCTCTTCGGCATTAACATCTATTCGTCACCCCCTTTGGGTTCGGGCGCTGTATCTGCTGCGGGTTCGGCTACGGGCGCTGCAACAGCCGTCTCTTCGGCGGCTGACTCTGCCGCGGCGGCTTTCGCCTCCGCCGCCTTGCGGGCCTCCTCGGCCGGGTCGTACTTGGGCTTGATGCGTTTGCGCGGATTGACCGCTCTCGCCACGGCCGGGCCGTCGTCCCTGCGGCCTCTGCCGCCGCCGTCCCTGCCGCCGCGATCCCTGCGTGGACGATCGCCGTCGCGCTCACCTCTGCGCCCTCTGCGCCCGTCGCCCCTGCCGCGGTCGCCCCGTACTTCGGGCACCGGGTTCATGAGGCCTTTTTCGAGGCGCTCGCCGAGGTTGATCCACACTTTCACCCCGATCTTGCCGTAGGTGGTGTCGGCTTCGGCAAATCCATAGTCTATGTTCGCTCTGAGCGTATGCAAGGGGACGTTGCCCTCGTTGTACTTCTCGTTGCGCGCGATCTCGGCGCCGCCGAGCCTACCCGACACGAGCACCTTGATGCCCTTGGCGTTCGCTTTCATCGTGCGCCCTATCGCCTGTTTCATCGCCCGTCTGAACGACACCCTCTTTTCGAGGGCCTGCGCGATGCTCTCCGCCGTCAACTGGGCGTCGAGCTCGGAGCGCCGCACCTCGACGATATAGACGTGCGCTATCTTCTTCGTCAGCTTTTCAAGGGCCGCTTTCAATTCCTGCGTGCCTTCGCCTGATCTGCCTATGATGATGCCCGGCTTGTCCGTAAGCACCGTCACCTTGATCTGGCCGACCGCCGCCCGCTCGATGACGGTCTTGGAGATGCCGGCCGCGTAGAGCTTTTTCTTGATGAACTCCCTGATCTTATTGTCCTCGATCAGATAGTCGGCAAAATCTTTCTTGCTCGCATACCACTTGGAATCCCAATCCTTGATGACGCCGACTCTCAGGCCGTGGGGGCTGACTTTTTGACCCATTACTTCGCCTCCTTGCTATTCTGTCGCGATATGCCGCGCGTATTGTTGCTCATCATTTGGCTTCTCCTTCGGATCCGGACGACTTTTCTCTCAGCGTCACTCCGATGTGGCTACTTCTCTTCCTTATCATCGACGCCCTGCCCTGCGCGCCCGGACGCCATCTCTTCATCGTTGGGCCGTAGTTCGCGTAGACCTCGGCGATGTAGAGATCGTCGCGGTTCATCTCGAAGTTGTTCTCCGCGTTCGCCGCGGCGGACTGCACGACCTTTTCGATCTCCTCACTGCCCCTGCCGGGCGTGAATTTCAGTATGATCAGGGCTTCGTCAAGGCCTTTGCCGCGAATCATATCCGTGACCGGCTTCAGCTTGATCGGAGACATTCTCACATATTTTGCTATCGCTCTCGCTTCCATACTCTTAGGTCATCCCCTTTCTTACTCAGCGGGCGCCGGAGCCGCGTCGCCTGACGGAGCCGCGTCTGACCCGCCTCCGCCCGCAGGCGCCGCTGCGGCCGCGCCGGCTGCCATAGCGCCGGCGCCGGATGTCTTTTTCACCCGCGCGCTTTTGTCCGAGCCGTGTCCTCTGTATGTCCTCGTCGGGGCAAATTCACCCAGCCGATGCCCTACCATGTCCTCCGTGATGTATACGGGGACGTGCCTGCGGCCGTCATGGACCGCGATCGTGTGACCCACCATCTGCGGGAATATCGTGGATGGCCTCGACCATGTGCGCAACACGCGCTTCTGGTTGGCCGCGTTAAGCTCGTCGATGATCTTGAGCAATTTCTTGTCTGCAAACGGACCTTTTTTAACCGATCTACCCATACTTTGCTCCTATGCTCCTTCCCTGCTATCTCTCACCGCGTTTTTTCACGATATATTTGTCGGAGTGCTTGTTCTTTTTCCTCGTCTTGTAACCGAGCGTGGGCTTGCCCCACGGGGTCACGGGGCCCACGCGCCCGATGCCGGCTTTTCCCTCGCCGCCGCCGTGCGGGTGGTCGTTCGGGTTCATGACCGAGCCTCTGACCGTGGGCCTGATGCCCATATGGCGCTTGCGCCCGGCCTTGCCGATCTTTATCTGCTCATGCTCGAGATTGCCGACCTCACCGATCGTGGCGCGGCACTCGATGCGTACCTTGCGCACCTCGCCCGACGGCAGGCGCACCTGCGCGTAGTCGCCCTCTTTCGCCATGAGCTGGGCGCTGCCGCCCGCCGAGCGCACCATCTGCGCGCCCTTGCCCGGTTTGAGTTCTATGTTGTGGATGACCGTACCGACGGGGATGCTGCCGAGCGGCATCGCATTGCCGGGCTTGATGTCCGAGCCGGGACCCGAGTAGAGCACATCGCCGACCTTTACCTTGTTGGGCGCTATGATATAGCGCTTCTCGCCGTCGGCGTACACGATGAGCGCTATGTTCGCGCTGCGTCCCGGATCATACTCTATCGTCGCTACGTTTCCTGGGATATCGTCCTTATCGCGCTTGAAGTCGACTATCCGATATTTCAGCCTGTAGCCGCCGCCCTTGTGGCGAACCGTGATCTTACCCCGGGAATTGCGCCCCGAATGTTTTTTGAGCGTTACCGTCAAAGATTTTTCGGGTCCTACGGCTGTGATTTCCTCGAATGTCGAGACCGTCATGCCTCGCAGGCCCGGAGTCGTCGGATTGTATTTTTTAATACCCACCCTTAGTCCTTCTTTCTACAGGCTTTGGAAGAATTCGATCTCCTTGCTGCCCTCAGCAAGCGTCACGATAGCTTTCTTGAACGAGGGCCTGCGCCCGACGTTCCTGCCCATCCTTTTGAGTTTGCCACGATAGTTCATGACGTTGACCCTCGCGACCTCGACCCCGAATATTTCCTCGAGGGCTCTCTTGATCTCGATCTTGCCAGCGTCTTTCGCTACATGGAACGTGTATTTTTTGTGTTCGGCGCCCGACATACTTTTTTCGGATATGACGGGCTTGATGATGACGTCGTAAGGAGATCTCATTACGAATACACCTCCTCTATCTTTTTAACCGCATCCTTTGTCACAATAAAACTGATGTGATTGAGAATGTCATATACATTGAGGGAACCCGTGTGCGACGTTTCAACTCCGGGGATATTGGAAGCGGACCGGACGACGTTTTCATCCTTGCTTACCGTGACTATGAGCGACTTTTTCTCGGCGTTTACTCCCGTGAGGAACGCGACCATATCCTTTGTCTTGGGTTCGTCGAACGAAAGTCCGTCGACGACGATGATCTCGCCGTCTTTCACCTTTGCGGAGAGGACGGACTTCATCGCGAGCCTCTTCACCTTTTTCGGTATCTTATAGCTGTAATCCCTCGGCTTGGGAGCGAAAACGATGCCGCCGCCGACATGGTTGGGAGCGACCCTCGATCCCTGACGCGCGCGGCCCGTACCCTTTTGGCGGAATGGCTTCCTGCCGCCGCCGCGAACCTCCGAACGGGTCTTTGCGGACTGGGTACCCTGCCTCCTATTGGCGAGATGGTTCTTGACCGCCTCGTATACGGCATACTCGTTTGGCTCGATCCCGAACACTTCGTCGTTCAGCGTGATCTCGCCTGCCGAGCTGCCATCCTGATTGAATACATTTACCTTAGCCATGATGTTTGCCCCTCGCTTTCCTTATTCCGCAGCTCCGGCCGGGGCTTCGGCCTGCTCTGCGGAGACTGCGGACGGCTCGGGAGCCGCAGGAGCCTCCTTCTTGACCGCATAGCGAATTTTAAGTAAACCGCCGCGCTTTCCCGGAACCGCGCCCTTGATGAGCATAGCGTTACGCTCCGGGACTATACCCACGAGTTCAAGGTTTTGCACGGTGATTGTTTCACGTCCCATGCGACCGGGTCCGTCGTTGCCTTTGAACACGCGCGAGGGGTAGGTACCCGCTGCGAGCGCGCCCGCGAGCCGCTTGTGCTTGGAGCCGTGCGACATCGGTCCTCTGTGATGTCCGTGGCGCTTGATGTTGCCCTGCGTACCCTTGCCCTTGGAAACGCCGGTCACGTCAATATAGCTCCCGACTACGAAGTCGGCGACGGTGATCACCTGTCCCGACTCATACTTTTCGCCATCCGCAAGCCTTATTTCCGTAAGGTGCTTTTTGAGCGGGGCGCCCCATTTCTCGAAATGACCCTTAACGGGCTTATTCGCCCTGTTTTCCTTC
>JAISAI010000120.1 GCA_031266795.1 Eubacteriales Family XIII. Incertae Sedis bacterium
TCTCGGCGCCGGTCATAAAGGGCTTCAGCATGACGCTCACGCCCGGCTCGAAGGTCGCGTTTGTCGGCGCGTCCGGCTGCGGCAAATCGACGCTGGCAAAGCTCATATCGGGGCTTTACAAGCCGTGGGACGGCGAGATACTGTTCGACGGAAAGAAGAAAGACGACATCCCCCGCTCCGTATTCACGGGCTCCTTAGCTGTCGTCGATCAGGACATCATCATGTTCGAGGACAGCGCGTCAGACAACATAAAGATGTGGGACGGCGCGATCGAGGATTTCGAGATGATCATGGCGGCGCGCGACGCCCGGATACACGAGGACATCATGCTGCGCGAGGGCGGCTACGACTGCCCCGTCGCGGAGGGCGGCAAGAATTTTTCCGGGGGCCAGCGCCAGCGCTTTGAGATCGCGAGGGTGTTGGCGCAGGATCCTACCATTGTAATATTGGATGAAGCTACCTCCTCGCTCGACGCCAAGACGGAGTACGAGGTGACGAAGGCCATCAAGGATCGCGGCGTGACCTGCGTCATCATCGCGCACAGGCTGTCCACCATCCGCGACTGCGACGAGATCATAGTCATGGACGGCGGCGTAGCCGTGGAAAGAGGCTCACACGACGAGCTGTACGCGGCGGGCGGCCTGTACACGAAGCTGATCACGATGGAATGAGGGGTTCGCATGGGTTGGTTTGAGAATCAGATTCAGGATAGGATAAAAAGGGATGAGGCGGGCGTCAGGCGCTCATTCTATGATCTTTCTTCCATTATCATGGGCAAGGACAAAAACGCGGGGCTTTTTGACAGCGAGCATCTGAAGACGAAAAACGCGATCGAGGAGATATGCAGGCATTACAAAGCGCCGATAGGCGATATGGACGAAAACGCCGAGGATATACACGAGCAGCTTGAACACATGCTCAGGCCCTCCGGCATCATGCGCAGGCGTATCACCCTCAAGGGCGCATGGTGGAAGGACAGCGTGGGCGCCTTGCTCGGGGAGACGGCCGGCGGCGACGCCGTAGCGCTCATCCCGGACTTTGGCGGATACAGCTACTTTGACTACGAGTCAGGCAAACGCGTCAAGCTGAATTATTCAACCGCAAAAAATCTGAAGCCCGACGCGATCTGCTTTTACAAGGCGCTGCCAAACAGGACGCTGAGAATCAGGGATCTTTTAGTTTTCATGCGGGACAACTTGGCGAAGTCCGATGTGCTGACGCTCGCCTTTACCTCCCTTATCATAGCCCTGTTCGGCGTCTTCACGCCGTATATAAGCCAGCTCATATTTTCGGACATCATCCCGTCCGGCGACGGCGTGCTCATAGTCTCCGTCAGCTTCCTGCTGTTCGGCGTGGCCGTCTCGTCGCTCCTCGTAAGCATGACGAAAAGCCTCATACTCACAAAGATCATGACAAAGATAGACATCGCGCTGCAGAGCGCCGTTATGAGCCGCCTCATCAATCTGCCGACCCAGTTTTTCGGTAAGTTCAGCGCGGGAGAGCTTTCCATGCGAATATCTTCCGTGAGCGGGCTCTGCGCCATGCTGAGCGAGATTCTTCTCGGGATCGGGCTGACGGGGATATTTTCATTCATATATATAGCGCAGATCTTTACGATAGCGCCCGCGCTGGCTCTCCCGTCTTTCATCGCCATCCTCTTGCAGATAGGCGTTTTTGCCTGCTCTATAGGCTTCAGCAGGACAATGATGCGGAAAACCATGAAAGCGAGTACAAAGGTATACGGCGTCATATTTTCATTGTTTTCCGGCATTCAAAAGATAAAGCTCGTCGGCTGTGAGAACAGGGCTTTCACGAAGTGGGCCGAAAAATATCAGGCGCAGGCCGAGCCGACGTACAACCCCGCAATGTTCCTGAAGCTGGGGACGGCGTTTCAGGGCGCCGCCGTCCTCATCGGAATGCTGCTCATCTATCACTCCGCCGCCACATCGGGCGTTTCCATCGCGCAGTATATCGCGTTCAGCGCGGCGTTCGGAATGACGAACGGCGCCATGATGGCGCTCGTAGGCGCGGCGGGCGACATCGCGCATATCCAGCCCATACTCGAAATGGCCGCGCCGATATTGGAAACCGCGCCCGAAATCAACGAGGACAAAAAGATCGTACGAAAGCTGAACGGCGCCGTCGAGCTTGACAACATCACATTCAGCTACGGGGAAGAATCGCCCATAGTCATAGACAATCTGAGCCTGAAGATCCGCAAGGGGGAGTACGTGGCGATCGTCGGCAAGACGGGCTGCGGGAAATCCACGCTCCTGCGCCTGCTGCTCGGTTTTGAAAAGCCGCAGAAAGGCGCGGTCTATTTTGACGGCGAGGATATTTCCAAGGTTGACCTGAAGTCGCTCAGGGGGCATATCGGAGTCGTCCTGCAAAACGGCAAGCTGTTTCAGGGAGACATATTCTCGAACATTATAATATCCGCGCCGACGCTCAGCATGGACAAGGCGTGGGAAGCGGCCGAAATGACGGGGATCGCCGAGGACATACGCGCCATGCCTATGGGTATGCACACGATGATCAGCGAAGGCTCGGGCGGCATATCAGGCGGCCAGCGCCAGCGCATCATCATCGCGCGCGCCATCGCCGCGAAGCCAAAGATACTCATGTTTGACGAAGCGACCTCCGCACTCGACAACGTGACGCAAAAGCAGGTGTCGGACTCGCTCGCCTCTCTCGAATGCACACGCATCGTCATAGCGCACAGGCTCTCCACCATCAAGGAGTGCGACAGGATCATCGTGATAGACGAGGGCAGGATCGCCGAGGAGGGGACGTATGACGAGCTGACGGAGAGAGGAGGAGAGTTCGCCGAGCTCGTAAGGCGCCAGACGATAGGCGGGACGCTCAGCGGAGGAGAAACAAATTGACGGATACAGGGAAGATATATATAATGCAATCAGGTTTTTAAAGGGGCTCTTACTGATTTCAATATAGTAAAGAAAAGGAGAATCATCATGGCAAACGAAGAAAAAATCGAAGCTCTTATCAAAGAAGTCGATGAGCTGTCAAAGGAACTCACGGAAGAGGATCTTGCGCGGGTGTCCGGCGGCGAAGGTCCCACCGGCGGAATCGGTCCTACCGGCGCCATCGGCGGAACCAGTCCCCCCGATCCCTTCGGTCCCACCGGCGCCACCGGTCGCGATGGCGCCACCGGCGCCCTGTGACGTCGGCGCCCGGCACACCGGGACGGTTCTTTTTGCGCTGTCGCCGTCATGTGCGGATTTTAATGTAGTAAAGAAAAGGAGAATCATCATGACAAACACAGTAAAAACAGAGAACGCGCCCACCGGGGAGGCCGCGGAGTTTTCCAAGGAGCTCCCGGATGAGGACTTGGCGCAAATCTCAGGCGGCGCGTTCAATCCTGAGGCGGTAGCCAAGTACGAACTGGACGTCAAAACAGGCAAGTCGGGCACGCAAGGCCTGATAGGGACGCTGACTTATAAGGAAAGCAGCGGTTCACACGCCGGTATATCAAGAAGAGAAGGCGTGCCCATAAGCGAAAACGCTCTCAGAACTTACATGGACAGGCCCGGTGAATTGTCTGTTGAAGTGAGAACCACTTCTGGCAAACCGTTAACTCTGGGCAAAAACGAACTCAAAGAACTTTTTTCATGAGTATGAGCGACACACCGGAGCGTGTCAGGGGGACGTATAATTTGACACAGGAGCACAACGGGAACGGGAGCACGTTCGCAGGCCACGTGGCCTTGCTGAAAACTTTCAGCCTTTTGGGCGTCATATTTTCTCACGCCGTGTTTCCGTTCACCGAGCCCGACCCCGGGGGATTTTGGAGATTTTACGCCGATAGGCAGTCCGAGGTCGCCGATTTTATCAACTTCTGGGGAGGATTCATCATCATCCCTTCGTTCATGATGGCTTCCGGCTATCTTGCCGCTTTGTCGGCGGAGAGAAAGCGCCGCAGCGCGCCCGCGTACATCGCGGGCAGGGCAAAGCGGCTTCTCGTCCCGTGGTTTTTGCTTATGGCTTTCTGGTTAGTCCCCCTGTACACCATTTTTGACATTCCCGCGTACAACAGGCCGGCGGGCTATACCTTGGCGCAGACGTACCGCGTCGGTTTGGAGGGGCTTTTCGCTGACCACCTCTGGTTTCTGCTCGTCCTTTTTTGGGTCAGCATCTTCTTTGCGGCGCTACGGCCGCTTGCGAATCGTCTCGGCGGATTTCTCGTACCGGCGCTTGCGGTGGTCGCGGCTCTGCTCGTGGACGAGTACGGGCGCACATTGACTTGGTACGCCGTATGGGAGATAAGCGGGCCGCTCATCTGGTTCGGGCTTGGGACCATACTCTGCCGTTACCGGGAGGGCATAGGCAAAGCGCTCGCGCGGCGACCTTTGTCGCTGTTCGGCCTGAACGCCGTTCTTTTTGTCCTTACCGCCTTGTTCTTGACGCAGACGACGCAGATGTACTGGCTGACCTGTTGCCTCGGGGCGCTTACCGCTTTTCAGGCCTTCTTCTATTTGGCGCGCTATCATGGCCGGCTGCGCGCTTTTCGACCGTACCGGTACTTTGAGGACAACGCCTTTCGCTTTTACCTTTTTCACGTGCCGGGCAACTATCTGATATATAGAATGCTTGTCGCGGCCGGGCTGTCCTCGCCCCTGCCGATCATGCTGCTCACTTTCGTCTGCGACCTCTGCCTCACAGCGTGCCTTGTCGCTGTGTTCAACGCCTTAGAGCGTGTCAAGGAGACGTATAATTTGACACAGGGGCGCACCGGGGGCGGTTCTTTATGATACGCAGACGAATTACCATCGCGTTTTTATTGGTGAGCGTGATCTCGCTTTTGGCAAGCGGGATATTGTCGTTTGCCCAATTGAACAGCGTACGCATTATCACGGAAGAATCGCTCATTGAAGCGGCGTACGACAATCTGCAGTCGCTGGCGGACGAAACAGTCCGCGTCATCGACCGCAGATTGAAGAAGTATTCCGATGAGCTTTCTGTCATAAGGGACTACGCGTCGGGCATTTACGCAAATCCCGACCAGTACAAACCTGTCGACGCGCCTTATGTTTACGCTATTCCCAAAGAAGTTCTCGCTTTTTATTATTTTCCCGACCCTGACGCATCCGTGAATATGGACGAGGTGCGGTTGCTCAGCAATATGAAAAAGCTCTTTGCGCCAATGAAGGAGGTTTTTCCTGAAATCGACTCCATATATTTC
Source organism: Eubacteriales Family XIII. Incertae Sedis bacterium (assembly GCA_031266795.1). Classification (GTDB taxonomy): domain Bacteria; phylum Bacillota; class Clostridia; order Peptostreptococcales; family Anaerovoracaceae; genus JAIRPC01. Next base: position 5,201 of record JAISAI010000120.1, read on the forward strand.
GCAAGCGAAAACGGGATCAACCTGCAGTATGACGAGAACGGGCACACGATGCGCGAGGCTGTCATAGGAAGCGCGGTAGCGATGCGCGGGCGCGTATGGTATCTGTCGGCAAAAGAATCAGGCTCCGGCGAGACGGTTATTTCTGACGTTTACAAAGGTATAACTGGCGCCGGGGACATTGTCACTCTCAGCGTACCCGTATTTGCCGGGGGCGCGTTCAAGGGAGTGGTGGCGATGGATATCCCCGTCGACTCGCTGAATCGTGAAATTGCCTCAATCACCGTCGGCGAAAGCGGGCGAGCGGAGCTTATCCTGGACGCCGGCGCGCAGCCTGCGGCTGAACCGGGGATGCTGGGCGCAACGTCGAAATTGACGCTCACAGGTTGGACGGTCCTTTACTCCATTCAGGAGAGCGAGGTAACGGCGCCCGTAAAAGCGGTCGACGACCGCATATCCCAGTCAATAACGCTCTTTGCTTTTTTGTTGTTGTCTATCTTGGTATTGACGGCACTAGCGGCAAACTTATACGCAAAGCGCATCTCTGTCCCGCTGACCGCCCTTGCCGTTGAAAAAGAACGAATCAGCGCGGAGCTCGACGTCGCGACGAACATCCAGTCGAGTATGCTGCCGCACATATTCCCGCCGTTCCCGCACAGAAAAGAGATCAATATTTTCGGTATCATGGATCCGGCTAGGGAGGTCGGCGGCGACTTCTATGATTTCTTTTTGATCGACGAAAAAAAGCTCGCCGTCGTCATAGCCGACGTTTCGGGCAAGGGCGTCCCCGCCGCGCTGTTCATGGTGATAGCGAAGACCCTGCTTGCCAACTACGCGCTCATGGGCAAAAGCCCGAAGGAGGTCTTCGGGACGGTCAACAATACTTTGTGCGAAAACAACGATGCGGGGCTCTTTGTCACCTGCTTCATGGGCTATCTGGACCTCGAGACAGGCGAGCTCGTCAGCGTGAACGCCGGGCACAACCCGCCGCTTCTGAAACAGGCCGGCGCTTACGGATACTACAGGGCCAAACACGGCTTCGTGCTCGCGGGCATGGATGGCACTACCTACTCGGAATCACAGATCGTCATGACGCCGGGCGACGTCCTGTACCTCTACACAGACGGGGTCACGGAGGCGGACAATGAATCAAAGGAGCTATACGGCGAGCAGAGATTACTTGAGGTGATGAACAAAAACACGGGCACGGGCGTCGAGGGGCTATGCGCCGTGGTCAGGCAGGACGTGGAGGCTTTCGCGGGCGGCGCGCAGCAGGCGGACGATATCACGATGCTGGCAATACAGTTCAATGGAAAAGGCGAATGATAATATGAAGAAAGTGATTCCGCTCTTGATAACATTGATAATAATATCGGCGTCGCCCGTTTTTGCGGCGGAGTATGAGGATTTCATGGACAAGAAGTTCGCGGTGGTCACGGGGACAATCTATGACCAAATCGCAAACGACTTGATGAACGCGAGTGAAACCATCTATTTTAACGACCCGGGCTCGATGTTCGAGGCGGTGAAAAAGGGCAAGGCTGACGCCTGTATGACGGAAACGATGCTTGCCAAAATCATCTGCCAAAAGCTCGGCGGGCTCGGCAGCGTCAGTTTGCCGTCGGATGTCTATAGCAATGAGCTCGGCGCAATATCCGAAAACCTCGAACTGCTCGGACAGTTCGACGCGTTCATAGACGAGATCGAGGGCGATGGGACCCTTGCCGAAATCAACACCCGGTGGACCGACGACTACGACTACAGAAACCCGCCGGAGTTGCCCGAGTTTCCGGAAGCGGGCGCGAACGGGGAACTGATTGTCGCGACCCAAGGGATGCATGAGCCGTTTATATTCAGGTCCGGCGACCATTATACGGGCTTTGAGGCCGAGCTCGCGGTGAGGTTTGCCGCGAACCAGGGCAAGACCGTCAAATGGGAGGTGATGGACTTCGCGGGACTGATACCGTACGTCGTGTCAGGCAAGGCGGATATGGCCCTGTCCAACATCACTATAACGGAGGAACGCGAAAAACAGGTGCATTTCTCAAAGCCCTACGTCGTCCAGTATCTCGCGGTGATCTATCATGATGAAAGCGCGGCGGAGGGAGGCGGTTTCCTGAATTGGCTGAAAAACGGCATCGACAACAACCTGATCCAGGAAGGCCGCTACAAGCTCGTTCTCGACGGGCTTGCCGTCACGCTGAAAATATCGCTGCTGTCCCTGCTCTTTGGAACGATCATCGGCGCAGTCGTCTGCTTCCTGCTCACGCGCAGAAACAGAGTCGTGAAAAGGATCGCCAAACTTTACTGCGGGCTTATCCACGGGACGCCCGAGGTCACGTTGCTCATGGTCGCTTATTACATCATTTTCGGCAATTCGGATATCACCGGCTATCTTGTCGCGGTCGCGTCTTTTTCGCTTGTCTGCGGCGCGAGCGTCGCAACTGGCCTCAGCGGGGCGATAGACACGGTCGACAAAACGGAGATAGAGGCGGCCCGCGCGCTCGGGTTTTCGGCCGTAGGCACATTCATGAACGTCACGCTCCCGCAGGCGGTCAGGCGCGCGCTGCCCGGGTATACCGAGGGCTTCGTGGGCCTCGTGAAAAGCACGGCGATCGTCGGGTACATCGCCATCCAAGACCTCACGAGGGCCGTGGACATCATACGCTCAAGGACATTCGACGCGTATTTCCCCGTGATACTTTCAGCGGTTATCTACCTTGCCCTGACGACTCTGCTGATACTATTATTCAAATCTATAGTCAATAATGTGAATAAGAAGGTCGCGCTATGATACGCAAACGAATTACGATAGCATTCCTGCTTGTGAGCCTCATTTCGCTTTTGGCAAGCGGGATATTGTCTCTCGTCCAATTGAACAACATACGCGGCGCCACTGAGGAATCGTTTATTGAAACGGCGTACGAAGACCTGCAGTCGCTGACGGATGAAACAGGCCGTGTGATCGACCGCCGGCTCAAGAAGTATTCCGACGAGCTGTCTATCCTGAATGACTACGTGTCGGACATTTACACAAATCCCGATCAGTACCTACCTGTCGACGTGACGTCTCCTTACGATGTCCCGAGAGACGCTCTCGAACTTTATTACTTCCCCGATCCCGGAGCGCACGTAAACATGGACGAGGTGGGGCTGCTAGGCAATGTGAAAACGGTTTTTGAATCGATGAAAGCGACATTCCCTGAAATCGACTCCCTATACTTCACAAGCGATGACGGGGCCAACTTACAGTATGACAACGCCGGGCACTCGGCGCCTGAAACTATTATCGAAGACGAGGTCGCAATGCGCGGGCGCCCATGGTATGTGTCGGCCAAAAAAACCGGCGGGACGGTCATCTCCGATGTGTACGAAAATATCACGGGGAACGGCGAGACTGTCACATTCAGCGCATCCGTATTCTCAGGCGGCGCGTTCAAGGGAGTGATAGGGATGGATATCCTCACCAAAAATCTGAATCGCGAGCTCGCTATGATCGCGGTCGGGAAAAGCGGGAGCGCCGAGCTTATCACAGACCCTGACGCGCCGCTCGTGGACGATCCCGATATGCTGGTCGCGACATCGGAATTGAAGTTCACCGACTGGACGGTTTTGTACGCCATTCCGAGAAGCGAGGTAACGGCGCCTGTAAAAGCTGTCGACGACCGTGTATTCCACCTGGTATTGCTGTTTTCCGCGTTGTTGACGCTGATTTTGGCATTGACGGCGTTGGCGGCAAACCTGTACGCAAAGCGTATCTCGATCCCGCTGACCGCCCTTGCCGTCGAAAAGGAGCGCATCAGCGCGGAGCTTGACGTCGCTACGAACATCCAGTCGAGCATGCTGCCGCATATATTCCCTCCGTTTCCACACAGAAAAGAGATTGATATTTACGGCGTCATGGACCCGGCGAGAGAGATCGGCGGCGACTTTTACGATTTCTTTTTGATCGACGACAGGACGCTCGCCGTCGTCATCGCGGACGTTTCGGGCAAGGGCGTCCCCGCCGCGCTGTTCATGGTGATCGCCAAGACCCTGCTTTCCAACTACGCGCTCATGGACAAAAGCCCTAAGGAAGTATTTGAAACGGTCAACAATACCCTGTGCGAAAACAACGATGAGGGGCTCTTTGTCACCTGCTTCATGGGATATTTGGATCTCGAAACAGGGGAGTTCGTCAGCGTGAACGCCGGGCACAACCCGCCTCTTCTGAAGCAGGGCGGCGTGTACGGATATTACAAGACCAAACGCGGCCTCGTGCTGGCGGGCATGGAAAACTCCGCCTACGAGGAATCAAGGGCCGTTTTGGCGCCAGGTGATGTTTTGTATTTCTACACCGACGGCGTCACGGAGGCGGACAATAAATCAAAAGAGCTCTACGGCGAGCAGAGGCTGCTCGAAACCCTGAACAAGAATACGGGCGCAGACATAGAAGAGCTATGCGCCGATATCAGGCAGAGCGTGGAAGTTTTCGCGGACGGCGCCCAGCAGGCGGACGACATCACGATGCTTGCGATAAGGTTCAACGGGAAGAAAGAGCGGATACGGCCAAGAGGTGAATGTATGGATGAACTTACTATTGAGGCCAAGCTTGAAAACCTCGAGCAGGTCCTCGCGTTTGTCGAGTCGCATACCGGGGATTTCCCGGAGAAATCGAGATACCATATCAACATCGCGGTCGATGAGATTTTTACGAACATCTCAAGCTACGCTTATGAAAACGAAACCGGGACCGTAGTCATCCGCGTCAAGGTGAACGACACCGTGATGATAGAATTTGAGGATAGCGGCGTTCCCTACGACCCCACCGCGCAGGAAACGCCCGAATTGACGCAATCCGCCGACGAACGCGAAATTGGCGGGCTCGGGGTCTTTATGACAAAAAAAATGATGGATACGGTGGAGTACAGGCGTGAGGGCTCCAAAAATATCCTCACACTCAAAAAGGGCGCTTCATGATACGTAGGAGAATTACTATAGCATTTCTTTTGGTGAGCGTGGCTTCGCTTTTGGCAAGCGGGATATTGTCGTTCGCCCAATTGCAAAGCGTGCGCGGTATCACGGAAGAATCGTTCATCGAAACGGCATATGAAAACCTGCAGTCGCTGGCGGATGAAACAGCCCGCGTCGTTGACCGCAGACTGCAAAAATATTCCGACGAGCTCTCCATCATGAGGGATTGCCTGTCGGACATTTACACAAATCCTGACCGGTACAAGCCCGCCGACGCGCCGTATCTTTACGCTATCCCCAAAGATACCCTCGCTTTTTATTATTTCACCGACCCCAATACATCCGCCAATATGAATGAGGTGCGCCTACTGGGCAACGCGAAAAGGATCTTTGCGCCGGTGAAGAAGGCCTTCCCCGAAATCGACAATATATATTTCGCAAGCGAGAACGGGATCAACATGCAGTACGACAGCAATGGCTATACCATGCGCGACTCCGTTCTCAAAAAAGCGGTCCCGATGCGCGGACGCGTATGGTACCTGTCCGCAAAAGAATCCGGCGAGACTGTTATTACCGACGCCTACAAAAGCGTGACGGGCACGGGCTACGTCATCACACTCAGCACGCCCCTGTTTTCCGGCGGCGCGTTCAAGGGCGTACTGGGGATGGATATCCCCCTCGATACGCTGGATGTTGTAATTGATTCAATCACCATCGGCGAAAGCGGGCGCGCGGAGCTTTTCCCATCCGCCGGCGAGCTGCCCGCGGATGGGCCGGGTATGCTGACCGCAACGTCGCAATTGGCGCTCACCGGTTGGACGGTCCTTTACTCCATTAAGGAGAGCGAGGCAATAGCGCCCGTAAAAGCGGTCGACGACCGCATATCCCAGTCAATAACGCTGTTCGCTTTATTGCTCATGGCTATTTTGATACTGACGGCAATGGCGGCAAACATATACGCAAATCGCCTCTCTGTCCCGCTGACCGCCCTTGCCGTCGAAAAAGAACGAATCAGTGCGGAGCTCGACGTCGCGACGCACATACAGTCGAGCATGCTGCCCCACATATTCCCGCCGTTCCCGCACAGAAAAGAGATCGATATTTTCGGTATCATGGATCCGGCAAGGGAGGTCGGCGGCGACTTCTACGATTTCTTTTTGATCGACGAAAAAAAGCTCGCCGTCGTCATCGCGGACGTCTCGGGCAAGGGCGTCCCCGCCGCGCTGTTCATGGTGATCGCGAAGACCCTGCTTGCCAACTACGCGCTCATGGGCAAAAGCCCGAAAGAGGTCTTTGAAACGGTCAACAATATCCTGTGCGAAAACAACGACGAGGGGCTGTTCGTAACCTGCTTCATGGGGTATCTGAATCTCGAGACGGGCGGGCTCGTCAGCGTGAATGCGGGGCACAATCCGCCTCTGCTGAAGCGGGGCGGCGAGTACGAATACTACAAGACGAAGCACGGCCTCGTGCTTGCGGGCATGGAGGGCGCCGTCTACCCGGAGTCGGAGACCGTGCTGGAGCCGGGCGACATTTTGTATTTCTACACTGACGGCGTCACCGAGGCGGACAATCTATCAGGGGAGTTCTACGGCGAGCAGAGATTGCTCGACACGATGAACAGAAACAGGGGCACGGGCATCGAGGAGCTCTGCGCCAACGTCAGGCAGGACGTGGCTGCTTTCGCGGGCGAAGCCCCGCAGGCGGACGACATCACGATGCTGGCAATACGGTTCAATGGAAAGAAAGTGGGCGGATAAAGCGCCGGGCGCCCGCCGGGTCAGGATCAGAAGAGCCGGACGCCCGCCGGAGAAACAAATTGACGGGCGCCGGGAATATATATATAATGCAATCAGGTTTTCAAGAAGCGCTTATCAGGGGGCTCTTGCCGATTTCAATGAGAAAAGGAAACGATATGAAGAAGAAATCGCTCTCGCTATTGCTTGCATTGCTCGTCGTGTTGGCGGCGCCCCTTGGCGTTTTTGCCGCTCCAGAGGACAGCGGCGGCGCGGCTCCGGCGTTTGTTATCCTGCATACGAACGACGTGCACGGGTACTATGAAAATACCGACTACTCCATCGGGCACGATGTCCTCGCGGCGTACCGGGAGTCGCTCGACGCGCCGACGCTCCTCATCAGCGCGGGCGATATGGTACAGGGGATCTACTTCGTCAACCAGAGCAAGGGCGAGGCGGCGGTCGACATCATGAACGCCGTGGGCTACGACGCGATGGCCGTTGGCAACCACGAGTTTGACTATGGCTTTGACCGTTTGAAGGAGCTTGCTGGCGAAGCGAAGTTCCCGTTCCTCTCGCAAGTCGACGGCATGGAGCACCGCGCGGTCTTGGACGTCGCGGGGCGCAAGGTCGGCGTTTTCGGCGTGACTACGCCGTATACGAAGTTTTCGAGCATCGGCTCGCTCGACATAGATTTTGGCACGTCCGACGACATACTCGCGTACGCTGAGGATATGGCAGGGGAGCTGAAGGACGACGGCGCGGAGTTCATCATCGCGCTGTCGCATCTCGGCACGGAGGACAATTCCTCGCTCGGCGTGGACTACGGGACGAGCTACGATCTGCGCGGCATAGACGGCATCGACCTCATCGTCGACGGGCACAGCCACACGAGCCTCGAGGACATCACGCAGGACGGCAAGACGCCCATCGTTTCGACGGGCAGCGAGATGGTGGCGTTCGGACAGGTCGAGGTGGGAGAGGATCTCGAAGTCACAGGCTACAAGTCCATTACAAAGGAAGAGACGGCGGACATGAAGCCCGACCCGTCCGTCACGGCGGTCATAGACAAATGGGCGGGCGAAGTCGCGGAGGCCGGCGCCCAGGTCGTGTCGCACACCGATACGGCGATCGAGGTCGACCGGTCGAGCGAGCGCACGGAGGAGACGGTCATGGGCGATCTCGTTGCCGACGCCATGCGATGGGCGGCGGACTCGGACATCGCTTTTGAAAACGGCGGCGCTATCCGCGCGGGCTTTGACGAGGGGGACATCACGGTCGGCGAGGTGAACGCGGCCCTGCCGTTTTCGAACTTCCTCTGCGAGACGAAGCTCAAGGGCTCGGTCATAGAGGAAGCGCTCGAGGTCAGCGTCTCGAGCTACCCGGAGGAGAGGGGCGGATTTTTGCAGGTGTCCGGCCTGACGTTTGCGTTTGACCCGGCGAAGGCCGCCGGCGAGCGTGTCCTCTCCGTAACGGTCGGCGGTGAGGCGCTCGACCCCGAGAAGGAGTACACCGTCGCCACGAACGATTTCAACGCGGCGGGCGGCGACGAGTACGAGATGTTCAAGGCGCCGTTTCTGTCCGACCCCCTCTCGAACGACAAAGGCATCTCAGCGGTCGCGGACGCGCTGACGGAGTATCTCAATTCGGGCGCCGCGAACATCGGCCTCGACGGGCGTATCGAGGTGAATAATGAACTCACGCCTCTTGACGAAGAACTAGCCGCCGAAAGCGCGGAGACCGCCGAAGCGACCGAAGCCGCCAAAGCGACCGAAACTGCGGAAACGACAGAAACAGAGGGGACGGGGACAGCAACAGCAACCTACCTTATCATAGTGGTTCTCGCTTTAATCATCGCGGCCGTTGTGATTACTCTTATAATAATAAGGCGCAGGAGCAGGAAAAATGGGCATTGACCGGACAGCGGATGTGAGGTGGGGATGTTGATCGGGGAAACTTCCAAGCCGAGGCGCGTCGTCGCCATTCTCTTCATCGTCGCCGTGATGCTCGGCGGAGCGGCGCCCGTTTTCGCGGCGGACTATACGGACTACATGGGCGCGTCGCTCGGCGCCTGCGACGGCGAGATCTACGGGGAGCTCGCGGAGGACCTGGGTTGGAGCGACGACATCCACACGTATTCCCTGTTCGGCGATATGCTCGAAGCGATCAGTAGCGGCAAGATCGAGGCGGGGATCACCGCCTCTGTCGCCTGCAACGCCGTCATGGCGGAGGGGGAGTATACGGACCTTGACTTTCTGCCTGTGCCGAAGGAGATCCACTCCGACGCAAACTCCGCCGTGTTCAAGGACGCCGGGCTGCGCGACAAATTCAACGAATGGGCGAAGCTGGCGAAGGAGGACGGGACGCTTGACGAGCTCGACGACAGATGGCTCAGCGGGAAATTGCCGCCAGCCGACGAGATACCCGTCATCCCGAACGACGGCACGGGCGGGACGCTCGTCTGCGCCATCGCTACGGGATACGCCCCCATGGCGTATATGGGCGAAAACAACAAGGCCGTCGGATACGAGATAGAGGTCGCCGAGCGTTTCGCGAAGTTTTGCAATATGAAAATCCGCTTTGACGATATGTCGTACGGCGCTATCCTGCCCGCGATACAAAGCGGCAAGGCGGACTTTTCAAACGTATTCACCATCACGGACGAGCGGGAGGCGAATATTCTTTTCGGCGATAATATCCTCGACGTCACGGCCTATTTTATCGTAAAAAAATCGAGTGGGGGCGAGGCGGGCGGAAGCACAGGAAAGACGTATGAGGATTTTATCGGGAAGCAATTTGGGGTGATCACGGGGACAATCTTTGACCAGATCGCAAATGACGCTATGAAGTCGCGGGACACGCTGTACTTTAGTGAACGAAGCTCAATGTTTGAGGCGATAAAGGGCGACAAGATTGACGCGTGCCTGACTGACGCGATGCTTGCGAAGATCACCTGTCAAAAACTCGACGGGCTCAACTATATTATGTTGCCGGAGGAGATATATTCGTCGGAAATCGGCGCCATCTCCGAGGACATCGAGCTGCTCGAGCAGTTCGACGTGTTTTTGGGCCAGCTCAAGGACGATGGGACCTTTGACAAGATTCAGGCCCGGTGGCTCGATGACTACGATTACCGCAATCCGCCGGCATTACCCGAGTTCCCGGAGGCGGGCGCGAACGGGGAGCTGACGATAGCGACGGAAGGGACGCTCGAGCCGTATATATTCAGATCGGGCGATATGTATACGGGCATGGACGCCGAGTTTGCGGTGCGGTTTGCCGCAAGCCTCGGCAAGACCGTCAAGTGGGAGACGATGGATTTTACGGGGCTGATACCGTATGTCGTGTCAGGCAAGGCGGATATATCGTTCTCCGGCATCTCCATAACGGAGGAACGCCAAAGGCAGGTGCATTTTTCAAAGCCCTATACCGTTCAGTATATAGGGCTGCTTTACCATGATGAGAACACAGAAGAAAGCGGCGGCGGTTTTTTGAACTGGCTGAAAAACGGGGTTGAAAACAACCTGGTCCAGGAAGGCCGCTACAAGCTCATCCTGAGCGGGCTTGGCGTGACGCTGAAAATATCGGCGCTGTCGCTGCTTTTCGGGACGATTCTCGGCGCGTTCATGTGCTTTCTGCTGACGCGCAGAAATAAAGCCGCCAAGGGGATCGCCAAATTTTACTGCGGGTTTATCCACGGGACGCCCGAGGTCACGCTGCTCATGGTCGCGTATTATATCATTTTCGGCAATTCGAATATTGCCGGGTATCTCGTCGCGGTCGCGGCCTTTTCGCTCGTCTGCGGCGCGAGAGTCGCGACAAATCTCAGCGGGGCGATCGACACGGTCGACAAAACGGAGATCGAGGCGGCCCGCGCCTTGGGTTTTTCGTCGGTGGGCACATTTATGAAAGTAACGCTCCCGCAGGCGGTCAGGCGCGCTTTGCCGGGATATACCGAGGGCTTTGTGGGATTGGTGAAAAGCACGGCGGTCGTCGGGTATATAGCTATCCAGGACCTCACGAGGGCCACGGACATCATACGCTCACGGACATTCGACGCGTACTTCCCAGTGATCCTTTCGGCGGTGATCTACCTCGCGCTGACGACTCTCATGATTGTTGTATTCAAATTTATCATTAAAAAAGTGAATAGGAGTGTCCAAATATGAGCCTGTTGAGTGTTCGCAACCTATCGAAAAAGTTCGGCGAAAACGTGATACTTGAAAACGTGGACGCCGACATTGAAAAGGGCGAGGTCGTCACGATCATAGGCCCCTCCGGCACGGGCAAGAGCACATTCTTGCGGGCGCTGAACATGCTCGATCCCCCTACGTCGGGTGAAATACTGCTCGACGGAGAGCTGGCGTCCACAAACAATATCAACGCCGTCCGCCGTAAGATGGGCATGGTGTTCCAAAACTTCGGGCTATTCTCACATCTGTCTGTACTGCAAAACCTGACGCTCGGGCAGGTTTCACTGCTGAAAAAAACGAAGGCCCAGGCAGAGGAAAAATCCCTCGAGCTCTTGAAGACAGTCGGCCTTTCCGAGCGCGCCTCATTCTATCCAGCGCAGTTGTCGGGCGGGCAGAAGCAGCGCGTGGCCATCGCGCGCGCCCTGGCGATGGAGCCGGAGATCATACTGTTCGACGAGCCGACGTCCGCCCTCGACCCGACGATGGTCAGCGAGGTCACAGCTGTCATCCGCTCACTCGCAAAGACGGGGATAACGATGCTGATCGTCACGCACGAAATGAAGTTCGCGGAAGACATTTCGAACCGCGTGTTCTATATGGACGAAGGCTGCATTTACGAATCGGACACGCCGCAGGTCATCTTCAACGAACCGAAAAAAGAAAAAACAAAGATGTTCATCAACCGCATCCGCAGCTTTGAGTATGAAATCACAAGCGAGGAATACGATTTTTACGAGCTTCTCGGCAGGATCGAAACTTTTTGCTTCCACAACGGCATTGACGGCAACATCGCAAGAAAGCTGTCGTTGGTGACGGAAGAGTTGGTCAGCGATACTATCACGCCAAGATACGGGAATTGCAAGCTTGCCGTCAGCTATTCCGAGAAGCTGGGCCAATATGGGCTTTCAGCGGCGTACCGGGGCGCGAATGAAAATGCCGTGGACGTCGCAGACGAGCTTTCGGCGATGATCATCCGCAAATCGGCGAAAGAGATCACCCACACGTTTGCGGACGGGGTAAACACCCTGAAAATATCATTGTAGCTCCGGTTTGGCTGTCCGCCGAAAGTACGGAAACCGGGATAGAAGCGTCAGAGCGAATAGCCCGCAATGCCCGGCCCACCATATTCATCAGACACATCGGATTCATCCGGCGCGTCAGGCGCGTCAGGAATCAGCCGGCCGTCCTTGTCGCAGTAGCCCGCGAACGTCGGATCTTCCGCCGGGGCCAATACGGCCTTCATCGCCGCTATCGCCACCTCGAGCTGCTTCTCGTCGGGCTTCATCGTCGTCAGCTTTTGCAGCAGCAGGCCGGGGACGCTGAGCGCCTTGACCACGGGCGAATCGCTCCTGCCCGCCCACCTCAGCAGCTCGTAGCTGAGGCCCGCTATCACGGGGATGAGGACGATGCGCGAGAGTATGCGCGGCAGCAGGTCAGGCCAGCCGAGCAGCGAGAACAGAAGCAGCGCGATGACCATCACGAACATGAGAAAACTCGTGCCGCAGCGCGGGTGCAGCGTCTCAAATGTCTGGCAGTTCTCCGGCGTCAGATCGAGGCCGCTCTCGAAACAGTGTATGCACTCGTGCTCCGCGCCGTGAAACCTGAACACCGTCTGTATGTCCTTCATGCGCGATATGGCGACGATGTACAGGACGAACAGCGCTATGCGCATACCGCCCTCGATGAAGTTCAGCGCGACGGCGTTTTCGACGACGCCCCCGAAGAGATTCATCGCCCACGTCGGCAGCACGATGAATATCCCTACGGTAAAGACGATGGCAACTACAACGGAGACGACGAGCGCGAACGTCATGGGCGCGCCCTCACCGAATGTGTTTTCGAGCCATCCCGTAAATCTGCCCTCTTTTATAATAGAATCGGAGTCGCCCCCGGCGGGCGCGGAGCCGGGCGACGGCCCTGTGTCCGGCGCTGCGACCTGTACGGCCTCGGCGGCGGCGACCGGTTCGGAGTCCACAGTAGATACGGGCGCCGGCTCAGCGGCGGCGACAGATACGGCGTCCGCCTCGGCCTCGCCCTCCTCGTCCCACGCGCCCGCGGCCTCGAGGAGCTCCGCCGATTTCATGAGTGAACGCACGCCCGTGGCGAGCGCGTCGACGAACACGAACACGCCGCGTATGACCGGTACCTTGTGCCAAAAGCCGAGAGGCTTCAGCTTTTCGGTCTCTATATACATGCGGCCATCGGGCATACGGACGCAGAGGGCCGTCCTGTCCTCGCCCTTCATCATGATGCCTTCCATGACCGCCTGACCGCCGATCTTCGTGGGACAGGCGCCTTTTATGAATATTTTCTTGAAATCCATCTACGAGCGCTCGTTCTCCAAAAGCTTGCCGATGATCTTGATAAAGTCGGCGTTGCTGCGCGTATGGGCTATGTGGTCTATGATGATCTCCGTCACTTCCTGTGTCCCGAGATTTGACATGGCGCGGCGCATGAGCCAAATCGCGTCGAGCTCTTCGGGGTCCATGAGAAGATCCTCGCGGCGCGTCCCCGACTTGTTCAGGTTCACGGACGGGAAGATGCGCTTTTCCGAGAGCTTCCGGTCGAGGTGCAGCTCCATGTTGCCCGTACCCTTGAACTCCTCGAATATGACCTCGTCCATGCGGCTGCCCGTCTCCACGAGAGCCGTGGCGAGTATCGTGATGCTGCCGCCCTCCTCGATATTGCGCGCCGCGCCGAAGAATTTTTTCGGTTTGTGCAGGGCGCCGGGATCGAGGCCGCCGGACAGCGTACGTCCTGACGCCGGCACGACGAGGTTGTACGCGCGCGCGAGGCGCGTGAGCGAGTCGAGCAGTATCACTACGTCCCTGTGATGCTCCGCGAGGCGCTGCGCGCGCGCGAGCACCATCTCCGCGACCTTCACGTGGTTTTGCGGCAGCTCGTCGAACGTCGAATATATGACCTCGCCCTTGATCGAGCGCTGCATATCCGTGACTTCCTCAGGGCGCTCGTCTATGAGCAACACGATCATCTCGCACTCGGGATGCGTTTTTTCTATGGTGTTGGCTATGTTCTTCAGAAGCACGGTCTTGCCCGCTTTCGGCGGCGCCACTATGAGCCCGCGCTGGCCCTTGCCGATGGGCGCCACGAGGTTGATGAGCCTTGTGGCTATGTTCTTCGGGCCGTCCTCAAGATTGATGCGCTCGTTCGGGAATATCGGCGTCAGCCGCTCGAAGGACGGCCTGCGGATCGCGACCTTGAGGTCGTCGCCGTTGACGTCGAACACATAGAGCAGAGCGCCGAACTTCTCACCGTCATTCGGCTTGCGCGCCACGCCCTTGATCTTGTCGCCCGTCTTGAGATTGAAGCGACGTATCTGCGCGGGCGCGACGTAGATGTCGTCGCTGCTCGACAGATAGTTGTCAAAACGCAGGAACCCGAAGCCGCTCTCCGCGAGCTCGAGTATGCCCTCGACCTCGTAACGGTTTTTGTTCTTCTCGTCCACTTCCCGGTCTTCGCCGTCCGCGGCCCCGGACGGGACCCCGGCAGCTTTTTGCTCATCCGCGGGCGAGGGATGCCCGGCGTTTCCCGGGGGTTTGGGTTTGTCTGCTTCCGCTTGCCCTTTCCCAAATCCGGAGGCGTCAGAGTCACCGCCCGCGCTATTCCCGCCTACGTCAGGCAGCACGGCGTATTTTTCGGAAGGAGATGGGATGTCGGACGTATCGGGAGCGCCGCCGTACGCGCCGTCGTCATCCCCGTCGGGCCCGTTGATAAGCACTTCGAGCAGCTCTTTCTTCTTCATGCGCTCATAGCCCTCGATACCGAACGCTTTCGCGATCTCCCGTATCTCGGCCACCTTCTTCGATCGCAGGATGGCCTCTTCCATCTTCCCCATGATTTCTTCCATTTTCATCCCTTCCGCGGCAATAAAGCCGTAGCCGCTAAAATAGTTGATCGTCGATTATTATTGGAGTATTTATTTGCCTCATCGCTGTTTCCGTTATTTCGGTCTTTTGTTGGAATAATCTTCGATAGGATACGCGTCAAACGCCGACTTGTATTAGCAATGGGGCCCAAGCCCCCTACGCTTAATGAATTATAACACGAATTGATGAAAAATCAATAGATTTTTGTCACGCCGGCGATATTTTATTGCTATGGCTTTCTGGGCGGCTACGAGTCTCGAATTATTTCCGCCAGCCGCTTCAGGCCTTTTTCCAAGGCTTCCAATGAGGCGTATGCATAGGAAATGCGAATGTATTGGCTCTTTGAAACATCGAAGATGCTTCCCGGAGTTATCAGGAGTTTTTCATTCAAAGCTCTGTCAAAAATCTTATCAGTGGAAATTTCCCTGTTCAGTTTCAGCCACACATAATAGCCTCCGCCGGGTTTCTCCCATGCCGCAATATCTTTATAACAAACGTCCAAGACCTGTAGTACGAAATCCCTCCTCTTTTTCAGGCTTTTTCTGAGCCGCCGCACATTTTCGTCAAAAAATCCGCTTTCCAACCATTCTTTCACGGCCCATTGGGAAAGGGAGCTACTGCCGTAATCCATCTGCATCTTCACGTCGCCGATACGCTGTATCACAGATTCCGGCCCGATCAACCAGCCCACGCGAAGACCCGGCGCCAAACATTTTGAGACGCTCCCTATATACAGCACGACGCCGTTTGCATCATATGCTTTTACCGGCGGCGGAGGAGGCTCGTCAATCCATAATTCGCGGAAAATATCGTCCTCGATAATCGGTATGCGGTTTCGCATACAATGCTGCAAGACCTCTTTTCTACGTTCCTGTGGCATGACGATCCCCGTCGGGTTCTGGAATGTGGGTATCGTGTACAATATGGACTGATCCGGTTTGAATCTGGCTTGGCTGAGCATCCATGGGACCACTCCTTCACGATCCATGTGTACGCCTTCAAGGATCATTCCCGCCGATTGGAAGATATGAAGGGAATTTATATAAGAAGGCGCCTCCGTAAAAACCGTGGATTGGGGCGGCAGCATGCAAACGGAGATCAGTTGGATCGCCTGCAAAGCGCCTGAAACGATCAATATGCCGGAAATGGGGACGTCTATCCCAAATCCCGACAGGTATCCCCGTATTTCCTCCCGCAACTCAGGCAGGCCCAGCGGTTCCAAATAAGTCAAAGTCCGCGGCGTCTGAGGTATCCTGTCAAGCACAGATCCCATCATATCGAAGGGAACGAGTTCCGGCGACATCTCCCCCGTGCCGAGCCGAACGATCTCCGGGTCGTATTCCAATGTATTGATCATTTGAACGGTTGGCGTGTTGGCTTTGAAAGCGCTTGATTCAATATAGCGTTGCCAATTGGGCGCCGATTGTGACATAAGAAGCGACCATGTATTATTTGAGATTACGGTGCCGCCTCCGGCCCGCCCCTCTACGATTCCCAGAGAGGCGAGTTCATCCAGAGCCTCCACAACGGTGCTGCGGTTCACGCCAAAGATTTCGGCCAATCTTCTCTGCGGAGGGAGTTTTTGTCCGATGACCCAATCGCCATTGGCTATTTTTCTGCTGATGAAATTTATGATCTGACGGTAAAAAGGCGTTTTATCCGTTTTATCGGGCTTCCAGCCAATCCCGGTCATGG
>JAISAI010000018.1 GCA_031266795.1 Eubacteriales Family XIII. Incertae Sedis bacterium
AACTATGCCGTCACCTCGACCGCGTGCCAGATATTGCAGACCCCGTCGGGCGGCGAGGTCTACACCCGCTACAGCGCCTCGAACGGCGGCCACACCGAGTTCAACAGATCGTCGGGGAATTATCCCTATCTACCCTACAAGGACGACCCTTACGACCTGAATTTCGCGCTGACCCACAGCAACTACAGCGCGTCCGTTACGATACCCAAGTCGATAAACGTCCAAGATTTGAAATCGAACGGGGCTCAGCCTTATGTAATGTTGCGCTCGGCGTTGCTCACTGTGGGAGTCGACCCCGCCTCCCTGCCGGACGGCTTCGTCAGCGTCAAGCAGATCGCGTTGACACACCCGCGTTACACCGACAACAATACGGAGCGCTCATACACGGGCGCAATATTCACACTCGGCCTGACGACGGGCGACGTAAACATAGCATTCGGCCCGTATATCGACGCGGGCGGCGTCAAGCGCCCGTTCCTGAACGACAAGCTCGGGATTTCGGACAAATCGAAGTTCTCCATGCTCTATCTGCGCGACGACGGCGACAGCTTCCTGCTCGCCGCGGTCAGGTACGGGCATGCGGTCGGCATGAGCCAGATCGGGGCCTTCCAGATGTCGGTCAACGGCAGCTCGTACCTCGACATACTCAGATTCTACTATCTCGTGGGTCAAGAGACGAACATCGTCACGCAGAATTGGGCCATCGACAACGGCGTGACGACCGGCCCGATGCCCGTCGACTACACCGCGATCGTGGCCGAGGAGACAGCCGAAAAAAAGAGCAAGGTGACGCCCTATTCGGCCAAGGGCTACGTGAAAACAAAGGGGACGCTCAACGTGCGCTCCGGGCCGTCTACCTCGAAAAAGAAGATCGGGACGCTGAAATACAAGGCGAAAGTCACCATCACGGGCAAGACCGGATCGTGGTACCGCATCAAGCATAAGAACGGCTCCGGCTACGTCATGAAGAAGTACATCAAGGTCACAAGCACGAGCACGAGCGCCGACAAAAAGAAATCGACGTACCCGTTCAAAGCAAAGGTGAACATCAAGTCGAGCAAGCTCAACGTGCGCTCGGGCGCCGGCGCGAAATACAAAAAGCTCGGCACGGTGAAGCGCGGCGCAAAGGTCACGGTCAAAGGCGCAAAGGGCTCGTGGTACAAGATAACATACAAGAGCAAGACGGCGTATGTCATGAAGAAATACCTTAAAAAGATTTGATGATTATGGGCCTACTGGCTGCATATAATTCCACCTCCGCTCCACTGACTCTATTATCCTTATTACATTACCGTAATCGGGGTTTGCCGACCTTATCTTTTTCGCGAGCTGGGTCATGGCCGGCTTCGCTCCCGTCACCATGGCCTTGGCCGACAGCTCCGCGAGCACGGGGATGAGCGTCTCCGCGTATACCCCATAGACGCCCCCCTCCGTCTTTTCGGCGCCGTAGGCCATCCGCACATCGCAGTCCCGCGCGCTGATGAACACCCTGTCGCCGGTCTTGAACACGCGGCCCGCGCCGAGCAGCATGTCCTGCACCTCAAGCAGCCTACCGGCCAGCCCTTTCACCGCACGAAACATCCGGTACAGGTCGCCGTGAAAATCGTACTCCCTGAACGTGACAAAACCCTCCGTGAGATACATCAGCTTCACGCCGCCGTCGTCGTCCGCTATGGTGAGCGGCAACAGGCACACGCCCTCCGCGCGTTCGAGCGCCGCCCTCTCGTGCCGGGACAGGCTGCCCGCGGCTAAGTTTATCGTAAGCATGTTTTCAATCTCCTCCACCTCCGCACTTTGAACACGCCGAATAGCCCTTGCTCTTCGCGTCGTCCTCGCTCATCGAGATCACGAATCTCTCCACTATATAGCATTCCCCGCGATGATACGCGCCGCCGGCGCTCGGGAACACGTAGACGAGTGAGCCGTCGCCCGCCTCGCCCGGCTTGCACAGCTTGCACGGGGAATACTTGCCGCGCACCGCGCTCGTCAGGATCACCTCCCTCGGCGCGTTCTTGATATACGAGCAGTCCTCCCCATGGTATTTTTCGCCCGCCCGCGGGAATATCCACAC
Source organism: Eubacteriales Family XIII. Incertae Sedis bacterium (assembly GCA_031266795.1). Lineage (GTDB taxonomy): Bacteria > Bacillota > Clostridia > Peptostreptococcales > Anaerovoracaceae > JAIRPC01. Next base: position 2,072 of record JAISAI010000018.1, read on the forward strand.
GAGATGCGAATCCTCGTCCTCCTCCATCTCCTCGAACGTCATATGGCCGCCGGGATCGCTCGCGCCGATAAACGCGCGGCACAGTATCGTCTCGCTGCCTGTCAGGCCGTCCGCAAATATCCGCGGCAGGCCGACCCGCGCTTTGTAAGTCACGGAAGCGCCGAGGAGCCCCGTGTAAATGCGGCCCGTTGTCGGGGACAGATAGGGGAAGAGAGACCTCACAGGCGAGACCGTGACGGATGTGACGTCGCCGCCGTTCTCTTCCAGCACGCGCGACTCCACCGCGTTTTCGTAGCCCACCGGCGCGACCGACAGTACCGCGCTCGCGGCGTACCTGCGCGTTTCGTCAGAGAGCGAATGGTAGACGTTTTCGCTGACCGCCGTGAACTTGATGAACCAACCGAGCGTCAGCACGCCTATGATGAACAGCGGCAGGAATATGGCCGTCTCCACGGCCAGCGAGCCGCTGCGCGACGCCCTAAAGGGGATCCGGAAACCTTTCGTTTTTTTATCCATCGTCAGTACCTTTCGGTGTATTCAAATGTTTCGCCCAAAGCCTCGGCTTGGAAACGATACCCTCCGTAGTATTCCCTCACTAAGAACTCCTCGTTGTAGTTCACCTTCATGTCCATCTGTATGAGATCCATGACGCGCAGCATCTTTGTCTCCCTGTCCATGAGGAATAACATGACGCGCAGATAGTCCTCGTACGTCTGTCCGGTCTGGACGGCCGGCGTCACTACGTCGAAAAACAGCCCGTTTATCGCCTTTTGCGGGTTGGTCAGCGCCCACTGCGCCGGGGACTTGAGGAAAGCCACTTTCTTGCCCTCCTCAAACAGGCCTATGTCGTTCTTCGTCTCCGCGCCCGCCCACGACTCCATGATGCCGAGATACGCGACCATCTCGCCGATGCCGGCGGCCGCGGCGGCCGGAGCGGCAAGCGCGTGCCCTTGGGCCACCTTCGCCGGGTCCCTGAAAAGCGAGACATTGTTCGCGGCAAAGCGGATGAGCGTGAGCTTCGCCTTCACGCTGTTGTAATTCTCACGGTCGCTTTTCTTTCCCGAAAGAATGTACTCGACCTCGGCGTCAAAAAAGGATTCCTCCTCCGACACGCCGTCGTTCGCGTGCCCGAACGCCGCGAGTATGTACTGCGAGGTAACGGCGTCGGCGAGCGCGCTGTCCGCAATCCCGGACAGGCCGTCGGCCGTCAGCGCCGAGACATTGGGGAATGACCACACGACATCCGCCGACGGCAGCGAGGCGATGACGCCTTCGTTGCGCAGCTTCCTGTCCGGATGGCCGCTAAAAGGGTCGGAATAGTCTTTCTCCCCTTTGTCCCTGTCTATCGTCAGCTTCTTCGCCGTCTGGGAGAGCGCGGCCCCCCGGAGTTGCTCTTCGAATATATCGACGTCCATGAGGGAGAACTCCTTCAGGTTCGCCTCGATCGCGTCTATCTCGATGTCGAATATCCTTGTCAGCGCCCCGGACGGGGCAAACGGGAAATAGAGCGATTTATCCTTCCTGAGGCTCGCGTTCGCGTAGAACGCTATATCGCGCTCTATTTGCCTCTCGTCGCCCTTGAACGCGAACAGGCCGTACTCGCGCAGGAGCGTCGTATCGTATTCGCTGAGCACAGACCTGCCCGCCGTCTGGAACGCGGCGTCGGCGTACGACACGCCCGCGACGTTTTTCGCGGCCGCGAACAGGCACACCACGAGCACCAACATACCCGCGAAAGCGACGGTGAGCAATATGGCCGCGCTGCCGCTCCTCTTTTTTACACAAATCGCACACATCAAAATTCCATTCCCCGCCTCCGGCCACGCGTACCTATCAGGCGCGCGCATAGTTCCGAAACGCGCCTATATCCCCAACAATCTCCTCACGAAAATACTGATATCCTCGGTCTCCCTCACGGCGTACGACCTCGCGTTCATATCCACCTTGACAGATCGCGTCATGCGGCCCGCCCCGTACCGCACCGACGCGGCGCCCGTGGCCGTGGCCGTATTCGAGGCCCGCCCTTCGCCGAGCTGTATCCGCTCCGCGAACGCGGCGGCGCGGTACATATCATAGCCCGTACCGCTTCCGATCCCTTCGACGTCGGTCGCGCCCGAAATCCGTCCGCTCTCCGCCCTCACCGACAGGTGCATGTGGGCCTGCAATGACGCTATGGAATACATATCTATCATCACGTAGATCGTGAACATGATCCCGAGCACGATGAACGGGAAGTATATCGCGGACTCGACCATGGCCGAGCCGGGCCGGCCGCAGGCGGGCTGGCCGCGCGCGCGCCGCCCCGCCCCGCCCCGTGGGCGAGTCCGCGCGGACGCCATCCGCCGCGCCTCAGGCGCGCCTGCCGGCGCTTTCGCCGGCGTCACGAGAACTTACCGGCCGTCAGATCCTTGAACACATCGTCCACGAACGACTTTATCTGCGTCCTGAATATGAGGCCGATAAGGATGGCTATCGCGACCAAGATCGCGACCTGCACTAGCTCCATGCCCTCCCTCCTCGTATACAGCATGTTCATCGCCGCGATGTGGATACGCCTTGCAATCGTCTTCATAACTAATGTCCTCCTTATAAAAATTATGTAATATAAAAGGTAACGTAGGTGAGTTTGAACGTGGGCAATCCCGTTGTTACCGCATCTCAAACGCGGCCGGGGCCACGGTGATGATGATGATCGCGCCGAGCTGCAGCGCCATGGGGAACGTGAGCTTCGTCTCCGCGAGCCGGCCCTTCTCCTCCGCCC
>JAISAI010000028.1 GCA_031266795.1 Eubacteriales Family XIII. Incertae Sedis bacterium
TCGGCGGTGATGGCCCGAATGTACTGAAGAATACCCATGCAGACGGCTCAGCTTTAGTAATAGGCGATTATTCGTCCGTCGTCATAGGCGGCGCCGGCCTCTTGGAAGCGACGGGCGGCGCCGACGGTAGCGGGATTGACATTAGCGACGAAAGCGATCAAGAGGGCGCACTTGATATAGACGGCGATGTGATCGTCACCGCGTCGAGCACAAGCGGCACGGCGCCTGACAAGATCAAAGGTATACTCGCAAACGTGGCTACTTCTACTATCGCTATGGCAGGCAACGTCACCCTGCCCGCCACTTACGAGATTTCTGCTATATTTACAAACGGCCTTACAATAGAGCTTGACACGAGCCTGACCGTACCGGCGGGCAAGACTCTGACAATAGCCGAAAACGCGAAATTGATAGTTTATAGCGGCCTTAACGTAGAAGGTACGATCAACAATAGTGGTACGTTGACGGTCAGTGAATCCGGTGTCGTCGTTGCCGTAGGCGGCAAGATCACGAACGATGGCGTGGTGACTATCGAAACGGGCATTGTTACTAACAACGGCACGGTTACAAACAATAATACGTTCACGATCGACAATGGTGGGATCGCTACCAATGGTGACATTGAAAATCATGGTATGCTGAATATAGGTAACAACAGTTCGATTACCGGCGACGGCAAGGTTCTTAACGATGGTAATGTGCTCGGCCGGAACAAAATCACCGTGACGGATTATGAGAGCCAAGCCGACCTTAGTGTCACCACCACCTTCACCGGCGACGAAAGTATCAATGAGTACACATGGGCCGGCGCGGAGACGGAATATTCCGGCACGACTATTTCTCTTAATGAAGGGGATATCGTGGAACTGAAAGGCGATGACCCGGAGAGCCCATTCGTTATACAGCCTGCATATGATGGCGCTGCAACCGTCATCGGCAAGAGCGATAAGACGTATACGAACATAACCATCGCTAATGCTTCAACTCAAGGCAATGTGGATTTGACAATACAGGATCTCCATATCACCACTAACGTTGCCATCATAAGCTATAACAACTCTGTAAATAGTGGTACACACAAGCTCACATTCAAAGGCAATAATGAGATTATCAACAGCGGTGCAGGCAATGCCATAGAGTCGGCCGATGCCTTGGCCGTCGAGGCCGATACGGATGATGACGCGCTCTACGCGAGTGGCATCAAGGCAGATAGTTCCGGTTTGAAAGATGTAATGATAGCTGACGGCAACGTAGAGACGATAAATGATGCTACGACTACAGACGCTTCCATCCTGAACAATGGGTCAACAACTCCCGTGGAAGTGGCCCGCGTCGAAGTGCAGAGCGCCGCCGGCGCGGCGTTCCCCAAGGGCGCCTTGGTGACGGCGGAGGTCCCGGGAGACGTAGGCAATAGCAATGATCCCTACACATACGTATCCCCCGTCATTACAGACGGAGGCAATGCGTATCTATGGCTGCCGGCAGCTACGGTCACCGTTTCAGCCGTCGCGGGAGGCAAAGATTATGTGGCCCAGCCTGTTGATGTCACGACGGCGGCTGTCAACGAGCCGGTCACTCTCCAAAAGAGTATAGCGGGCGACATTACGGTAGGATTTGATACCGCTACGTACAACGGATCGGCTCAGAGGCCGGCCGTCACAGTAACGGATAATACCACCGGCAATGTGCTTGCCTATGGCGTTGACTACACTTTGGCATACGCGGGCGACATAGCCGTAGGCCCGTCAAGCGTGACGGTCGTCGGACAAGGCGCCTACATCGGCGAAGAGGCCGCGCCTTTCACGATAGCCCCGGCGCCGCTCGATGTGACCAACTATGCGGTAAAGGACAAGGTCTACGACGGCGCGGCTACGGCCACGTTCGCCGGTACGCCGGCGCTCTCCGGCGCTATATACGGCAGTGACGCCGTCACCCTCACGAACGGAACGCCTACGTTTGCGTCCGCGGATGTCGGCACAGGCATCGGTATCAATTTCACGCCGTTCACCATCGACAACGGCAATTACGCCCTGACGAATCCGCAGCCTACGGACGCCACGGCGAATATCACGAGTGCATCCACTCCGGCGCAGACGGTCGCGGTGACTGCGGTCTCGGTGCAAAACGCTCCGGCGACATTCCGCTACAAGGCTTCCGGTAACGGTAATGCTGTGCAGCTCTACGCTTCTCTGGCGCCGGCGAACGCTACGGACAGGAGTGTGAAATGGTCGTCGAGCAATACGTCCATCGCCACGGTGGACGCGAACGGCCTCGTGGCATTCAGGGGCGCCGAGGGCAATGTGGGCATCATGGCCGCGTCCGGAAATGTAGTGGGCACGGCGACGATCAAGGTCGTAAGGAACGTGACGGGCATCAGGACGCCGCTTGCCAAGGTGTACGTCCAGAAAGGCAAGAGCCTGACGATACCCGTCGCGCTCATCGACAACACGAACAGCAAGGCGACGTTCTCCTCCAAGCTGGCATGGAAGAGTTCGAAAAAGTCCATTGCCCGAGTGGATAACAAGGGCAAGGTCACGGCGCGGAAAGCCGGCTCGGCCAAGATCACGGTGACTGCGGCTGATGGCAAGTCGAAAGCAATCTCGGTCGTAGTAGCCTCCAAGGCCACGAAGCTGAAGAAGGTCACGGCAAATATCCCAAGCAGTCTGGGCGTAGGCAAATCCTATCAGCTCAAGGTGAAGCTGACGAGCGCCAAGGCGACAGGGGTAGAGGCGGCGTTCAAGTCGTCCAACAGCAAGGCGCTAAAGGTCGATAAGTCAGGCAGGCTCGTCGCGCAGAAGAAGGGCAAGGCCACCATAACGGTCACAGCGGGCGGCAAGAGCTACAAGAAGGCGGTAACGGTAAAATAGCGCAATGCGCTGACAAAACGCGAAGCACAAAGACGTGAAATGCAAGAAATGAAATAGCGCAAATAGCCAGGAACAAGAAAGGGGCGTCCCACAGGACGCCCCTTTCGCCTACTTCAGCCATACAAAAACGCTGCAGCGGGATTATTATTCACATAAAAATCACCGTATGCCCATCATTAAAAAAAGGATGACCCTGCCTGTCGTCGTATATGTATATTGGATAGTGATAGTCGTGTAGTATAGGGGATGTAGTACAGGGAGTCAGTTTGTCTGAAACCGTAAATATAGCCGAGGAAATCAAGGGCCGGGCCGATATAGTGGATCATATCGGGCGCGTCGTCAAGCTGCGCAAACGCGGTGTGCTCTGGGAGGGGCTGTGCCCGTTCCACGGGGAGAAGACGCCGTCGTTCAAGGTGTATGACGATTCACAGCACTTTCATTGCTACGGGTGCGGGGCGTCGGGCGACGTCATCAACTTCTACATGAAGTATTACAATCTGAACTTCGTCGAGGCCGCGACGAGGCTCGCGGATGAGCTGAATATCGACTGGAAGCCGGGCGGCAGGCATGAGTCGGAGTCGCGCAAGAAGGAGTATTACGCGATCAATCGCGAGGCGGCGATGTTTTACCACCGGGCGCTAAGGGCGGCCGGAAACCCCGGCTACGCGTACCTGTCGGAGCGCGGGATCGCGGGGGATACGATGACGGCTTTCGGGCTGGGGTACGCGGTCGGCGGCGCCGGCGGCTTGTGCGGGCATCTGGCTGACAGGGGCGTATCGCTCGAAAAGGCGGCGGAGATGACTCTCCTCGTGAAGGACGGCGCTGGCTACAAGGACAGGTATTACAAACGCGTCATGTTCCCGCTCATGAGCGTCACGGGCATGGTGGTGGGCTTCAGCGCGAGGACTATCGACCCGCATGAAAAGGAGAAGCATATCGCGAAGTATATCAATTCGTCGGAATCGGATATATTTCACAAGAAGGACAATCTCTACGCGATCAACCGCACGAAGGATTCGATCTCGGCGGCGGATCGCACGGCTATCCTCGTCGAGGGGCAGATGGACGTCGTTTCTGTGTGGCAGCACGGGGTGACGAATGTCACGGCGTCGCTCGGGACTGCGCTCACGGAAGGGCAGGCGCGGCTGCTGAAGAGGTTCGCGGATCGCGTCGTGCTGGCGTACGATATGGACGAGTCGGGGCGGGACGCGGCGACGAAGGGCGGGATGATACTCCGATCGGCGGGGCTTGACGTGAAGGTCGTGTCGCTGCCGTCCGGCAAGGACCCTGACGAGTTCATCAGGGCGAAGGGCCGGGACGCGTTCCTTGAGCAGGCCGAGTCCGCCGCGCCGTTCCTCGAATACCGGCTCTCCCGCATCCTCGACGGCTACGATATGGGGCGTAAGGAGGGGGCTGTGGCGTTTTTGCGCGAGGCGGCGGGCGTCGTCGCGGGCATGAGCCCCGTTGAGCGCGACTACTATGTGAAGTGGCTCGAACAGGTCACGGGCATATCGGCGTCGGCCATCGAGGAGGAGGCTGTGATACGGGGCGCGTCGGATTCCGGACGGGATCGCGGCGTCTCGGCGAGCCATGTGGACTACGGGAGCGACGTGCCCGGCGGGGCGGCGAGGCGCTACGGCGCCGACGCCAGCGGAGCGGATACTGCCGCTGACGATCCCGCGTGGGCCGTGGCCGCGCTCGATATACAGCGCGGCCTCATAGGGCTTCTCGTCCACGACCCCGCGTTCCTCCCCGACCTGCGGGGCAGGGAGCGGCAGTTCACGTCTCCGGCCTTGGCGCGGATATTCCTCGCCGTCGCCGAAGCCGTAGAGGGGGCGTCAGACGCCGGGGGCCCGATGGGCGATGTCTCGGCTCTGCTCGATCCGGTGGACGCCGAGGCGCTACGCAACGTCATAGAGGGCGTATTCATCGAGGAAGACCCCGCGAGGCAGCTCGGGAACTACCTCGCGCGGCTCGATGAGAAAGAATTGAAAGACAGGAGGGCGCGTGTCGTAAAGACGCGCGCGGGGCTGCTGGCCTTGGACGATTTAGACAGGGAGTCGATCGGACAGCTGACGGCGGAGATAGATGAGATCGAAAAGGAATTGGCGGAAACGTTGACGAGAGAAAGAGGTTAAGAAAATGATGGTAGCGTTTGATGAACATGAAGCAAAATCCGTTGAAGCGGTGGAAGAGCTTCTCGACCGCGCCAAGCGCAAAGGCACGGTTACTTATAAAGAAATTTTCAACGAGCTGTCGGGCATGGATCTCGATAAGAATCAGATCGAGGTGTTCTATTACCGCCTGACGGATGCCGGCGTGGATATTATTTCGGAAAATGAGGACGAGCCGGACGAGCTCGAGCTGCGCATACTCGAATCCGAGGGAGAGGAGGAGGTCGACCCGGGCGCCGTCACGACGAAGGGCGAGGTCAATCTCGAGGCGACGCTGCCCAAGACGATCACGGTCGACGACCCTGTGCGCATGTATCTCAAGGAGATAGGCACGGTGCCGTTGCTGACCGCAGCCGAGGAGGTGGATCTCGCCAAGAGGATGGAGCAGGGTGACGAGGAGGCGAAGTGCAAGCTGTGCGAGGCGAATCTGCGCCTCGTCGTGAGCATCGCGAAGAGGTACGTCGGGCGCGGTATGCTCTTCCTCGATCTGATACAGGAGGGAAACTTCGGGCTGATAAAGGCCGTGGATAAGTTCCAGTGGGAAAAGGGCTTCAAGTTCTCCACGTACGCCACATGGTGGATCAGGCAGGCCATCACGCGCTCGATCGCGGATCAGGCGCGCACGATACGGATCCCCGTGCACATGGTCGAGACGATCAACAAGCTCATCCGCGTTTCGAGGCAGCTGCTTCAGGAATACGGCCGCGAGCCGACCCCGGCGGAGATAGGCCGCGAGATGGAAATAACGGAGGAAAAGGTGCGCGAGATACTGAAGGTCGCGCAGGAGCCCGTGTCGCTCGAGACGCCCATCGGCGAGGAGGAGGACAGCCATCTCGGCGATTTCATCCCGGACGACGATGTGCTGAAGCCGGAGGACGCGGCGGCGTCCCTGCTTCTGAAAGAGCAGCTCAACGACATCCTGTACACGCTGACAGACCGCGAACGCAACGTCCTCATCATGCGCTTCGGCCTGCGCGACGGCAGGCTGCGCACGCTCGAGGAGGTGGGCAAGGAGTTCGAGGTCACGCGCGAGCGCATCAGGCAGATCGAAGCGAAAGCGCTGCGCAAGCTGCGGCATCCGAGCAGAAGGAAGAAATTAGAGGACTATATTTAAGCGTTGGCGAAGTATACTGATAGGATACGGAAACTTGCGTCGTATGTGGATGCGGGCGAGAGCGTGGCCGACATAGGGCCCGATCACGGGTATCTTTCCATCTGGCTCATACGCGAGGGCGTGAGCCCCCGTGTAATAATGACGGATGTCGCGGAGGGTCCGCTAAAGATCGCGCGCGGGAACGCGGAGAAGTACGGCGTCACGGACCTACGGCTCGGCGACGGGCTGGCGCCCTTGGCGCCGGGCGAGGTTGACACGGTAGTCATCGCGGGCATGGGCGGAGAAACGATCATCGGCATCATGGAGGCCGACCCGGAGAAGACGGCGAGCTTCCCCAAGTACATACTACAGCCGCGCACAAAGACAGCCGAACTGCGTTCATGGCTCGCCGAGCGATATGAGATAGTAGAGGACATAGTAGCGGAAGAACGAGGCCGGCCCTGCCCGGTGATAGTAGTCCGGACATAGCGCCGCCGTGAATATTCAGGACGCGGCTTTTAGCCGTTCGATCACGATGTCTGAGATATAGTCGTTGAGCGTCTGAGCGTTCTTGTCGGCGTTGTACTATGAGAGCATCAGTAGCTTTCGTGCAAATGATTTCGCCTTATCAATGAGGTCTGTCTCTAACATGCCGACTGTTTCGCCTATGTGCGCTGTGTTGATGGCGGACAGTTTATCGACTTCAAGAAAACAATCCCTGTCAAGACCGTTTTGCTCGGTCTGCGATATGGCGATCCTTGTTTTGATTTCCTCGTTGCTTGTGGTGGTAAAAGGGATCACGATCAAAGACTCGCCCGTATAGGATTCTTCGTTTTGAAATACCAGCACAGGGCGCGGCTTCGATGTATAAGTACCGCCAGAGACAAGCACGATTTCCCCGAATGCATACATCACCATTCGCCCCAATCAGATCTTACGCTATCAATAAAATCCATAGTCCCTCGTTCGTTCCTTGCTGCCGAAAGCGATAACGGGATTGTCTTAGTTGCCACAGTCTGCGTAGCAAGCATTCGCACTACTGTGGGTGCGTCAAGGCCGACCGCTTCCACAACCTCTGTAAATCGGCGCTTTAGGTCACTATTCATCCTGACGGTCAATGTAGAATTCACTTTTTCGCTCCTTTTTAAACCGAATTGTCATCATTTGATTACATAATGGTATCATACGACAGAGATACTGTCAAGGACGCGAACTCCGACGGCCAACCCACGCCACACGAAAATAACCCATACACATCTACCTTTCCCTCGTCGATCTCTGATCGACGAAGTGGACTCCGACGGCCAACTATACAAGTGGTATAATCTTCTTATGCCAAAAGATCAACCGGCCCGCCGCATAGGAGACGAAAATGACCGTACAAAAACATGAATTGATACGCGCTATCGAGTCGGCGTTCCCGCTTTGTATTCAGGAGGCGTGGGACAACAGCGGGTGGCAGATCGACCTGATGCGCCCGGACGAAAGCGTCGGCCGCGTGCTCGTCACGCTCGACACGACGCGCGAGACCGTACGCGAGGCGGAGGAAGCCGGCGTGGATCTCATCGTCGAGCACCATCCCCTGTTTTTCGTGCATCCCACGCGCATAGACGCCTCGGGGGCGGCGCCCGACCCCGCCGGCGAGTACGCCGCCGCTCTCATCAAGGCCGGCGTATCCGTGTACGCGGCGCATACCACCTTCGATACGGCTGAGGGCGGCATGAACGACGCGCTCGCGCAGGCCCTCGGGCTCACGGACGTCGAGGGCTTTCCCATCCCATGCGCCGGCTCAGACGGCAAGTGGAGCCACGCGATGGGCCGCAAGGGAACCGCTCCGGAAGAGTTTCGGACGTTTTCGGGCTTCTGCTCCAAGGCGGAGGAACTGTTCGACATGAAAGGCAGACTCAAAACCGTAGGCGCGCCGGACGCGGCCGTACGCACCGTCGCCCTGTGCGGGGGCGCGGGCGGCGATTTCGTGATCGACGCGATACGCGAGGGCGTCGATCTGTATATCACTGCCGACGTCAAGCACCACGAGGCGCGCTGGGCGAATGAGCGCGGCCTGCTGCTGATAGACGGCGGGCATCACGGCACGGAGAAGATATTCGTGCGCGTGATGGCCGGGTTCCTGCGCGATACGTTCGCGGGCCGGCTCGAGGTCATAGGGTCACAGACGAGCCGCGATCCTTGGGCGTAGATCGCGACCCACAAAGGTAGATATAATAGTAGCGGTATATAGGCAGACAATCATGAATCCCATCAACACCCACAGCACCACCTATCTGTTAAAACGCTTTGCCCCGTATTTCAAGAAGTACCGGGGTACGCTCATCCTCGATCTTCTGTGCGCCATGCTCACGACAGTCTGCGACATCGTGCTCCCGATGATCGTGCGCCTCATCACGAACACGGCCATGAACGACGTAAAGGATCTGACGCTTCAGCTCATCATCACGGTGGGGGGAGGCTACATCGCGCTGCGGATAGTGGACATGCTCGCGAATTATTACATGGCCAACATCGGGCACATCATGGGCGCCCGCATCGAGACGGATATGCGGCGTGATTTCTTTTCACATCTACAAGACCTCTCGTACTCCTATTACAGCGAGACGAAAGTGGGGCAGCTCATGAGCCGTATCACGAGCGACCTGTTCGACGTGACGGAGTTCGCGCACCACTGCCCCGAGGAATATTTCATTGCGGGTGTAAAAATAACGGTGTCGTTTGTGATACTCGTACAGATCAACGCGCCGCTCACGCTCATCATCTTCGCGTTCGTGCCGCTCATGATATTTTTCTCCATGCGCTGGAGCACGAGGATGCGCACGGCGTTCAAGAAGCAGCGCAACCAGCTCGGCGAGATCAACGCGCGCGTCGAGGACAGCCTGCAGGGCATCCAAGTCGTGAAGTCCTTCGCGAACGAGGACGTCGAAGAGGCGAAATTCCACGAAGGGAACGAGGGATTTCTCGACGTCAAGAAGGAGGCGTACCGCTACATGGCGGGCTTCCAGAGCACGACGCGGATATTCGACGGGATCATGTACTGCGCCGTAGTGGTCGCGGGCGCGCTCTTCCTCATGCGCGGCGACATCAGCCTCGGCGACTTTATGGCGTTCCTGCTCTTCGTCGTCATGCTCATAGCCGCGATCAGGCGCGTCGTCGAATTCACGGAACAGTTCCAGCGCGGTATGACGGGCATCGAGCGCTTCATAGAGGTGATGGACGAAAAATCCGAGATAGAGGACAGCGACGACGCAAAGGAACTGTCGGACGTGAAAGGCGGCGTGGTCTTCGACGGCGTGAGCTTCCGCTACAGGGACGCGGACATCGACACGCTCCACGACGTGAATCTCACGATACGCCCGGGCGAGCACGTCGCGCTCGTCGGGCCGTCGGGCAGCGGCAAGACGACGCTGTGCAATCTGATCCCGCGCTTTTACGACGTGACGGCCGGCGGTATATTCATAGACGGCGGCGACATCAGGGGCTATAAGGCGCACTCGCTGCGCGGGCACATAGGGATGGTCCAGCAGGACGTCTATCTGTTCTCGGGCAGCGTTTCCGATAATATAGAGTACGGCCGGCCGGGGGCTACAAAGGAAGAGATAGTGGAGGCCGCAAAGCTCGCCGGGGCGCACGACTTCATCATGTCGTATGACGACGGCTACGATACGTACGTGGGAGAGAGGGGCGTCAAGCTGTCCGGAGGGCAGAAGCAGCGCATCAGCATAGCCCGTGTCTTCCTGAAAAATCCGCCGATACTGATCCTTGACGAGGCCACGTCCGCCTTAGACAACGAGAGCGAGAGGATCGTGCAGGAGTCGCTTTCCCGCCTGACGGAGGGGCGCACGACGCTCACGATAGCGCACAGGCTCACGACGATACACGGCGCGGATACGATACTCGTGCTTACGGAGAACGGCATAGAGGAGCGCGGCTGCCACGACGAGCTCATGGCGGCGGGAGGGCTGTACTCAAAACTGTACAGCCTGTACACGGACGAGAACAGCGACACGGAGATAGGCGATTGAGGAAACCTGACTCACAGGACTGACTCCCGCGTCAACCTCACAAAAAATACTTGGTGACAACGCCCCGGAATTGTTTTATTATAAAACTATCGGGCGGCGCGTTGCGATAGCGCACTGTTGCCCGCCCGTGCAAGCCGCACGGCTGCGATGCTGTGGGCCGCGGGTATACCGTGGCTCGCGATCAGATTTGTGAGGAGAGAGGATCATGGCATATAAACAACCTATACCGGCGGACGAGTACGCCCGCATCGTGGAGCGCGACGCAACGTGGGCGCGGGAGATGTACGACTCGCTTCGCGCCAACCCCGACAAATACATGAGGTTCAACGACAAGGCCGGCGAAATGATAGAGATTCGCCCCATCACGAACATCAAGCAGATGTTCGAGACGAGCGTGGCGAACTGGGGCGACAGGCCCGCGTTTTGGGAGAAGCCATCGCACGGCGAGCCCTATCGCAAGTATGACTACAACGACGCTCTGACGCGTGTCAACAGCCTCGGCACGGCGCTCATGGCCCGCGGCCTCGCCGGCGCGAACATCTCCGTCGTCGGCGACAACAGCTACGCGTGGGCCACGGCCTACCTTGCCGTCGTCTGCGGGACGGGCGTGGTGGTTCCGATAGACAAGGAGCTTCAGCAGAATGAGATTGAAAATCTTCTCGTCGCGGCCGGCACGGAGGCGATATTCTATCCCGCCAAATTCGCGCCTATGATGGAACAGATACGGGCCGGCGGCAGGACGGATGTAGGCCTTTGGATAAGGCAGGAGTCCGAACCCGAAGCGCTCAATTCCGCCGAGACCGGCGTGAGTGAGCTTATCGAAGAGGGCGCGAAGCTGCTCGCCGACGGCGACAGGAGTTTCCTTGACGCGCAGATCGACGCGGAACGCCTCGGCATACTCATCTTCACGTCCGGCACGACCGGGACGCCCAAGGGGGTCATGCTGAGCCACAAGAACATCGCCACAGAGTGCATGGTCGCGACCACGGTCATAGGCATCAGATCCAGCGACATATTCTTCTCGTTCCTGCCCCTGCATCATACGTACGAGGCCACGTGCGGGTTTCTCATCCCGCTCACGCAGGGCGCGTCGATAGCGTACTGCGAGGGTCTCAGGTACATCGTCGACAACCTCGCGGAAGCCCATCCCACGCTGTTCCTCGGCGTACCGCTCATATTCGAAAACCTGTACAAGAAGATATGGCAGAACGTGCGCAAGCAGGGCAGGGAAAAGCTGCTGCTGCGCGTGCTGTCCGTCAACAAGGTGACGAAGAAGATCGGCATAGACCTCGGCACTATATTCTTCAAGCAGATCAGGGCGCTGTTCGGCGGCAATATGCGCCTGATCATATGCGGGGGCGCCGCCATAGACCCTGCGGTCATCGACGGCATCAAGGCATTCGGCGTCGGCGCCGTGCAGGGCTACGGCCTCACGGAGAGCGCGCCCATCTGCGCCCTCAATCCCATCGACGACGGCAAGTCCGACAGCGCCGGCTACGTCGTGCCCGGCTTCCGCGCGCGCATAGACGACCCCGACCCCGAGACCGGCATAGGCGAGATCGTCATAGGCGGCGACGCCGTCATGCTCGGCTACTACCACGACGAGGACGCCACCGCCGAGGTCATGGAGGACGGCTGGTTCCGCTCCGGCGACTACGGCTACATCGACGACGACAATTTTGTATTCATCACAGGCCGCAAAAAGAACGTCATCATCACGAAGACCGGCAAGAACGTATTTCCGGAGGAGCTCGAATACTTCCTCGGGCGCTCGGACGTCCTCGGCGAGATGATGGTGTGGGAATCCTCGTCGGACAAGACGGACGACACCGTCATAGCCGTCACGCTGAAGGTAGATCCCGAAGGTGTAAAAGAAGCGCTCGGCGGCGATGAGGCGCAAGATAGTATAGACGCGCTCGTGCACGCGGAAGTAGACAAGGTGAACGCGGAGCTGCCGATCTTCAAGCGCATACGCCGCATATACCTGCGCGGCGACGACTTCATAGTGACGACGTCGAAAAAGATAAAACGCTTCGAGGAGTCGAACAAAGAGGGCCGCGAGATCTGATTTGTGTAATAAAGGGGCTGCTCTGATGCCGGTGCAACCCCTTCTTTTTTTGTGAATGTCGTCAGGTCAGTGACTTATGGGAACCTCTGAAAACCCTATGCACGCGCCTTTGCCGCGTATCTTGCCGTGCTTCTTCAGCAAAAAGCCTCGTGATACCACCAGTATCCCTGCGTTTTTTGCCTGTGAATCGCGACAAGCTTCACGGTAAATACGCGCACATAGGGTTTTCAGAGGTTCCCAGACTTCACGCCTCCTCGAAGTGACTCGAATCGACCCCGCAGACGGGACACTCCTCGGGAGGAGCGTCGCCCTCAGCCTCATAACCGCATACGTCGCATACCCATTTCATAACGATACCTCCTCGTTGTTATTATTCAAACACGATTTAACTCCGCTGTCAATATCAGCGCCATTTGTGCTATTATTTAATGTATAAAAGAAGATAAGGTCCGTCGGCGTTTCGGCGGAGTAAGGAGGGAAACATTATGGAAGAGAACATTAAAAAAGCATTGGAGAACATCAGGCCTTACTTGCAGAGGGACGGCGGCGACGTCGAGTTCGTGGACTACACGGACGACAAGGTCGTGCAGATCAAGCTGCTCGGGCATTGCGCGGGCTGCCCTCACGCCCAAGCGACGATCAAGGGCGGCATCGAGAGATTGCTGAGGGAGGAATACCCGGATATAGCGAGCGTCGAGGCCGTATAGCCTGAGCCAATGGAGGGCATATGGGATACCATGAACTTATAGACGAGAGGCGCGATGAGATCATCGCGTTTCTGCGTGAACTCGTGAAAACGCCGAGCGTGCTGTCGGACGCTACGGACGGCGCCCCGTTTGGGGAGGCCGTCGCGGAGGTCTACGGCCACATGCTCGCCCGCGCCCGCGCCGACGGGTTTGACGTGTTCGACGCGGACGGCTTTGGCGGGCATATCGAGATAGCCGGCGCGGCGTCCGGCGAAGCGGCGCCTGATGGCGCGGATGCGGAAAGCGCAGGCTCGTCCGTGCCTGACGGTTCCGGCGGCGTCAATGGCGGCGGCGTTGGCGAGCGGGGCGTCCTCGGCATCCCCGTGCATCTCGATGTCGTGCCGGCCGGCGGCGCATGGGTTCACGGCCCGTTCGACGCGGATATAGCCGACGGTCGCGTCTACGCGCGTGGCGCGAGCGACGACAAAGGCCCCGCCGCAGCCGTCTACATGGCCGCGAAGGCTCTCAAGGACAGCGGCTTTGTCCCGTCGAAGACGGTCAGGATCATCATCGGGCTCGACGAGGAGACGGGCTGGATCGGTATGGACAAATATCTTGAAGCCGCGGGCCCTCCCGATTTTGGCTTCACCCCCGACGGCAGCTTCCCCGCGGTCAACGGAGAGATGGGCGTCGTCAATTTCGAACTCGCCGGCAAGCTCTCGAAGGACGGGGAGGGCGGCGTGTCCGTGCGCTCCGTATACGGCGGCAACGCCGCGAACATGGTGCCGGACGGCGCGAAAGCGATCATCACGGACGACACAGGCAAGGGCTTCGACGCGGTCAAGGAAAAGCTCGCGGAGTACCGCGCGTCGTCCGGGTATCGCGTCACGGGCAAGGGCATAGGCAAATCATTTGAGATCGTCGCGCACGGCGTGAGCGCCCACGGCTCCATGCCCGAGAAAGGCGTCAACGCGATTTCCGTCCTCATGGGATTTCTCGGGACGCTCGATATAGCGAACGACAGCACGCGCGGCTTCATAGGCTTTTACAACGAACACATAGGCTTCGACGTACACGGCGAAGGGCTCGGCGCGGGGCTTTCCGACGAACCGTCGGGGAAGCTCATCCTGAACGTGGGCAAGATAGCCATGGACAGGGATGCGGCGATACTCACGATCAACGTGCGCTATCCGGTCACGCTCACCTCCGACGCCTTTTACGACGCGCTCATGCCCGTGGTTCACGAGTATGATCTCGGCGTCGTCAAAGGCTTCGACAAGGCGCCGATATGGTTCGAGCCGGACGACCCGTTCATCGCTACGCTCATGGATGTTTACCGGGAGCAGACGGGCGACGCTGACGCGAAGCCCATCGTCATGGGCGGCGCGACATACGCGAGAGCCATACCGCGCGCGGTAGCCTACGGGCCAAAGTTCCCCGGCGGCCCCGACGTGGAGCATCAGGCCGACGAATACATAGCCATAGACAATCTCATGAAGATGACGCACATATACGCAGAAGCAATCCGCCGCTTGGCGGAGTGAGAGGTTACTACTAAACGGTCACGCTATTTTTGCGTATTTCGGGACCCAAAGCCAATTTTGGCTTCCTCACGTACTATGTGTACGCTCCGGGGAGCCAAAATTGGCTTTGGGCCCGAACTCCATCAAAACTATCGCGACCGTTGAGTAGTTTCGATTTAATTGATTAACCTCTTGAGCAGTAACGTTTTTTCAGAGTTTCACTAACGCCTCCTCCGCGCGGTATGACGACCGCACGAACGGCGCCGACGCTACGAAAGAGAATCCTTTCGTGCGCGCGGCTTCCGCGTATTCGTCGAAGGTTTCCGGCGTGACGTATTCTATGACCTCGTGGTGCGCGCGCGACGGTGCGAGGTACTGGCCTATCGTCAGAAATTCGCAGCCCACGCCCCGTAGGTCGTCCATAAGCGCGTATACCTGATCGCGCGTTTCGCCGAGGCCGACCATGAACCCGCTCTTGCTGCGGATGGCGCCGCGCCGCCGAGCGGCATCCCCCGCTCCCTCCGGCACAAATTCTCCGATCCGCCTTATCAGTTCCAGCGACCGGGTATAGACCGCGCCGGGGCGCACATCGGAATACCTTTCCTTTACCGTTTCGATATTGTGGCTGATCACGTCGGGCGCCGCGTCCGCGACGACGCGCAGGGCGTCCGCCGACCCGCCGAAATCCGGCACGAGCACCTCTATCGCCGTGCCGGGACTCCGCTCGCGTATTGACGCTATGACAGCCGCGAACTGCCCCGCACCGCCGTCCGGCAGGTCGTCTCGCGTCACGGACGTCACTACGATATATTTCAGATCGAGCCGCGCGACGCCCTCGCCTATGCGGCGCGGCTCGTCCGCGTCCACGGCGTCAGGCTCGCCGTGCGCCACATTGCAAAACGCGCAGTCGCGCGTGCAGTTCGTCCCGAGTATCATGAACGTCGCGGTTTTGCGCGAAAAGCAGTCCTGATAGTTCGGGCACATAGCCTCGCGGCACACCGTGTTCAGCCGCAGATCCTCGAGCAGGCCCCCCGTGAACGAGGTGTCGTCGCCGTGTGAAAATTTCTTGCGCAGCCACTCAGGCTTGCGCTCCACAGTTTTCTCCATACGCCTGATTATATCATTCGCTCGAAGGTTTGCGGAGGCTCCACCCCGTATGTTATGATAAATAAAAACAAGTAGACAATGAAGGAGTTTTGTTCGAGGCCTTGGAGTTCAGCCCGTATTTTATAATAAATAATATCATAGCCTGCCTTTTTGCGGCTTGCTACGGCTATCAGTTCATTTTTATTCTCGTATCGGCGCGGAGGCGCAACGCTAAGTTCCCGCAGGCCGAGCCGGGGCGCTACGCGATCATGATCTGCGCCCGGAACGAGGAAGCCGTCGTCGGGCAGCTCATCGAGAGCGTGCGCATGCAGAAGTACCCGAGTGGGCTCATCGACGTTCACGTGATAGCCGACAACTGCACGGACGACACGGCGGGCGTCGCCCGCGCCGGAGGGGCCCACGTCGTAGAGCGGCAAAACAAGGACAAGATAGGCAAGGGCTACGCGCTCGAAGCCCTCATTGGCGACATCACAAAGGGCGGTACGGAGTGGAAGTACGACGGATATATCGTCATAGACGCGGACAATCTGCTCGATGAAAACTTCGTGGCCGAGTTCAACAACGCGATGAAGGGCGGCTGCCGCATCGTGACGGGCTACCGCGACTCGAAAAATTTCACGGACAACTGGCTCGCCGCGAGCTACGCCGTATGGTGGCTGCGGGAAGCGCGCTACCTGAACGGCGCCCGCGCCACGCTCGGTCTGTCCGCGAACGTCTCCGGCACGGGCTTCGCGATACGAGGCGACCTCCTCGAAGAGCTCGGCGGGTGGAGCTACTTCACGCTGACGGAGGACGTGGAGTTCACGTTCGCCATGATCGCGCGCGGCGAGTGGATAGGCTACACGCCGTACGCGATACTCTACGACGAGCAGCCGACCGTGTTCAAGCAGTCGTGGGATCAGCGCATGCGGTGGATCAAGGGGTATTTTCAGGCCTACGCCAAGTACGGCGGCAAGCTGTTCAGGCGCATATTCACGGGACACAGCTTCTCGTGCTACGATATGCTCGTGAACACGCTCGCGGGTACGATCCTGACGCTCGGTACCTTCGTACTGTACGGCGGCGCCATCCTCTCCCACGCATTGCAGCACGTCCCCGTCGGCGAGCCGCTCCTCTACTTCGGCGAGTTCCTCGCGACCTGCTACGCTACGCTCTTCATCATCGGCATCATCACGGTGAGGACGGAGAGGGACCGCATATACGCGCCCATGCGGAAGGTCATACGCTACTCGTTCACCTTCCCGCTGTTCCTGATCACGCTCCTGCCGATACTCCTGTGCGTGCCGTTCGACAAGAAAAAATGGCCGCAGATAGTCCATACGCACACCGTAGGCATAGAAGACATCAAGAAAGGAAAGAACAAAATATGAACATGAAAAGAAAACCCGGCTTGATCGCCACATTCGTTATCGTCGCGCTGCTGTTCACGGGGAGCGGCGTTTTTGCCTTTGCGGACAGCCCCACAAAGACGTTCGAGGCGCAGGGCAGCGACATAGTCGTGACGGCGTGGCTTTCGCAGAGTACGCCGGGGACAAGCGTATCACTACTCAAGGATTCGAGCTACATTCAGGTGGGCGTCGCGAATGACGGGAAAAACAGCGTAGGCCTCGCCCACTTCGAGCTGCCAGCCGGCGTCACGGCGGGCGAAGTCACGAAAGCCACATTATTACTGAAAAAGAAGTCGGGCGCCGCGCCGTCCGTCAAAGTCGGGGCTGCGACGGTAGACTGGTCGCCCGGGGGAGTTACTTGGAACGAGATGAAGGGCAAGACGACATACGCGAAGCAGGCCACCCTGCTCAAAGCGCAGAGCGGCGGCTGGTACGCGGCCGACGTCACGAAGACCGTGAAAAGCTGGCTGTCCGGCAAGACGAACAACCTCGGATTTGCGCTCAAAGGCACACGGAAAGGGAGCGTCACGGCCTTCGTTTCAGCCTACGCGAAAAACGCGAAGGACTATCCCGCGCTGAAAATCACCTACAAGGACAAGACACAGGCCAAGAGCTACGGAAAATACGGATACACGAAACAGGGGGAGTCAAAGGGCAACTGCTTCTCATACGCCATGCGCGATACCGATGCGATATTCCTGGACGACATCCTCACGCAGGATCAGAAGCGGCAGTTTCAGAGCCTCAGCAACAAGAGCGCCAAAGCGGGCCTGAACTACTTCAAGCAGAGGGTCTTCGACTACATAGACGCGCACAAAAAAGAGCTCGGCGTCGAGTCATGGCGTGAGCTGTCGTCCTACACGAAGGCATACGACCCCGACAAGGAATACTTAGCCGTCATGAAGACCGGATTCGTAGAAAAAGGCTACGGCAGAGGCCCCGGCGGCGCCTACAATGTCGACGAAGATTTCGACTACCATTGGCGCGTACGGCTGAACGACGGGCGCTGGGCCGAAAAGCTCCCGGGCGTAGCCTCGCGCGTCACGCCCGGCTCCAACCGGTCGTACAACGCCGCGAAATACCCGTGGGACAGCAATTATATGTGGGGATACCAAAAGTTCAACGGCTTCTACAACAGCAGCCCGACCTACATAGCAGTAACAAAAAGCACAGGAGGGTTCACCTCGCACAAGCCTCAGGCTTACCCTAAATAAAAAGCTCGCCGCGCGGAGCCAGCTTCGCGCGCATGACTATATTAGGCGAGTCTGCTATACTTATCAGCAGATACAGCAAGCGCCGTATCAAAAGAACTCTGCGAGTGGTTTTCGCACCACACTTATACCGCAGAGTTTTATTTTGTCTCGGGAAAACCGGCATAAAATATATTCCCGGCGTACACGTATCTCAAATACCCCCTCGCGATGCCGGCTAAGGACTCTATCGTCTTTATCGGGGTCGGCTCTTTTGCTTTTGATCGGTAACGGGGGAAAAATCTCGTGATATGCAGAGGGATGCCCGCGTCTATCGACGCGAGCCATTCTGCTTCGGCCCGTATCCCCTCTTGCGCGTCGTTCTCACCCGGCACGATCAGCGTCGTGACTTCGATGTGGCAGCCCGGGGATTTTGCAGCCGCCTCTATATTTCGCTTGACTGAGTTAAGGCTGCCTCCGTTCCGCTCGTACACGCCTTCCGAAAATCCTTTCAGGTCTATGTTCATCGCGTCCGTGTGTTTGAGTATGTCCGCGAACGGCGCTTCGTGTATCATCGCGTTCGTCACGAGCACGACGGCGAGCCCGGCTGCGTGCAAGAGCGGCGCGGCGTCTAATATGAATTCGGGCGACACGAGCGGTTCGTTGTACGTGAACGCGACGCCTACGTTGCCGTGGGGATAGGCCTGCGTGCCCGTCGCCGCGGCCCTCGCGTGGCGCGTGAGCTCTTCGGGCGTGAGGCGCGGCGCGTCCGGCGGCGGCGGGCATTGCGAGATTGACGAGTTCTGGCACCACGCGCAGCCCATGTTGCAGCCGTACGAGCCGTAGGACAGTATGCTCGAGCCGGGATGAAATCGGTACAGCGGCTTCTTTTCTATCGGGTCGAGCGCGAGGCTCGCCGCCGCTCCGTAGCCGGTCGCGTACAGTACGCCGCCCTCGGCCGCGCGGGCCCGGCACCGCCCGGTCTTCCCATTCGCGACGAGGCAGGCGTGCGGGCACAGCAGGCATCTGCACGCGGCGCCTTCCGTTTTGTAATATGACGCTTCCGTCGCTGTGGTCACCGGTGCCTCACCACCTCGAACCTTTCTAAGGAGCAGGGCTCGCCCTTGCCTATGCCGCCCTTTCTTCGGGCTATGTCTATCTGCTGTTCGGGCGTGTCCACGCCGTCAAGGTCGGGCAGCAGCAGCCCGCGCCTACCGCCGCGGCTGACGATGACGCCGTAGCGCTTCACGTCGAGCCCGTCCGGGCCGTCTATCTTTTCGGGCGCGGCGAGCACGTCCACGCTGTACGTCAGGCTGTCGAGCTCGCTCTCGTCTATCGGTTCGAATCTTGGGTCGCGCGCGGCGGCGGACACGCTGTTCGACAGTATCTCGGCGGCTATGCTGTCCATTGTGGGTACCGTCGTGCCTATGCAGCCGCGCAGCTCGCCGTCCTTTTTTATGGAGACGAAGACGCCCGCGTGATCGGTGAACAGCTCATCCGGCCACTCGTCCGATCCGGATACGTACGCGGCCGTCATGCCGCGCCCCGTCGTGACGTAACGCTCGACATTCGCGCGGGCGAGCCGGACGTACGGATCTTCCGCTTCCCGCGTGCGCGTGATCGCCGCTTCTCTGTCGCTCAGTATGCCGGGCAGCAGGGACGGCGCTTCGTCCCCTCCCGTGAGCGCGGCCACGAGGTAGCCGACCCCGTAAGGGCCTTCGTATGAGTACACCTCGCTTTTGACTTCGCGCCCGTCCAAATAGCCCGCAGCCACGACGACGGACGCGAGCCCGCATTCGCCCGCGCCTTTGCGGACGGACGGCTCTATCGCGAGCAGGCCCCGCATGTCGGATGTTTCGAGGCATGATTTCACGTACTCGTCGTGCGCGGGGCCTTCCGGCGCGAAGCCGTAAGGGCCGTCCTCTTTCAATCGGTGCGACATATCGCCGCTCGCGATCAGCACGGCGCGGCGCCCGAGCCTGTTCACGGCCTCCGACACGTAGCTGCCGAAGCGGTAGTGATCCGCAAGGGAAAAGCCGGACAGGGATATTCTCACGATCTTCGCCGCGCCTGCCCCCGCGCCGCCTATGAAGTACATCGGGACGAGCACGCCGTGGTCGAGCGATGCGTCGCGTTCGCCGAGCGGCCCGGCGGGAAGTCCGTCCGCGCTCGATATTTCGCCGATGAGCGACGCGAGCTCTTCGTCGTATTCCGCTGAGAACTTCACGTTTCGCGCGCGGAATTGCCCGAGGTCGCCCGACGCTTTCGTCCCGGGCGATATGTGTATATAGTCGCCGTACACGCAGGAGTGCGGCGTGATATAGACGATTGTTTCGGGGTTCATATCCGCGACTTCGGACGCGACGCGTTCCATGGCCGCCCGCGTCGACGGTATCTCGTCCCCGTTACCGATGCCCGGCACTATGAGAGGCGGGTGAGGCAGCAGAAAGGCTCTCGCGCTCTCTATTACATTAACATTGCCATTACCATTACCGGATGGGTTATCGGCCGATGCGCCTTTGGCCGGTGCGTGGTTCTCCGCCATGTTCCTATTCTCCCTTCAATAAATTTTCGCGTTTTTTTCTCGCCACGGGTATCTGTGACAGTATGACGGCGCCGAGCATGAGCGCGCAGCCGAGCAGTTCGCGCGAGGACAGGCGCTCGCCGAGGATGAGCGCGCCGCCGATGGCGCCGAACACGGCTTCGAGGCTCAGTATGATACCGGCTGCCGAAGGATTGATGTGCTTTTGCCCGATGGCCTGCAAGGTGAAGCCCGCCCCCGCCGATACGCAGCCGAAGTACAGCAGCGCCGGCAGCACTTGGATAAACGCGTCCGCTGTCAGCGCTATGGGCACTAATTTCATATCGACGAATGGTGCGAGGGCGAGGCTCAGCGCCGAGCACGTGATGAACTGTATCGTAATGAGTTTGTATATGCCCTGCTGGTCGAGCGGCGCGACGTAGTGGTCCGTCACGAGGATGTGCGTGGCCCACATGAACGCGCTGACGAGCAGCAGGGTGTCGCCGGGCAGTATCGTGAGGCTCGTGGTGATGCTGAGGAAGTAAAGCCCGGCGGCGGCGATCACGACGCTGATCCATGTGTTCCAGTGCGTGCGTTTTTTCAGGAATATGCCGATGATCGGCACGAGCACGATGTACAGCGCCGTGAGGAACGCAGCCTTGGATGCGGTCGTGTAGACGACGCCCAACTGCTGGAATCCCTGCGCGAAGAACAGCACGATGCCGTAGACGACGCCCCCTTTGATCAATGGCTTCCAGCCGGTCCCGCGGCGCGGCGCTTTGCGCGTTATCGCTATGATGAGCAGTATCGTGAGCGCGGCTAACAGGGTGCGCACGCCCGCGAAGAGGAGCGGGCCTACGAACTGCGTGCCGTAACGCTGCGCCACGAAGCCCATGCCCCAGATGAGGGCTGAGAGAATGAGCGCTACCGCCGATTTTAACGTGTCCCGTTCCATTTCCCCTCCTGCTCCGCGATGAGGCGCGGGACGAGCTCGTGGGCGTTGACGGCGAAGGACTCCCTCGACTGCATCCCCGTGGCTTTGATCACGCCGTCAAAGTACGCCGTGATGAACTCTTCCTCTATCTTCTCGCTTGGCATTCCCGCGTTGTGGCGCGACAGGACGAAGTCCGCCTTTCGCTTTGTCTCCTCGCGCATGGCCGCCGGGTAGGCTTTCGCTTCGTCCCCGGAGATAAGGCCCGCGTGGGGCAGCAGCAGATGTTCGGGCGCGAGGCGCTCTATGAGGGCGGTGGAATCGAGCGCGTCGCGGTAGCTCGTCAGAAAAGCCGGCCATACCACGTCCCCAAATTTGAATCCCGACGACTCGGATGTGACGAGGAGATCCTCGTTTTCGAAGTAGTACGATACGCTGCAGTTCGTGTGGCCGGGCGTGTCGTAGACGCGGATCGTCTCGTCCTCCGTCCGGACGACATCGCCGTCGTTCACCACGACGTCCACGCGCAGTTCCCCCGTCGTGTCGTCGCCCGGGTCCGCGCCGAGAAAGCGCGCGGCGGCCACGTCCATCTCCCTGATCGTCTTCCTCGCCCCAGGACGCGCCAACACGTACGCCGCATGGGACGACGCGACGATCTTCGCTTCGGGGAAAGCCCGCGCGATCACGGGCGCGCCACCCGCGTGGTCGAAGTGCGAGTGCGTGAGCAGTAGGTAGTCGAGCTTGCGGCGGCCACCCGGCGCGCCCGCGTCCCTGAGCGCGGCGTCTATATTCGCCACGGTGTCCGCCGCGCTGAACGAGTATCCCGTATCGCACAGGAACGCGCTGTGCGGCGTTATCAAAAGGTAGGCCGTCCCGCCGGGGGTCAGACTGACATTTTTGACTTCAAACTTGGCTTCGGATATATCGGCGGCGGCGATGTTCGCGAATATGGACATGACGGGCTCTATGAGCTTGTCGTCGAAGTCGAAGCCTTCGGAATGGAGCGGTGTGGCCGGGCCGTCGCCGCTCATCGCGAACATGCTGCCGGGCACGAGCTTCGTGTACCATCCGAAATCCTCCGAGCCGCGCACGGCTTCGTCCATCTCCGCGTACGCTATGCCGAGCTCCGCGCACGCGCGGCGTATCTTGTCGGCCGTGACCCTGTGGTTGTACGTTTCGGGGAATGAGTCGCGGTACTTGAAGCGCACATCGAGGCCGTGCGCGGCCGCGGTTTCCCTTGCGAACTTTTCGACCTCGTCCACAAACAGGCTGAGCTCCGCGTCCCTTTCGTCGCGCAGATTGACGCGCAGTACGCCCTCCCCCGGGGAAAAGCTGAAGCTGTCTTCGCCGACCTCGATGTTGCAGATGGTCGCGAACAGGGGCCCCGTCCATCTGCTGTCCGCCGCAAGCTCCGGGATTTTCCGCACCAATTCCGCGATCGCGAACGCGGGATTGATCCCGTGCTCCGGTTCGCTCGAATGGGAGAGCCGGCCCGTGAGGTGGATGCTCATGCCTGTGGACGCGCAGTTCTGTATGGCGCCGCCGCGCGTCACGGCCACGAACGGCGGGCCGCCCGCGTAGTTGTGGAAGGCGTATATTTCCTTTACGTTCCGGGTGGCGATCACGGCTGAGGCGGCCTTTGCTCCCTCGCCGATCTCCTCCGCGTGCTGAAATATGAACACGATGTTCTTGTCCGCGCCGCTCTCGTCGATCTCGAGGCAGAGCCCGGCGAGGCACGCCGCGTGCCCGTCGTGCCCGCATTTGTGCGCCACGCCGTGGAAACGCGAACGGTACGGCTTGTCGATGCGGTCGTGAACCGGGAGCGCGTCGAAATCCGCCCGGAACGCGATAGTCGGGCGGCTGTCGCCCGCGTGGTAGTACGCGTAGAACCAAGGGCCGCAGTCGATGACCTCAAGGCCCGTGTGCGTTGTCAGGAACTCTTGCAGGCGCGCGCGCGTCCAAAGCTCCTTGGATGATAGCTCCGGGTGCGCGTGTAGTTCGTGGCGCAGTTCGACCACAAGATCAAGATGTTCTTTCTTCATGACGATTCCCGCGGCAAAGCGGTCTCCTTCTCTGATGACGGGCTGGGCCCGCAATGACACAGTTCATTCTCACAATGATTCAATCATACTACATTCATGCGCGCCGCGCAGGATTTTACCCGCGCCTTTACCCGCGCCAATGTATGTTAAAATAAATCCATGCTAAATGTGGACAGGCTCATCGACAGAATAGACGAACTTGGCAATCCCTCGGTGGTGGGGCTCGACCCGTCGCTCGATATGATGCCGGATGCGCTCGCGCGCGAGATGTACGGCGCGTACGGCAGGACGCCTCGCGCCGTATCTGAAATGTTCTTTCTGTATAATAAGGCGATAATAGACGTTGTGGCGGATATAGTCCCGGCCGTCAAGCCGCAGATCGCCATGTACGAGATGTACGGTGCGGATGGTATCGCGGCGTATATCCGCACGTGCGAATACGCGTCGGGCAGGGGGCTGTACGTCGTCGGTGATATAAAGCGCGGCGACATATCGAGCACGGCGGAAGCCTACGCCGCCCACCTTTCGGGCGCGGCGGTCGGGCCCGCAGACGGCGCGGCGGATGAGGTGGGCGGAACCGGCGGCGCGACGGTCGGGCCCGCGGACGGACTGTCCGGCGCCGCGTTGCGCGTCGACGTGTGGCGCGAGGACGCCATCACCGTCAACCCGTACTTCGGCGCGGACGGCATAGAGCCGTTCACGAAGGCCTGCCGCGAGACGGGCAAGTCGGTGTTCGTGCTCGTCAAGACGAGCAACAGGAGCAGCGCGGAGCTGCAGGATGTCGTGACCGTGGGCGCCCCGCTGGATCTGGCGTCCGGCGCGTCGGCGCGCGTCGCACCGGACGGCTGTGGCGCGCGCTTTTATGAGAGGGTCGCCGCGTACGTCGATAGCTGGGGCGAGGGGCTGGTCGGCGAGCGCGGCTACAGCGCCGTAGGCGCTGTCGTGGGCGCCACGCATCCGGAGGTGGGCAGGGCGCTGAGGGAGGCGCATCCGCGCATGTTTTTCCTCGTGCCGGGCTACGGCGCCCAAGGGGCGCGCGCGGCCGACCTCGCGGGATTCTTTGACGCGGAGGGGCGCGGCTGCATCGTGAATTCGTCCCGGGGGATCATCGCCGCGTGGCGGCGCTCGGCTGCGGGCGAGGCTTTGCGCGCGGCCGCGCCCGGCGCTGACCGGGCGCTCTTCGTCGTAGCCGAAGCCGCGCGCGCGGCCGCGCTCACCATGGCGGACGATCTGCGAACGGCGAGGAACGGAACATAGAGAAGCCGGCCGCGCGGCAGCGCGTTCCTACACAGGCTACCAGCGAGGAGATATTACGCACTAAGTGATATTTTCGTCCCAATGATGATATAATAGCGAAAAAAAGAGGGAGCATAGAGGGGGGATTCCTCAAAACTATACGCGATGCGTACGTAGGGTTTTCGGGGCTTGCCTCAAACGCAAAAGGACAGGTATATGGCGAAAGAGTCGGTCAAGGACGTAGACCCCATCTCAAGATTTCTCGGCAAGGCATTGCATAGGTTCGGATTGGGTACGCGCGCAAAGTTAATCATCATATCTATCATAGCTAAGGTCATACCGCTCATCATACTCGCCGCAATCGCGTGGAACCAGTTCGTCGTGTTCGGCGGCGCCGTGCAAAAAATGGCGGTTGCCGACGCCGCAGAGGCCCTGAACGACAGCGCCGTCGAGAACATCGAGCGCATGACGACGGACACGGCCCGCAACGTCGCGGACTTCCTCTACGAACGGGACGACGACATACGCTACGCGGCCACGATGAAGCCGGGCAAGTCCGCATACACGAAGTTCATCAACGCCGTCACGTCGGGCATAGTCGAGACGGGCAGCTGGGCTTTGGCCGAGGACGGCATGTCGTGGGTGCAGACGGAGTCCATGCGCGAGCAAGGCGAAAAGGCAAGCTCGACGAACGAAGAGAATTTGGACAAAGGAGGCTGGCACTCGCGGCCAGCCGAAGGATTCACGTACCGCGACGTCCCGATCTTTGACGAGATCACGTTCGTCGATACCGAGGGCAAGGAACAGGTAAAGGTCATTTCGGAAAATTCCACGAAAAAAAGCTATCCGATGGACTCGAAGCGAAAGGATGTCTCGAAGCGCGAAAACACCTACGTGGGTTCGGAGGACTATTGGGGTGAGCTGCAAAAGCTGCGTCCCGGGGACATCTATGTCTCCGATGTGAAAGGCGTCTATGTCCCGTCGCATTTCATAGGCATGTACACGCCGAAGCAGATGGTGATCGCGGCGGTGAACGGCGTCGTGACGGCCCTCGACGCGGCGGAGGAAAAGACCGACGAGAGCGAGGCCTTGAAGAATGCCCTCGCGAAGATCAAGGACGAGGATATAGCGAAGATCGTAGCGGACACGGCGAGCAACGAAGCCATGATGCAGTCCGTGATAGGCGCGTCGCTTGCCCTCATAGACGGGGCGGCCGGGGACGTGGAAGGCGCGGCGCTCGCGGAGCAGGTGGCGGCGCTGAAAGAGAAGGTATCCGGCCTGACGTTCGACCCGGGAAACGAAGCGTACGCGGGAAAGGAGAACCCGCTCGGTAGGCGCTTTGAGGGCATAGTGCGCTGGGCGACGCCCGTCACGGGCGA
>JAISAI010000021.1 GCA_031266795.1 Eubacteriales Family XIII. Incertae Sedis bacterium
TTTCGTCCGGCACGCCGCGGCTTCCGCTACGCCGCCTATCGTCGTGTCGGCGACGACGCACTCTACGGGTAGCCCCTCCCTGTCTTTGACGTTCGCCTCGATCAGGGCTTTGGCCGTCAGGGCCATACCCATAGTCTGGGCTTCCAAGCTCTGACGCACGCCCTGCGAGCCCTCTCTTCCGTCAATAGTGGGTCTGATTCCTATTTTCATTCCTCCCTACCTCCTTTGCAAGTAGAACGAATCGTTTCGCTTATAAAATATCACCCGAAACCTGCATTGTCAACAGTTTTCCGCTATGGATTAAATTTATCGAAAAAAAATCGGTAAATTTCGAAAAAATTCCAGTAAAAAAAATGTTGACAACGCGGATTTGAGGTGGTATTTTAGGTTAATAGGCGAAACGATTCGCTTTGCATGTGAGGAGGTAGCTTCGTGGAGTCAGTGGTCAGCATGAGGAAAATCCAGAAACGCTTTCCCGGCGTTCATGCCTTGGATGATGCGCAGATCGAGGTGTATCAGGGGCAAGTGCACGGACTCATAGGCGAAAACGGCGCGGGCAAGTCGACGCTCATGAAGGTACTCGCCGGTATATATGAGAAAGACGACGGCTCAGTCGTCGTAAAGGGGCAAAGCGTTTCATATAAAACGCCGACGGACGCGCTCAGCGACGGCGTCTGCATGATCCATCAGGAATTGAATCTGCTGCCGCATCTGACGGTAGCCGACAATATCTATATAGGGCGCGAGCCGAAAAAGGGGATATTTCTCGACAAAAAGAAAACCGTCGCCGACGCGCGCGCGGTGCTCGAATCCCTGAACCTGGATATAGATCCCGAAGAGCAGCTCAGCCGCCTGTCCGTCGCGAAGCAGCAGATGGTGGAGATTGCGAAAGCCCTCACATACGACGCGGATATACTCATCATGGACGAGCCGACCGCCGCGCTGACCGATTCGGAGATAGAGGACTTGTTCCGCTTCATAAACGATCTGAAGGCGAAAAACGTCGCCATAGTATATATTTCACACCGTCTCGAGGAACTGAAGAAGATCACGGACGTCGTCACGGTCATGCGCGACGGGCAGTACATCGATACGGTCAAAACATCCGAAACGGAGCTCTCGCAGATCATCAGTATGATGGTAGGGCGTACTATCTATGTGGAGCCAAAGGCTCACAGCATGGTGGCGCCGGACGCGCCCGTCGTCATGCGCGTGGAAGATTTGGAATCCCCCGACGTACACGGAGTGGGCTTCGATCTGTACCGCGGCGAGATACTCGGCCTTGCCGGGCTGATGGGCGCGGGGCGTACCGAGACCGCGCGCCTGATATTCGGCGCCGATCCGAAGACCGGGGGACAGATATACATAAACGGAAGCGAGGCCCGCATCAACTCCCCTATGGACGCGGTCGGCTGCGGCATCGGTTACTTATCGGAGGACAGAAAGACGTTCGGCCTCGCCGTCGGGCTTTCCGTCGCCGACAACACGGTCATGGCGTCGCTTGAAAACTATATGCGCGGCATAGTCGTGGATGAGGGCAAGATCGCGGACGCCGCAAGCGATATGGTGGACAAGATAGGTATCAAGACCCCGTCGCTGAGGCAGCTCGTCAGAAATCTGTCAGGCGGGAACCAACAGAAGGTCGTAGTCGCGAAATGGCTCGTGCGCAACTGCGACATCCTCATATTTGACGAGCCGACGCGCGGCATAGACGTCGGGGCGAAGAGCGAGATATACAAGCTGATGAGCCAGCTGATCTCCGAGGGCAAGTCCATCATAATGATCAGTTCGGAGATGCCGGAGCTGTTGCGCATGAGCGATCGCATCGTCGTGATGAATGAGGGCTTCAAGACAGGCGAAGTGAAAATCGAGGAAGCGACGCAGGAAAGCATCATGCACTACGCGACGACGCGTATTCATTGACGCGTATTCATGGAGGAGGAAGAACATGGGTGGCAAAAGCGGGATCGTGACGAATGAAGTGGGCGTTAAAAGATTTGATTTGCAAAAACTGCTGACGGCGGCTTCGCTCGTACTATTGCTCGTGTTCTTTATGACATACGGCTATTTCGCGCGCGGCCTCGACATCGCGTCTTTTTCCGTCAACATACTGGAGTCGGCGTACTACATAGGCTTTCTCGCGATAGGGGTGACGTTCATTATCATCACGGGAGGCATAGACCTCTCGCTCGGCACCGTCATGATGTGCGGGGCGCTCGTCGGGGGTACGGCGTTCAATACGTGGCATCTGCCCATGGTAGTGTCCCTGATCCTCATCTTGGTCACCACTACATTGTTCGGCTTGCTGAACGGGTTTCTCGTCGCGCGGCTGAAGCTGCCCCCGTTCATCGCTACGCTCGGTACGATGATGATCGCTCAGGGATTTGGCGCGACAATCGCGAATGTGCAGACCCAACGCTTCCCGACGATGGCCGACGAGGGCGGTTGGTTCAAGCAGGTATTTCTCCGGACGCAGGACGGCGTCCCCGTGGGCATCATCTGGTTTCTCGTGCTGTTCGTCATCGCGTTCTTCCTGCTGAATAAGACGCGGTTCGGGAAGTACACCTTCGCGATCGGTTCGAACGCCGAAGCCGCGCGCCTGTCGGGCATCAACACGCAGCGTTGGCTGTTCCTCATATATATGGTTTCCGGCATATTCATCGGCTTCGCGGGCATACTGTACGCCGCGACGTTCACGACGGTCATCCCCATGGGAGGCGCGGGATTGGAATTGCAGGGGATAGCGGCCGTGGTCATCGGCGGCACGTCCCTGTCGGGCGGCTCGGGATCGCTCTCCGGCACTATTATCGGCGTGTTCATCATGGCCACGTTGAAAGTTGGCCTCATGGCGGTCGGCATACCGCAACAGCTCCAGACGCTGCTGATCGGCGTAGTTGTCGTGCTGGCGGTCATGATGGATATTTATCGCCAGAACTCCGCCAACAGGATCAAATCGTAGTTGGGCCTGCGCGGCCGTGGGCGCCGCCGTATTTTACTCGAGGCTTTTTGCCCCGTCAATGGGGCGCAGGGCATATAGTGGTTATAGTCGAATAGGAAGAGAATCAAGAGGAAAGTGAAAAAAGGAGGAACATAGGGAAAATGAAAAAGAATATGAAGATGAAGTATCTGATCCTCTCCGCGCTTTTGATCGTGGCGTTGACGTTCACGATGGTAGCGTGCGGAGGCGGCGCCAGCGAAGAGCCGGCGGCCGAAGAACCTGCCGCAACGGAAGAAGAGCCCGCAGCGGAGCCCGAAGCGACTGAGCCGGAGCCGGCGGCTGAAGCGGCCGTGGACAATTCCGCTCTGAACATCCCTGTCATCGCGAAGGGCTTCCAGCATCAGTTTTGGCAAGTGGTCAAACAGGGCGCTGAGGACGCGGCTGCTGAGCTCGGCGTGGGCCAGATGGAATTCAACGGCCCGGGAAGCGAGAGCGAGATCAATGTCCAAGTCGACATGATCAACGCCGCGCTCGCGCAAAACCCGAACGCGATCTGCCTTGCGGCGCTCGACACCGACGCCGTCAAAGGCCAGCTCGACGAAGCCGTGGGAAAGGACATCCCGATCATCGGTTTTGACTCCGGCGTGCCGGACGCTCCCGAGGGCTCCATCAAGGCGACCGCTTCGACGGACAACGAGAACGCCGCAGCGTTGGCTGCTGAAGAGATGATGAATGACGCTGCGTTCAAGGCGGCGATCGAAGGCGCGACGGCTGACAATCCGGTCACCGTGGCGGTACTCTCCCAGGACGCGACGTCGACGTCCATCATAGGGCGTACGAAGGGCTATCTCGACAAGTTCAAGGAGCTGGTTGAGGCGATATTCCCCGGCGGCGTTGCGATCACGGGGCACGATATGTACGCGGCGCCGGCCTCTGACGCGGCCGTAGTCAATGTCTTCGTGCAGGTCCCGCCGACACCCGACGCAGCCGACATGAAGAACGGCGCACAGGCCGTACTCTCCGAGAAGAACCTCGTGGGCGTATTCCTGTCGAATGAAGGCGCGGTCACCGGATTCCTGAACGCGACGAACGACGGCGCCGACCTCGGCGACGGCAAGACCTACGCGGACTTGATCGTGGCGGGCTTTGACGCCGGAGCTACGCAGAAGAAGGCCGTGAGAGACGGGCTCTTCCTCGGCGCTGTCACGCAGGATCCCTATCAGATCGGCTACCAGGCCGTCGCGCTTGCGGTAGCCGCCGCGAATGGCGAGCCGGTGCAGGATGTGGATACGGGCGCAAAGTGGTATACGTCAGCCAATATGGACGACCCCGATATTGCACAATTAATTTACGATTGACGAATCAATATTCTTTCTCTAAAATGGGGGGCCGGGATACTGGATTCCGGCTCCTTGTTTTTTTGTCTTCATCACAGGACGGCGTACAGGTAATCGTCGATGCAGTCGCGGACGCGCGCGCGAGCGAGGCCGGCGGCCTTGAACGGCGGCCCTACGCCCGAGTTGCGTAGGCGGTCATACGTGGAGGGGAGGTACTGCGACAGGAGCGAGGCGGGGACATCGGCGGCGTCGATATTCGAAAAGAGCGTTTCGAGCGCGGCGCGCACTTTTTTATCCGTAAAATAATATCTGCTCCTGTCGGAAAAACTGTATTTGCGTTTCAGGCGCCGCTCCTCCTCCGTTCCCGTATAGTATTTGTCCCAATCGTCCGGACGCGCGGCCATGCACTCGTCGAGTACCTCGCGAAAACGCGACGGCGCCGGAAGAGACAGCTCACCCTCGATCTGCGCGAGCGCGAAGACCGCCTCGCGGAAGTAGAACGTGAGGGCGGGCCCGACTTTCAAAATCGCCACGCCGTCCTCCACTAACTCCCTGAGCTTGGCCCGCGGTTGATAGTCCGTGGAGTGGCCCTCGAATATGAGGGAATCGTACGTCGTTTTGGCGAGCGTTCCCATGAGCGCGGCCGCCGCCGCGCGGTCGTAGGGATGCACGGTATCGTCGCCAAATTCGACGCCCGGCTGGACGACGACGCCGACGACCCGCGCGAGGGCGTCGTCCAAGGATTTTTCGCCGAAGGCCTTTTTGAACGCGGCCCACGTCTTCTCAAAATCCTCGGGCGCGGTCACGGCGAAAGGGTCGGCTTCCGAGGCTTGCGCCCCTCCGGGAACCGGCACCTCGCTCCCGACGACGTACTCGATTTCGCGCCCGGCTTTCTTCGCCGCGTATTCGCATACGGCCGCGAGGCGCGCGGCCCTCTCGGCGATGACATCGTCCGACAGGGGCAGGGAGGGGTCGTCGTCCGCGAGCTTCATGCTCGTATCCAAGTGTATCTTGCCGAATCCGGCCTCCACGAACAGGCGCACGAGCTCCTCGGCCTTCCCCATCGCCTGCTCCGCGGGCTCGCTTTTCCAGACGAGCGGGCCGAGGTGGTCGCCGCCGAGAATCACGCGCGACGGATCAAAGCCCGTCTTTTCCGCGAGAGCGGCTATATACCTTGCGAAGTCCGAGGGGAGCATGCCGCTGTAGCCTCCGTACTGGTTGCACTGATTGGCCGTCGCTTCGATGAGGACGGGGATGCCGTGATCTATCCCGGCCTCCATGACGGCCTGAATCACCTGCGCGTTTGCCGTACACGCGGCGTATATGCCGCAGTGCTCGCCCGAGGCTCTGCGCCTTATCAACGCCCTGATCGTATTTTCGGTATGTTCGCTATTTGTCTTCATTTATAAGCAGCACCTTTCCGTGTACCTGCGCGGGGTTTTTGAAAAGCCCGAAGGCCTCGGCGGCGTCGGCGAGCGGGTATTTCCTGAAGATGAAACTCTCGTCCGCTTTCAGGCTCCCGTCGCCAAACGCGCGGGCCGTCATGTCCCACTCCGCGCCGGGGAACGGCAGGCTGTAGCTCTGCCAACAGCCCCTGATCCATAGCTCCTTGCGGTTGATGAGCTCCCATTCGTCCTTGGAGAATGAAACGCCCTCCTGTGGCGTACCGATAAGGCTTATCTTCGCTTTGGCCGCCGCGAGCCTGAGCGACGCTCTCAATGTCGCGTTGTTGCCGGCCGCGTCGAAGACCCAATCGAAGCCCTTGCCGTCCGTGAGGGACGCCGCGTTCGCCTCCCAGTCCGGGCCGCCGCTGTCCACGGCCCTATCGGCGCCGAGGGCGCGGGCCTGCGAAAGCCGCGCGGGATCGACGTCAAAAGCGGCCACGCGCCGCGCTCCGAGCATTTTCGCCCATTGGACGACGAAGAGCCCTATCGTACCGGCGCCTATCACGGCGACGTTTCCGCCGCCGTCAAAGCCCACATTGCGCACGCCGTGCAGGGCGACCGTGGCCGGCTCGAAGAATACGGCGATTTCAAACGGCACGGATGGGTCGTACGGCACGACGTTCTTTTCCGGCGCGACGATGTATTCGGCAAAACTTCCCTGCTCCCGCGAGCCTATGAAGCTGTCGCGTTTGCACTGCGCTATATTCCCCGCGAGGCAGTCGTCGCAGGCAAAGCACGGTATCCTCGGCGCGACGGTCACGGTGTCTCCCGGGCGGATCTTCGTCACACCCTCGCCCGTTTCACATACGACGCCCGCAAACTCGTGGCCGAGCACGATCGGGTAGCGGTGCGCGCCCCCGTGCAGTACGCGCGGCACGTCGCTGCCGCATATCCCGCTCGCTTTCACGGCGATCTTCACGGCGCCGGGCCTTACCTCCGGCGTCGGCCAGTCGCCGTAGCGAATGTCTTCATTTCCGTATAAAACAGCCGCTTTCATTTTTGCCTCCTATAGGGCTTCTTTTCGGTGCATCACGGGACGGAGCCGTTCATAGAGCTCCCGGTATATCTCATAGCCGCGGTCGTAGACCGCCTTGTTCTTCGCGTCGGGCCCGTAGCGCGCGTTTTCCTTCGTGAATACGGAGACCGCCTCTTTGAAGCCGCTATATATCCCCGTGCCGACGCCCGCGAGCATCACCGCGCCCGCGCCGGTGGCCGACTCCGCGCCGGTCACGACGATCTCATGGCCGGTGACGTCGGCCTTGATCCTGTTCCACAGCCCGCTGGCCGCGCCGCCCCCCGTCGTGTGAAGCGTTCCGGCTTCCGCGCCGGCTTCGCGCGCGGTTTCGATATTGTGCCTGAGCGAAAAGGCCACGCCCTCGAGCACGGCGCGAAACAGGTGCGCCCTCGTCTTGCGGTAGTCAAGCCCGTACCAGACGCCCTTCGCCCGTTCATCCCAGAGAGGCGAACGCTCGCCGGACAGATACGGCAAAAATACCACGCCGTCCGAGCCGGGGGCTATCCGCTCCGCCTCCTCGTCGAGCACGCGGAACGCCGAAACGCCCCTCGCCCCGGCCTCCGCGCGCTCAGCGGCGCCGAGCTCTGCTTCCGCCCATTTCAACGCGCCGCCGCCGCCGACCGTCCCGCCTTGCAGGAGCCATATACCCGGCACGACGTGCGGCGACAGTATGAGGCGCGGGTCCGCGCGGTAGCTCTCCGTGCAGATGCTCATTCCGCCTGCTTGGCCCCCCTGCTCCTGCGTCTGTTTTCCTGTGACGACTCCCGCGCCGAGCGTGCCGCAGGCCGCGTCGAGCCCGCCCGCGACCACAGGCGTACCCTCCGCCAGTCCCGTACACGCCGCGGCCTTGCGCGTCACCGCGCCCACGACGCCGTGGCTCTCGCAGAGCGGCGGGATCAGCGAGGCGTCAACGCCGAGCCGGCTCGCCGCGGCGCCGTCGAGCCCGCGCTTCCTCATGTCAAAAAAATGGAGGCCGTACCCCTGTGACAGATCATGCGAAAGCTCGCCCGTCAGCCTGAATACGATAAAGGCGTTCGATTGCAGTATCTTGTAGGTTTTCTCGAATAATCGGGGCTCCTCTTTTTCATACCAAAGGATTTTTGGCGTCGTATAGCACGGTTTGAACGGATTGCCGCAGATATGAAAAATCTCCTCTTCCGGGAAGCGTTCCACGACGCTCCGGCAGATGCCCGCCGCGCGCGTATCCATCCAGATAGGGGTGTTGCGCAGTACCGTGCCGTCCCTGTCTATCGGGATCGCCGACCAGCTCTGCCCGTCCACGCCGACCCCCGCTATCCGCGCAGCGTCCACGCCGGACGATGAGAGCAGCCGCTTTACCGCTGCCGACGACACATCCCACCACTCGTTCGGATCCTGCTCCGCCCAACCGGGCGCGGGGCGGTATATCCGGAAATCCCCGGCCTCCCGCGCGACGATCTCCCCGTCTACGGAGAAGAGCGTCACCTTGCACGCGGACGTCCCTATGTCTATTCCGAGAAGATAGCTATCGGTCATAGGGCGCTTCCGGCGATCGTGCCGTCCAAATCCCAGAGATCCTCCCAGCCGCGCGCGCCCTCCCAAAGGAATACCTGCCCTTTGACGAGGCGGCAGTCCCTGTCCGCCGCGCCTATCGCCCGCATCTCCTCATCCGTAAGGGGATCCTCATACACGGAGGCTAAGTTTGCGATGATCTGGGGCTCCTTGACCGAGAACGGTATGGGTAGGGCGCCGCGCTGCGCCGACCATTTGAGGCAGACGAGGGCGGGGTGTATGCCGTGGGCCTCGGCGATCTTCACGATCTCGGGCATTTCCGTGTCGACTATGTCGCCCGGCGCCCTGTCGCGCGTCGGGCGCGCGGGCGAACCGATAGGGCAGAAGCCGACCGGCTGGATCCCGCGCGCTACACAGTAGTCAAACAGCCCCGGCTGCTGAAAAGCCGGATGGAGCTCCATTTCGATCAAGGCCGGCCGTACGCGGCAGAGCGGCAGGACGGCTTCGAGCTTTGGGATCGTCATGTTTGACATACCGGCATAGCGCGCCAGCCCGCGATCCGTGGCCTCTTCTATCTGCCGCCACGCGGCCATGAACCGGCCAGTCGAGAACGGCACGGAATCAGGATTGCGTTCGTCGCCGCCACATCCGGGCGCGTGGTAGTTTGGGAACGGCCAATGGAGGAAATACGCGTCCACGTAGCCGAGCCCCAGATCAGAAAGGCTCTTTTCGATAGAGCGCAGCACCTGGCCCTCGCCGTGCATATCGTTCCACACCTTCGATATGACGAACATATCCTCACGGCGGCAAACCCCCTCGCCTATCGCCTCCGCGAAAACCTGCCCGATCCTGTCCTCGTTGCCATATACAGAGGCGCAGTCGAACAGGCGATACCCGGCGCGAAGCGCGAGAGCCACGGCGTCGGATACGTTTTCCGCCCCGTAGGTATCGGAGCCGAACGTACCTATCCCAATGCGTGGAAGCTGCGACTTTCCCACTGTTGTAAGTGTAGTATCCATTTATTTACCTGATTTCCCACGGCCCGCCGCGTCTATGAAGTTGATCTAACCGATTCACCGATATTCAGCGTGGCCGACAATACGATCGACTGCTTTGGCATAGTGTCGCTCTTCTTTCCGAGCCGTTTGATGAACAATTCCGCGGCTTGTCTGCCGATCGATTTCATCGGTTGCTCCACTATGGTGAGGGACGGAATATTAATCTTTGCCCAGTCCATACTGTCAAACCCTATGAACGAGATGTCGTCCGGCACCTTCAGCCCTTTGGCGCGGAGCCCCATGAGCGCGCCGAGCGTCATCATATGGTTGACGGCGTAGATGGCCGTGATGTCCGTCTTTTTCTCCATGAGTTTTTTCAGGCCGTTCATCCCCCCTTCGACCGTGAAATCGACGCGCGCTATATGCTCCGGCCGCACGGGTATGCCGTTCTCCTCCAATATTTCGCGATAGCCTTGAAGCCTGCGGTCGGCCGTGTACGTATTTTCGGGGCCCGCGATGATTCCTATGTTCCTGTGGCCGTTGTTGATCAAAAATTCGGTGGCTTTGCGCGAGATCTCTACATTGTCGATGATCACGCTGTCCACCTTCCCTTTCAGGTCCGGGATCGTGCGGTCGATCAGCATGACGGGCACGCCGGCCTTCAGCGCCGGTTTCAGGTACTTGCTGTTGCGCCCCACGGGAAAGCTGATGATCCCCGCGACAGATTTGTTCATGAGGAATCTGACCGACTCGGCCTCGAGCGCCTCATCCTCGCGGCAGTCGCTGATGACGATGACGTAGTTTTCACGCTTGAAGACGCGCTCCATCTCCGTGAGTATCTGCATGAAGAAAGAATTGTTGATCTCCGGCAGGACGACGCCGATCGCGAACGAGCGCTTTGTCTTCAGGCTGCGCGCGGCCTCGTTGACGGAGTAGTTCAGGTCCTTGACGGCTTTATCGATAGCGATTTTATTTTCCGGCCGGACGTTGCCCCCGTTCAGATGCTTTGATATGGTCGCGAGCCCGAGCCCGGTCTTTTCCGCAATGTCTTTGATCGTAGTAGCCATGAAATTAACTCAAAAAACCTCTGAAAACTCTCTTCCGCGTCAATCCAAATGATACAGTTCTTCAATGTCGGCCCACCACTCGCCGTCCTTCGCTTCGGCCACCGGCCTTTGGCAGGGCATACACTCGCCCCACCATTCCTGCGTCTTTGGGTCCGCAGCCATCTTCGCCATGTCGGCCTCAAAATCGTCGCCCACATATTCAAAGTAAGCGAACAGAAGCCCGTCGTAGTGATAGATCGAATAGTTGCGGATATTGCATTCGAGGATCATCCGGTTGACTTCCGGCCACGCGTCCGCGTGCAGGGCCTTGTATTTCGCAAAGCATTCGGGTCTGAGCCCGATGACTTGGCCTACTCTCATTATAGTACTCCCTCCTTATTTATACAACGCCCGCTCTATCTCTTCGATCTCCTTCGCGATGCGGTCCGTATCAAGCGGGTATTTCCCGTACTCGCGCGTCAATTCCGCCATGTAGGCGTATGATTCGGGCATGACTTCGCTCGATACGGAGTGGTCGCTTTGAATAATATAGCCGCCGCCCTTTGCAGCTTGAAGCTTGTAAAGGACTTCGCGTTTGATGCGTTTCCGGTCACCGCTTTCGAGCTCGCGCACGTCGATGTTGCCGACAAAGGTCAGCCTGTCGCCAAACTTCGGCTTGAGCTCCACGACGTCGAGCTTTGACTTGACCTCGAGCGGGTTGTAGCCTTCAAGCCCGATCTCGATGAAATCCTCGTAGATCGGCGTCGCGTTGCCGCAGCCGTGATAGATCG
The DNA here is from genome assembly GCA_031266795.1 of Eubacteriales Family XIII. Incertae Sedis bacterium. Classification (GTDB taxonomy): domain Bacteria; phylum Bacillota; class Clostridia; order Peptostreptococcales; family Anaerovoracaceae; genus JAIRPC01. The sequence continues at coordinate 11,062 of JAISAI010000021.1, forward strand.
CCATGAGCCCGTTCCTGTGGCAGATGTCGATGATCCGCGCCGTGATCGGCTTGAACGTCTCGCGCCAGACCGCCGGGGAGAACAGCATCCCGTTCACGTACGCCACGTCGCCCCATATGTACATGCCGGAGAGCTTGCCGCCCGCCGCCTCGATCTGCGCCTCCGTGAAGCGCGCGAGGAAGTCGCCTATCCGCGCGACGAACGCGTCGAATTTCTCTTTTTCGAGCAGCATCCAGTACAGGGCGTTCTCGGAGCCTATGCAGCGCCACAGATATTCGTAGCCCTCGCAGACGGAGCCGAATACGGGGAAATCGTCCACGTACGCGCCCACTCTGTCGATCCACGGCGGCAGGTCGCGGTTGATCGCGTCCCCTATGCCGTTGATCTGGTCGTCGCCGCCCTTGAAAAATCGCCTCGGGTCGTCCGCCGGCTCGAACGCGAAGCCCGCCATATCGTCCGGCGTCTTGACGGAGAACTCGTCGTAGTGCGGCATCGGTAGGTCGCGCTTCCTCAGCACGGTCGCGCCGAAGCCGGTTTTGAGCCGCATGTCGTCGCCCTCTTTGGACACCACCTCAAAATCCCGTATGACCGGGTCCATATTCGGCGTTATGACTATGTAGTCCAGATCGAACTTCCGGTACATATCGACGTCGTCGCCCCACGCTTCCTTCGCTCTCTTCATGAACCCCGTCCAAAAGAAATCGCTGAGAGGGACGCGGTCGGCCTCCTCGTGCGCCAGTGTTTTTTTCATTCTCTCGAGCTTTTCGGTTTTGCCCATGGCATTCCTCCTTGCCGGCGCCGCCCGTCACACGGCGTAGTCCTCGGCGACGCGCATCGCCATCTTCTCCCACGCCCAAAGATGTTCGGGCTTTTTCACGACGGTCGAAATATCCTTCATTATTATCTCGGTATGGCCCCCCGCCTCTTTTGCCGGATCGAGAAATTCACGCAGCTGCCTTTCGGCCGCGTCGATGTCGAAAGGCTGCGGCACGAATATGGCGGGGCTCGGCTTGCGGCTCATCACATACCGGCCCTCTATAGCGCGTACGGCCTCCTTGCTGTCGCACCACGGCGAAACGGAGACCTTGCGCAGATTCGGTATGCGGCTCACGATGTCCATCTTCTTGTCCAAGGGCTCGCAACAGCCGTAGTAAGTGAGCCCGAAGCGCGCGAGCCACCTGAGATCGTGTTCGATGGCAAATTCCCAGTGCATCGCCGGCGACACCGACGAGAATATCTGCGCGTTTGAGCAGCCCCACATATTGTGCGGGTGCACGTGGCCAGGGTCGTAGCCCGGCCCCGGCAGCCCGGACGCGTAGCCGTACCCGCCCGACCCGACGCGCGTGTTGTTCGCGTCGAGTGAGAGAAGGTTTTGCTCGTCAAGCTGGTCGAGCTCCGTCATCCACGCGTCGACCATGCGCTCGTAGGCCTCGTGCACCATGTCCGGCCTGACCACGAGATCCATGAGCGCTTCCGATATGCCCCACCAGCGGATGAGAAAATCCCACGGCGTGTACCAGATATGCGTCTGCCCGACAAGGCGAACCTCAGCGATATCCCTGTACAGCTCCAGCATGGTGGCGTAACGGCGTTCGGTCGCCGCCTCTAAGTACGTGATCTGGGGCATGCGTATCTTTTCTATATCTTCAGGGTCTTTGATCTGTATTTCAAAATGCCGGGAATAGATTTCGCTGTCCTTGTCCGTGACGGCCGTCTCCACCTTTTCGACTATGCCGAAGTCCGTGCTGTGAAAGACTTTCGGGCATTCGATGAAGGGGCTGACGATCATATCCCCCGGCATGTGCTTTGCTTGGTAAATCGTTCTTCGCAGTGAAGTTTCGAGTTCTTTCGCCCACGGGTGCGAGCAGCGGGGCGTGAGCTCTTCGTCCACGTCCATCTCGTGCCACGGGATCTCGTTGATCCACACCATGGGCCTCTTGGATTTGAGATCGTTCAGGCCGCGCCACAGCGCGTCCTTTCCGCTCGCCGAGTCCCTCTCGCCGTACGCGGCGTATTCCTCGCCGAGGCGCCTGAGGGCATCCTTGTCGTTTTCGTCAAGAACGATCTCTTCGTCAACCGGGATAGGAGTTATGTGGCTCGGGTCATGAAGCATGGCATCCCCTTGTGGGCGACGGCTCCGCAACGCGGAGCCGTCGCCTGTGCTTACCGTCAGAGGACAGCCCCCGCCGTCCGCCGTCCGGTGCGATAGTGACGTATTACCACTGCGCTGGCTCGTAGTCCGCTACGTTTGTCTTCGTTATTACCGCCTGGGGCAGGTAGTAGCAGGGATCGAGGCTCTCGCCGTTGAAATACTCGGCCGCGGCCCTGATCGCGATGGCGCCGTCGGCTTCAGCCGACTGGTACGTGATGGCGAAGAGCCCGCCGCTGTTCACGAGGTCCATGCCGACCTTCGAGTTGCCCGCCGCTATGACCTTGATGTCGTCGCGTCCGGCCTCAGCGATGGCCTGTGCGCAGCCTTCAGCCTGCGCGGAGTCGTCGGCGAGCACGATCACGTTCAGGTCGTCCCCGTACTTCGTGATCCAGTCGGCTACGACCTGCTTGGCCTTGGGCGCTTCAAACCCGGGAGACTGATGGTCGAGGTACTTCATGTCCGGATAGTTCTCCGCATAGAACGCCCTCACATTGGAGTAGCGCGCGAAGTAGGGCGAACCGCCGGGAAGGTGCGTCATATAGCACACGCCGGCTGTGCCGCCGACATCATTCGCGACGTAGTCGCCGAGCATCTTGAACTGGCCGAAGTCGTCGGGCGCCGTCAGCACGAGCACGTACTTCATAGCCTCGTCGGACGGGACCATGTTGTAGGCGATCGCGGGGATGCCGGCGTCATAGATCTTCTTGAACTGCTGCGCGCTCGCTTTCGCGTCGAGCGGTGAGAGCATGATGAGATCCGGCTTTTCGGCTATGGCCTTGTCGATCAGCTGATTTTGCTGATTCAGGTCGCCGTTCGGATTCCATGTCGTCAGCTCCATCTGGAGGGCTGTAGACGCCGTGGTGGCCCCGTTGAATACCGCCGTCCAGTACGGGTGCTCCGACTGGCCGATGGCTATGACCTTCTTGCCGATGCAGCCGTCGCCGGGGGATTCGATGGCCGGCTCTTTTTGGGTCTCACGGCCCGCATACTCGATGTCCCAATACTTGAGCGGATCCTCGTCGGACAGCGAATCCGGATCGTCCGGACGCGCCGGCACGGCGCGCGACTCGCCGTAGATGAGCAAGGACTGGCCGTCGCTGCCCTTCACCGACTCGAGGTCGAGCATGAGATCCTTGGACGCTTGAAGATTGTCGCCTCCGGCCGCGGGCTCTTCCGCCGTAGTCTCTTCGGCCGCGGGTTCTTCCGCCGCCGGCTCTTCCGCTGCGGGCTCTTCTGCCGCCGGCTCTTCCGTCGCGCCGCCGCCGCATGCCGCAAGCGACATCGTGGCAGCCATCACGACGCAAAGAGCAATAATCAACCATAACTTTTTCTTCATAATAACCTTCCTCCTTTTTCTTCCTTTTGAATTACGTATCCTAAACAAACTATAACGCGAAAATTACACGCGTCACGGATCAATGAATATCCCCTACGTCTTTGCGGGGAGGCGATGCTTCATCTCCTCGGCCTCGCGCAGCAGCGCTGGGCGTTCGCCCTTTCTTAGGCTCTGCCTGTACAGGGAGAACGACTCGTAGAACACGACGGCGCCGAGCAGCACCCCCGCGGAGAGCACCTGCGCGTCGAAGCCCATGCCCATGCTGATGAGCCCGTTGAATATCGACTGTATCGTGAGCACGGCTATGGCCGTCTTGACGACGCTGCCGCTGCCGCCCGTCATCACCGTGCCGCCGATGATCGTCGACGCGAGCACCATCATGAGCGGGGCTATGCCGCGCTCGCCGTAGTTCGGCACGGCCGCGTTCATGGACACGGCGAACAGGGCGCCGCTCAGGGCGGCCGTAAAGCCGGAGAGCATGAACGAGGTGAACACTTTTTTCTCGGTGTTGATACCCGCCTGGAAAGCGGTCTCCTTGTTGCTGCCGACCATGAACAGGTCGTAGCCCCAGCGCGTCTTTAGCAGCACGAGCTCGAATATGGCGACGATAGCCACCACGACGATAAAGCGCGGCGTGATCATCTCGATGTAAGGGGCGGACACGAGCGGCTTGTCTATCACATCGACGAGCGCGTAGCTGTTCACGCTGATCGTATTGCCCTTGCTGTACGTGTACACAAAGCCCGACACCGCCGTCAGCATGCCGATCGTGACTATAAAAGAATGCACTTTTACCTTTGCCACCAAAAATCCGTTCAAGGCGCCTATTCCGACCCCGATGGCGATAGCACAGACAAACGCGAGCGCCCACGCCCCGAAGAGCGCGCCGCCGCCGCCCGAGTCCCCGCCGAAGCCCGTAAAGAACCGGTTGAACTCGCCCATGCAGATGACGGAGCCGGCGTTGATGACCGCCCCTATGGAGAGGTCAAAATTCCCTCCTATCATCACGTAGGTAAAGCCTATGCTCGCCAATATCGGAAGAAGGCACGTCGTCGTAAGCGCCTTGATATTGGAGGAGGAAAAGAAATCGGGATAAGCTATCGCAAGCACGATGAACACGATGACAAGGAATATATATATCCTGTTCTCGTTGCCCTTCGTTACAAGATTGCTTCTGTTGATATTTTTAAGCATCGTCTCTCCCCAACTTTCTCAGAGATCTGGCGTTGACCGCCACCACAACGATAAAGATGCCGCCGGAGATCATCTTCTGCGTGAACGTCCCCACACCGAACAGCGTCAGGATATTGCTGATAAGCCCCATGAGGAACACCCCTCCGAATACCCCGATAATATTGCCGCGCCCGCCCGCGAGGCTCATACCGCCGAGTATGATGGCTGTCACCGCTTGGAAGTCGTATCCCTGGCCCACGTAGAAAGCGCCGACCTTGTTGATCGAAGTGATGAACACGCCGGCAAGGGAAGCGCAGATCGACGAGATCATGAACGCGCCCATCACGACGCTTGTCGCCCTGATGCCTGATGTGTTGCCTACGTCGTAGTTCGACCCGACCACCTTGAGCTGGTTGCCGAACGACGTCTTGCTCATGATGAAGAAACACACGATCATGACGCATATCATGACGACGAGCATAAGAGGGATGCGGCCAAAGAAGTACGTCTGCGCGAGCCCGTTGAAGTCCGCCGCGCGCGACGTGAGGTCTATATTCATTATATTCTTGTCGAGCTTGTACATGATAGGGAGGAGGAAGCCGGTTTGGTACGTGTCCTCCGTAGCCATATCCGGGTATATCTGATTTCCCTGATAGGACCACCTCACGAGGCCCTCGAGGATGAAGTTCATCGCGAGCGTCCATATGATCGCGTTCACCTTGAGCTTGCCGATGACGACCCCGTTGATGCAGCCGATGATCGCCCCCGTCACGACGGCGCCGCATATGGCCGGAACGAGGCCGTAGCGCATGAACTCCACGGAGATGACGCCGGATATGGCCATCACCATAGGCACGGACATATCGCCGTACTTGCCGCAGTAGATGACGAACGCGACGCCCGCGGCCACCATGCCGAGTATCGACACGGCCGACAGGATGTTCAGGAAATTGCTCGTGCTGAAAAACTGCGGCGAGGCGAACGCGCCTACTATGAGAAGGGCGCCGATCATGAGAAATACGCCGAACCTGTTTGCGATGGTAGAGAAGTTTGAATTTTTCACGGAGTCGAACAGCCTGTTCCCACCCGCGCTTACGTCAGTATTCAACACTGAACACGCTCCTTTCTCCGTTGGACGCGAGCAGCACCTTGCTCTCGTCGAAACCGTCCTCCCTCGTCAATTCCCCGATGAGGTGGCCCTGCTTCATGACTATGATGCGGTCGGCGAGCGATACGATCTCGGGCAGGTCGGACGATATGAGCAGTACGGATATACCCTCGGACGCCAACTTTTCGATCGTCTCGTGGATGAGCTTTTTCGCTCCGACATCCACCCCCCTCGTAGGCTCGTCGAGGATCAGCACCTTGGGTTTCGTCGCCATCCATTTGGCGAGCAGCACCTTCTGCTGGTTGCCGCCGGACAGGTTTGACGCCGTGAGATTCTTGTCGCGCGGCACGATGTTCAGCCCCTCATACAGCTCGTTGAGCACGCCGTCGCCCGACTTTGGCAGGTAGACGGGTCCCTTTGAGAGTTTTGGGATAATAGCGGAAAATATGTTGTCGCGTGCGGACAGCCTGAGAGCCAAGCCCTCCGTCTTGCGGTTCTCCGTGAGATAGGCGACGCCGTGCTTCACCATATTGCACATATCCTTCGTCTTTACCTCACTGCCGTCGATCCGGCATTTTCCCGCGTTCATCCGGTCTATGCCGCCGATCACCCGGCCGAGTTCGCTCCTGCCCGAGCCGGCGAGGCCCGTGAGCCCGAGTATTTCCCCTTTTCGCAGCTTGAACGATACGTCGTGCACGAAGCCGTAGTGCGTCAGCCCCTCGACGTCGAGTACGACGTCCCCGATCGCCTTGTCTGTGCGTTTGTAGAAATCAGACATCTTCTGGCCGACCATCATCTCGACCAAGGCCTCCTTCGAAACGTCCTTCACGTTGCACGTGTCGATGAGCTTGCCGTCCCTCAGCACGGTGACGCGGTCGGCTATGTCGAACACCTCCTGCAGATGGTGGGAGATGTAGACGAGCGCGTAGCCCTTGGCCTTCACCTCGCGTATCAGGTCGAACATGGTCCCGACCTCCTCCGTCGAGAGGGATGAGGTGGGTTCGTCCATGACGAGTATCTTGGGATTGTCTTTCAGCGCCTTGGCTATCTCGATGAGCTGCGACTCGTGCTGGCTGATGTTCTTCATCGGCGTCGCGGGGTCGATCTTGCCGTCGAGCTTCACCTGTTTCAATACGTCGATCGTCATATCCCTGAGCGCGTGTTTGTCGACGATCTTCCCCTTGACAGGCATCTGGCCGGCGAATACGTTCTCCTGCACCGTCCTGTTGTAGGCGATGCTCAATTCCTGATAGATCATCGCTACGCCCGCCTGCTTTGCGAGCGTGGGCGATGTGAGCTTGACCGGCTCCCCGTCCACGAATATCTCGCCCGTATAGTCGTTGAACAGGCCGGCGAGCATCTTCATGAGCGTGGATTTGCCCGCGCCGTTCTCTCCCATGAGGGCGTGTACTTCCCCGGTCTTTACCTTGAAGTCGACGCGGTCGACAGCCAATGTCCCGGGGAACTGTTTGGAAACGCCTCGCATTTCCAACATCACCCGTCCCGCTTCGCGTTCCTGATCCGCCAAACTGAGCCTCCCTTCACCTCTGCCGCGCCGTAGGGCGCTACCGTCCCGTCCCGTATTTTTTCGCTTCGTCGAACATAGCCACGATGCTCTTCGCCGGTATCTCCGGCAGCAGATAGTCGTGGGACGCCGCGACGATATACCTTCCGTGCTTGCCGAGTATGTCTATGATGCGGCGCGTCTCCGCGCGCACCTCTTCCTCCGTAGCGTATTGCAGTATATTGTTCTCGTCTATGCCGCCGAAAAAGACGCAGTCGGCGCCGAATGTATCCATGAGATCCTCCGGCTTCATATGCTCGGCGCCGATCTGGATCGGATTGATCGCGTCCACGCCTATTTCGATGAAGTCCCCGATGATCTCATGTATGTCGCCGCAGGAGTGGATAGCGGTAACGCACCCGTTTTGCCTTGCCTGCGCGATGAGCTTCGCGACGTAGGGCTTGTAGAACCTGCGCCACATATCGGGCGACATGAGAAGCGCCCGCTGTGACCCGAAATCGTTCCCTATGAAATACATATCGACTTTCCCGGGGTTGTCCGCGAATGTCCGCCTGTCAAGCTCCAGATAAAATTCGCAGCACTTCGCGATGATCGCCTCGCATACGGCGGGATCCGTATACATCTTGACGAAGAACTCCTCCATGTCGACGAGCTCCGTGGAGTCGTGGAAGATCGGCGACCAGCACCCGCCGATCAGGCAGTAGCCCTCCGCCCACTCTTCCTGCTCTTTCGTATACTTTGTAATGAAGTCGTCCGGATTTGGATAGCCTTTGTAGGATTCCACGTCGGAAATGGTGGCGGCGTCCTTGAGGGGATGCGTCAGCGGTTGCCCCCAATGCAATCCGCCGCGGCGGATGCCCCATTCCGTC